>JBEDNE010000162.1:0-17800 GCA_041170745.1 Pseudomonadota bacterium
GCATCGCATAGCTCGCCGTGACGCCACCCGTTGTTGGGTCAGTCATAACGACAATATACGGCAATTTGGCTTCGCGTAGCATGGCAATGGCCACGGTCGTGCGCGGCATTTGCATCAGCGACAAAATGCCTTCCTGCATCCGCGCGCCGCCGGCTGCGGTAAAAATGATATAGGGGCATTTATCGTCAATTGCGGCCGTTGCGCCTGCAATAAAGGCTTCCCCCACGGCAACGCCCATTGATCCGCCCATATAGGCAAAGTCTTGCACGCCCACCACAGCCTTATGGCCCATGATCGTGCCGCGCGCGTTGATGAGAGCGTCCTGTTCGCCCGTCGACGCGCGCGCCGCCTTGATGCGATCGACATATTTTTTGGTGTCGCGGAACTTTAGCGGGTCTTCTGCCACACGTGGCGTTGGCAGCACAGTCCAGCGGGCATTGTCAAAGATCTGCGGGAAGCGCGCCTTGGGTCCGATACGACCATGATGGCCGCAAACGGTGCAGACAGACAGATTTTCTTCATATTCCTTGATGAAAACCATCTGGGAACAAGACGGGCATTTGTTCCACAAATTGCCCTCAGTCTCGCGCTTAGCCATGAAGGGAAGCGCGTTGCGGACGCGGCTTAACCAGTTCATGCTACTTTCTCCTTTTGGGCGCCATCTACAGCGGCGCGAAGTGATGCGACATACTCGCAGACGGGGCCAGCCGCTTGCGCGCCATGCTGGCCGACCAGATCAACAATGGCTGACCCGACCACCACAGCATCCGCCACTTGGCCAATAGCTGCTGCTTGGTCTGGCGTGCGGATGCCAAAGCCAACGGCAACGGGCAGATCGGTCGAGGCTTTCAAACGGGCAACAGCTTGCGCAACACTTGCAGTTGCAGCCTGTTGCAGCCCTGTAATTCCGGCAACGGAAACATAATAAAGAAAGCCAGAGGCAGCCTTTAACACCTCGGGCAGGCGCGCCGCATCCGTCGTAGGCGTGGCCAGACGAATGAAATCAACTTCAGCCGCACGCAGGGCAGGGCCAAGATCCTGATCTTCTTCCGGCGGCAGATCTACGCAAATGACGCCATCCACGCCTGCGTCTTTGCAGGCAGTGGCAAACCAATCCGGCCCGCGTCGGGTCATTGGGTTGGCATATCCCATCAGCACCAAGGGGACATCGGCATGGCGCGCCCGAAACCGCTTGGCGATCGCAAACAGATCTGCCGTGGTCGTGCCCGCGCCCAAAGACCGCAGATTTGCGAGCTGAATGGCGGGGCCATCTGCCATTGGATCTGTAAAGGGCATGCCAAGCTCAATCACATCGCTGCCGCCAGCAACGAGCGCGTCCAAAATAGCGTCCGTCGCCTCAGGGCTGGGGTCGCCCCCTGTCACAAAGGTGACAAGCGCTGGGCGGCCCTTGGCAAACGCAGCAGAAAGGCGGCTCACATCTTTACTCCCAAAGCCTCGGCCACGGTGAAGATGTCCTTGTCTCCCCGGCCGCACAAATTGGCCACGATCAGCTTATCAGCAGCCATTTTCGGCGCAATGCGTGCAACGGCTGCCAACGCATGGCTGGGTTCCAGCGCGGGAATAATCCCTTCGGTACGGCAGAGCAATTGGAAGGCAGAGAGCGCCTCGGTGTCAGTCGCGCTATCATATTTCACGCGCCCAATATCGCGCAGCCACGCATGCTCCGGCCCTATGCCCGGATAATCCAGCCCGGCAGAAATGCTGTGCGCTTCATCAATTTGGCCATCTTCATCCTGCAACAAATAGGTTTTGTTGCCATGGAGAATGCCTGGAGAACCGCCGGCCAAGCTGGCCGCGTGCTGCTTGTCCAGCCCATGACCAGCGGCTTCAATGCCCAGCATTTCCACATCTTTGTCATCCAAGAAGGGGTGGAAAAGGCCAATTGCGTTCGAGCCGCCACCAATGGCTGCAACGAGCAAATCTGGCAGCCGCCCCTCACGTTCCAGCATTTGGACGCGGGTTTCTTTGCCAATGACGGATTGGAAATCGCGGACCAGTTCTGGATAGGGATGGGGGCCTGCAGTCGTGCCAATAATGTAGAAGGTGTCATGCACATTGGCGACCCAATCACGCAGCGCCTCGTTCATTGCATCCTTCAACGTGCGTGAGCCACTCTCAACTGCGCGCACTTCTGCGCCGAGCAGCTTCATGCGGAACACATTGGGGGCTTGGCGCTCGATGTCGCGTGCGCCCATATAGATGACGCAGGGCAAGCCAAACCGCGCCGCTACAGTGGCTGTTGCCACGCCATGCTGCCCGGCACCAGTTTCAGCGATAATTCGGGTCTTTCCCATGCGCTTCGCCAGCAAAATCTGGCCGATGCAGTTGTTGATTTTGTGGGCGCCCGTGTGGTTCAGTTCATCGCGCTTAAAATAGATTTTTGCGCCGCCCAGTTCTTCGGTAAGTCGTTCTGCGAAATAAAGCGGGCTTGGGCGGCCAACATAATGAGTCAGCAAATCGTTAAACTGCGCCGCAAAAGCAGGATCAGCCTTTGCTGCCTCATAATGGCGTTCCAGTTCAAGAACGAGTGGCATCAGCGTTTCAGCGACATAGCGCCCGCCAAAAGCCCCAAAATGCCCGCGATCGTCGGGCTGCGTGCGAAGTGAGTTGCTGAGTGTCATAAGTTGCTGGCTGCTTTAAGGAATGCGGCGATCTTGTCCACATCCTTGATGCCGGGTGCGGACTCAACCCCTGAAGATACGTCAAAAAAATCTGCGCCAGTCATCTGACGGGCCTCTGCCAGATTATGTGCATCTAGCCCTCCGGCCAATATCCACGGAAGAGGGTGGCGCACGCCTTGGAGCAGAGTCCAATCAAAACGCTGTCCCGTTCCGCCCGGTAAATCAGCGCCTTTGGGTGGTTTTGCATCATATAAGATGTAATCCGCAGCACCCTTATAGTCGGCGGCTTTCATCAGGTCAGCTTGGGTCCGAATGGGGACAGCCTTCCAGATCTCCAACCCTTGGCCACGCAAGCCGGCAAGGCGATTGGGGGGCTCATCCCCGTGAAATTGCAGGGCCGTTAGCCCTGGTAAGTCCCTCATGAGGGTATCAATAAATTCTGCTTCAGGATCAACAACTAATGCCACTGATTTAACAGATTGTGGCAGCTTTTTCAGAAGCGCTTGCGTGTTGGCTATGGAAATGTTTCTTGGGCTTTTGGGGAAGAAAACAAATCCAACATGGCTTGCCCCGCCAGAGAGTGCGGCGTCCAGCGCCTCCGGCGTCGTAATGCCGCAAATCTTGCTCTGGATCGGCATGGTCAGATTGTGGCGTCAATCGCTCGAGCCGCAGCATCCGGATCAGCTGCTTGCGTGATGGGACGGCCAATGACCAAAATGGACGCCCCATTATCCAAGGCCTGACGCGGGGTCACAACGCGCTTCTGGTCCCCCACAACGCCATCTGCTGGGCGAACACCGGGCACGACAAAAAAGCCGTGAGGCCATATTTTCTTGGCAGCGGCCACTTCATTGCCAGAGCAGACAACGCCATCCAGCCCGGATTCCATTGCTAAGCGCGTGAGCCGTTCCACCTGGTCATGCGGATTGCCGGGCACGCCAATGCTGTTCAAGTCTGCCCCATCGAGGCTCGTTAAAACGGTGACGCCCACAACTTTGGTTCCCTTGGGTGCCGCCGCCTTGGCATCTTCCATCATCGCCCGCCCGCCTGCGGCATGGACGGTCAAAATGGCCGGTTCAATTGGGCGCAGCGCCTGAATTGCTTTGGCAACGGTGTTGGGAATGTCGTGAAACTTCAGGTCCAGAAAGATCGGCAGCCCGAGATGTGCCATATCAAGCACACCATTTTTTCCATTGGCCATGAAAAACTCTAGGCCAAGCTTAATGCCGCCAACATGATGCTTCACTTTGGAAATAAGGGCTTTGGCCTGATCAAAATCGGGCGTGTCGATAGCGACATAAATGGGGCTGCTCATAAAACCCCCGGTGGCACGGCAATGGGGGCAGCGGAAGGGGGAATCGCGCCATTTTCTTTCTTTTCTGTGGAGCTTGGCGCCATGAGCGCGCGCGTTTCAGCCAATTGCCGCTCCATTTGGGCCAAGCGCCGTTGCAGCGACCAGCGTGTTGCACGATGGAGAATGAAATAGGGCAAAAAGCCAAGCAACATCGCCAGAAAGACAGGAATTGGCAAAAAGGTTTCCAATATCAGCCCGCTCCACAGTGTGATGGTGATTGGGGTCCAATTGCTGACAGTGAACACAGCCAGCAGGACGGCAAGGGCAACCCAGAAAATGGTTTTCAAAAACTGCATGGTCGCCTTACTCCCTCACTCGCCAGTAGATTAGGCGCAGTCGTCAGCTTTTGCGAGTCCGCGCGTCACAATCTCTTGGCGCAGGCTGGCAATTAAATCGGGGATATTGGTCAAACGGCCTGCCTCTTCCTCTAATATCGCCTTGAAAATACGGCCTTTTGCGGCCGCAAGATCGGCCTGTGCAATGGGGCTGGGCAGTGTGGAGCACACAATATCAATTAATCGGTCTGCCCCATGAAGGCGGCCCCAGAGATAGTCATTCTCGCGGTATTTTCGGCTGAAAAAGGCCCCAAAA
This sequence comes from Pseudomonadota bacterium, assembly GCA_041170745.1. Taxonomy (GTDB): domain Bacteria; phylum Pseudomonadota; class Alphaproteobacteria; order Sphingomonadales; family Sphingomonadaceae; genus Aquisediminimonas. The sequence continues at coordinate 4,588 of JBEDNE010000162.1, forward strand.
CTATTGAGTTCAATGCCTTTTAAGGTCGCGGCGGCGCCCCCTGTGCGCAACGCCGTTGCATCATCTGGCGAAATTCTGTCGACACGAATGGGGTTAAACTCATCCAGTCCTTCGCCCTGCAGCATGGGCAGAGTAGCGATGTCAAAATACGGAAATCCCAAATAGCTTAGCAATAAGGGGCGGTGCTGGGCCTTGGGGCATTTGGCGAAAGCTGCGGCAAGGGCAGCATCCAACTGCTTATCGCGCTCAGGCAGGTTTTGGAGCGTCGCTATGGCGTCCAGAAAACTTGCAGCCGATGTCCAGGCCATTGACTTATAAGTGGAGAGGGTTTGCAGATCGATCAATTCCCCAAGGCCCGCATAAAGTGCCGTGCGCAGAGGATGAAGATCGGCCTCGTCGACAAGCCCTTGATCCACCAATTCTGTCATTTGACGGGCGAGAAACCGCAAGCGGCGAATGCGAAAGCCAAGGTCGAGCTGCTGAAAAAAGCGGGTGGCAGGTGCATTTTTCTGGGCCGCCACGGACTTAATCTGGTCTGCCTTAAGCTCGCGAACATGCTGCCATAAGTCGCGCCGAAAGGCGTCGGCTGCCTGCTCATCCATCGCGCTCAAACGCGCGCCTAAATCTGCCAAGCCCTCGACAATGCCCGACAATTTTAGATGAGCGTATCCCGCATATGCATAGCCGGCATCTCGGCTGGCGCGGTCATGTGCTTTGGCCCGCCATTGGGCGAGCCGCCGCGCAGTGGGTGTGTCGAGAAAGAAGTTCAGCCCAAAAAGGGCTTGAATATACTGCTCCACCTCAGGGCCGAGTGCATCCACAATCTGTTGCAACCGCCGAATACGGATGGACCGTGCATGCAGCGTTTCCAAATTGTCGCGGATTGGCTGTTCCCGCGGCAAATCAGACAAAGAACCCAAAATGGCTGAGAAGAAGCCGGGGCCTGCAGCATCGCCAACGCGCGGCATGGCAATCGCGCGAATGCCGGGTTTGGGATCAATGAAGACGAAGCGCCGGTCCACTTCGCGGCGGGCGGGGCGGTCTGGCAAGGCGTCAATCGCGGCCCGGAATGGCGCATTGGCCAGCACCGATCCATCCACCAGTGCCAAAGTTTCTGGTGCAGAGCCAGTGCGCGGCGCAATTTGCGCAACAAGATCAGCCCGGTCGGCCCAGTCCGCCCCGCGCACGTCAACAAGCTGGTCAATTTCAGCAAGAGTCAGCGGCGGGAAAGCACCCGGAAAGCTTGATGTGGCGCGGGCGGCGAGTGTCAGCGAGGCTAGGCTGCCAAGGCTTTGGTCTTGGCCTTCATCATGCCGGAACCGCAAAACAAGCCGATGTTCGCGTTCCACCACTTCGGCGGGTGAGTTAAGATGCAGTTTTTCAGGATGGCCGTGAAAATCGGTCACTGTAACAGCCAAGTCTAATGGCTGATCTGGCGGCAATAGGGGCGCATCGCTGGGTCCCGCCTGCATAGCCTCTAACGCATCAAAGATAAGGCTCGACATATGGGCCCCCGAAAAGGGAGGCTCAAACCAGCGCGCCCGCACAAAGCGGCTTAATTTGGCGCGGACTTCCTCTCGCGCTTCAAGGCCGACCATTGTATCAACGGTGCCACCCGGCTTGCGCGTAAAGAACCACGCAATGGGCGCCGCCCAAAATTTTGTAAGCTTCCCAATTGGGCGGGCATCTGGATCAAGCAGGACGTCGGCATCGGCTTTTTCAAGCCACAAGTCCGTAAGGGGTTCGAGCGACTGGCCCTTGGCAATAGCTTGCGCCAAGAAAATGCCATTAATGCCGCCCGCGCTGGCGCCGGTCACAATATCTGTCAGAACGCGCAATTTTAGCTGATATTTTCTCTCAATATCGACCAGTAAGTCATTGTAAATACGTTCTGATGGACGCAAATCATCGCGGCCAGCATGAAAGGATCTGCTGGCGCGGGCCAGTTTCCAAATTTCTTTGGTAATCCCGTGCATATAGACGGCAAGGCTGATGCCGCCATAGCAAATGAGCGCCAGTCTGAGTTCTTTTTCCCGCACGCGCCTAAGATAGGGATTTGTTGGCGCTTGTCGAGGAAGTGGCGTGCGCGGTGAGTCATTGACCCCGAGCGACCTGACTTCTATGTTCTTCTTTCGTTCGTATTTAAGGGGTCGTGATGGCGCGAGTTCAAAAACGCTTTGTGTGCCAGAACTGCGGGAGCGTCAGCGCCAAATGGGCTGGGCAATGCCTTGATTGCTCGGAATGGAACTGCATTGTTGAAGAGGCTGGTGCGGTGATCACTCCCTTTAAAGCCAAGCATGACTTGCAAGGCGGCGGGCAATGGATTGATTTGGTGGGGCTGGACACGGATGTGCGCCTGCCAGACCGAATGCCGGTGGGCATTGCTGAGCTTGATCGCGCTTTGGGTGGTGGATTTGTCGCTGGGTCTGCAACGCTCATCGGCGGGGATCCGGGGGTTGGTAAATCCACCCTCTTGCTGCAGGCGGCCGCACGATTGGCAGAGCAGGGGCGGGCGGTTGCCTATATTTCGGGCGAAGAAGCATCTGACCAAGTGCGCCTGCGCGCCCAGCGACTGGGCCTGGGCCGTGCGCCCGTGCAACTGGGGGCCGCCACGTCTGTGCGTGATATTTTAACGACCTTGAGCGCCGGCACGCCCCCGGCTTTGGCGATTATTGATTCCATTCAGACCATGCACAGCGATTTGATTGAGGGGGCGCCGGGCACCGTCAGCCAAGTTCGCGCGTCAGCACAAGAGCTTATTCGTTTCGCGAAAGAACGCGGCACTGCGATTGTGCTGGTGGGCCATGTGACCAAGGATGGTGCAATTGCAGGCCCCCGCGTGCTGGAACATATGGTTGATACCGTGCTGAGCTTTGAGGGGGAGCGAAGCCACCAGTATCGCATCCTTCGTGCCATCAAGAATCGCTTTGGCGGGACGGATGAAATTGGTGTGTTTGCGATGGAAGCAGGCGGGCTAACCGAAGTAGGCAATCCATCTGCGCTGTTCCTGACCCATCGGGATGAAAGCGTAACCGGCACAACAGTATTCCCTGCTTTGGAAGGCACACGGCCCGTGTTGGTCGAAGTGCAGGCGCTGACCGTGCGTCTGGCCAGCGGGGCCACGCCGCGCCGCGCGGTGGTGGGTTGGGATTCCGGGCGGCTGGCAATGATTCTTGCCGTTTTAGAAGCGCGCTGTGGCCTGTCACTCTCATCGGCAGAGGTGTATCTTAACATTGCAGGGGGGTATCGCTTGTCAGACCCGGCTGCGGATTTGGCGGTGGCCGCAGCGCTGATTTCTGCCTGGACGGAACGGCCCGTGCCAATTGACACAATTGCCTTTGGAGAAGTGGCGCTTTCGGGTGAAATTCGGCCAGTTGCGCATGCGGGGCTGCGGTTGAAAGAGGCGGCAAAGCTCGGCTTTGAAAAGGCCATGGTTCCGGCAGGCGGGCTGCCTGACGCTGCGGGCCTATCCACGCAATCTTTCCGCACCTTGGGGCAATTCGTTGACCATCTGTTAGGACGGGGATAGCCAAGCATCATGACTTCTTTGGATATCATTGTACTGTTGTTGATGGGCGGCGCTGGCATTCTGGGCTTTTCGCGCGGGTTCGTGACGGAGGCGTTGTCGCTTGCAGCTTGGGTGTTTGCCATTGGCGCGGTGCGGCTGTTCCACGCGCCTGTTGCAGCGTCGCTTGAAAAGACGGTGGGCACCGCCTCTGGGGCCTCCACCTTGGCCGCAGCGTTGGTTTTTGGGCTCGCAATGTTTGGTGGCCGCATGGCAGCCCGGCGGATTGGCAGCCAAACGCGCAATAGCTTTGTTGGCTCTTTTGATCGCGTCCTTGGTTTTGGCTTTGGGGCAGTGAAAGGGCTGGTCTTAGCCAGCGTTGCGTTTTTGTTTTTCACGCTGGGGTATAATGTCATTTACGGGGCAGCCGCAGAGCGGCCAGACTGGATGTCGCAAAGCCGCACATTCCCACTTTTGTCGGCCAGCTCGCGCGCACTGGTTGATTTTGTGAAGGAACGCCAGACTGTAAAGCCCCAATCCCAGTCGGCGCGCGCGCGCTAAGCCATGGCCTCGGCGCTTTACACGACTGATATTTTAAGGCTGGCCGCCTCTATTCCGCATCTAGGTCTGTTGGGGCCGCCTGCGCATCGTGTCGATCGTCGCGCGCCCGTGTGCGGTAGCCGCATCGTGGTAGACGTGCAGCTGGACGATGCCGGGCGGATTTGCGCCTTTGGTCAAGATGTGCGGGCCTGTGCCTTGGGCCAAGCGTCAGCCTGCCTTTTGGGCGCGCATATCCTAGGGCAATCGGGGCCTGAGCTTGCTCAAATTGCGGCTGACCTTGCGGCATGGCTATCAGATCAGCGGGCAGAGCCACCTCATTGGCCGGGCATTGAGATATTGGCGGCAGCCCGCGCCCATCCGGGGCGGCATGGGGCCATTTGCTTGCCATTTGAAGCAGCAGTCCAGGCTGCACTGGAGGCCCTATGATCCAGACTATGGCTGCATTTGCAGCTGCCATGGCCATTGCAGCAGGGGCCTTTGGCGCGCACGCGGCACAAGGCGACGCCGCGGACTGGCTGAAGACGGGCAGCTTCTATCTGCTTGTTCACGCGATTGCAGTTTTGGCGCTGACCAAGGAAACGCAGGGCGCCTTATGGTGTCTGTTGGGCGGCGCTGCGCTATTTGCCGTGACGCTTTATGCCATGGCATTGGGCGCACCTCGCTGGCTGGGGGCAATTACCCCTATCGGCGGTGCGGCGATGATACTTGGCTGGCTGTGGCTTGGCTGGCGTTTTTTGCGGGGTTAGGCCCGGCTCGCATCTAAAAACTGGGCGACATCCGCCAGATTGACGGTGCGATCCACATAGGATTGGCCAATCCCATGCGCGAGAATGAAGGGCAGGGTACCCGCCGCCATTTTCTTATCGTGCAGCATATGGGCAACTAAAGCGGCCCCATTGCCAGTAACATGGGCCGCCGCCAAGCTGGCTGGCAAGCCAATGGCGTCTAAATGCTGTGTCACGCGGTTGGCATCAGCTGTCGCACACCGCCCAGTGGCGGCAGAAAACCCAAAGGCCAGCGCCATTCCCGCCGCAACAGCTTCCCCGTGCAATAATGTTTCCGAAAAGCCCGTATCCGCCTCAAGCGCGTGGCCAAAGGTATGGCCAAGGTTCAGCAGGGCGCGCTGATCTTTGGTTTCGCGCTCGTCCGCGGCGACAATTTCGGCCTTGGTCCGCACACTATGGGCAATGGCCGTGGCCAGCGCGTCTGGATCTCGCGCCAAGAGCTTTGCGGCATGGCTTTCGCACCAATTGAAAAAGGCGGCGTCGTTAATCAGCCCATATTTTACAATTTCGGCATAGCCCGCACGCATGTGCCGATCAGGCAATGTGGCAAGAACGCTGGGGTCAATGACGACCAAAGAGGGCTGGTGAAAGCTGCCAATTAAGTTTTTCCCGGCACGCACATTAATTGCAGTTTTTCCGCCGACCGAGCTGTCGACCATGGCCAGCAGCGTCGTTGGCACCTGAATAAAACCACAACCCCGCTTTAGAATAGAGGCTGCAAAGCCAACCAGATCGCCAATAACGCCGCCGCCCAGCGCAATCAGCTTATCACTCCGCTCGACGCCCAAATTGAGCAAGGCATCCGTTAAGCGTTCTAATTGCTGCCAACTTTTCGTCGCTTCCCCCGCAGGCAGGATGATGGCTTGGCAATCGGCTCCTAAAGCGCGCTCTAGGCGTGGCAATTGGGTCGCCGCCACTTGGTCGTCCGTAATGATAATCGGGCGCCTGCCCGCCAAAAGCGGCGCGATAGAGCGATCCGCTTGGTCAATAAGCCCGGCGCCAATTACAATGTCATAGCTGCGGGCGCCTAGCCCAACATTTACTGTCGTTGTCATTTCAGCGCCTTTAAAATCTTGTCCAGCGTTGCTTCATGCGGATTAGAGAGGCTTTTCACATGGATATGGGCCTCGGCATAAATGGGGTTCCGCTCAGCTGCCAGCCGCGTCAGAATCTCGCGTGGGTCGCCCTGTGCCAATAGAGGACGGTCATTTTTGCGCGCTGTGCGCTCAACCAGTGTGTTGATGTCAGCATCAAGCCAGATCACAATTGCGCGGTCGAGCATCAGCTGCCGGGTTTCAGAATTGATGAAGGCACCACCGCCGGTTGCAATGATTTTGCGCGAGCCATCCAGTAAACGCGCAATCACGCGCCGCTCCCCATCTCGGAAATGAGGTTCTCCAAATTTCTCGAAGATTTCTGGTATCGACAGTCCAGCTGCGTCGACAATCTCTTGGTCGGCATCGACAAAGGGCAGGTCCAGCTTTTGCGCAAGACGCTTGCCAATGCTTGTCTTTCCAACGCCCATCATGCCCACCAGGGCAATTGGCTTGGCATTTAGATCATCTGAAGAGGGGCGTCTGGACTTCATGATTGGGGGCTATACACAGAGCGGGCCTATCGGGCAAAAGGCGACCTCCTGATGCGAAGAAATGTTGGTAGATATAATGGCGCGTAAGCCAATCTCTTATGGCCTTTGGGCCTCGGCCTGTGTTGCAATTGCGTTGGCCTTGCCCGCGCTTGGGCAAGATCGACCCGAATCAATCTTGCCGCCGGGCTTTGGAGATGCGCCAGAAGCGCCGCCACGCCGCACTGATCCTGCGCCGACTGCACGGCCACAGGCGCCAGCGCGCTCTGCTCCGGCCGCCCCTGCTGCCGTGCGGCCTGCAGAAGGGGCCGGAGCCGCCGCGCCAGTGCCGAGTGATCCGCTGGCTGGTTCTGCGCAACTGACGAGCACGGATACCGCTTTGGAAGAGGCGGCTGCTCTTGCCGCCCTATCGGATATTCCAGCGCAAGCCCGCCGGTCCGCAAATCGCGTTGGGCTGTTGGGCGCGCGCGATGGCGATATGGGGGGTGGTGCCTTTCAGGGGGTGAATGGTCAATATTTGGCGCGTGTGATGCGGCGTTTGGATGCGCCAATTGCGTCACGTTGGGGGGCAATTGTGCTGCGCCGTGCGTTGCTCAGCCGGGCGCAGACGCCAGCGAATGTCTCCAGCGCCGATTGGGCAGCAGAGCGAGCATGGCTATTGGTGCGCATGGGCGAAGCGGTGTCCGCGCGTGGCTTGGTTCAGGCAGTGGATGTCGATCAATATAGTCCGGCGCTTTATGCCTTTGGTATGCAGGCAAGCCTCGCGTCGGCAGATCCGGCGGCTTTGTGCCCCATGACGTCCGGTGTTGACACTGCCAATCGCGACACAGCCTGGACCTTGGCGCGCGCCATGTGTTCCGCCTTTTCTGGCGAAGGATCGCTCGCCACGGCACAGCTCGACCGCGCGCGGAGCCGCCGGGGTGATAATGATGTAGATGTTCTGCTGGCAGAAAAAGTTGTTGGTGCAGCGCAGGATGCCCGCCGTTCTGTTACGATTAATTGGGACGATATTCGGACACTCAATGTTTGGCGCTATGGTTTGGCAACGGCCACAGGGCTGCAAATTCCAGATCGGTTGATGCAATCAGTGGATGTTCGGGTGCAGGCATGGCGGGCACAGGCGCCATTGTTAAGCTATACACAGCGCCTGCCAGATGCCGAGCGGGCCGCCGCTATGGGTGTGTTCTCAAGCGCGGCATTGGTTGATTTTTATGGCGCGGCCTTTGCTGAGCAAGATCCGGCAGATCAGGGCAATCCATTGTTTGATCTTCTGCGCGATAGCTATGTGGGCGGGGATGAAGAGGCGCGGGTCGACGCGATGTCACGCCTGTGGCGGTTTGAAACCAATGGGGATTGGCAATCCTATGCGCGACGGATTGCAACGGCGCGGGCAGCTGCGCGAATTCGCCCCTCTGCAGATTTGGCAGATCAAGCGCCGGAGTTGATTGTGTCAATGCTTGCCGCCGGATTAGATCGCTATGCGGTTCGGTGGCTGCCCGTCATCACGGACGCCGGAGATGATGTGTCTTGGGGCTATTTGGCGGTGGCCAGTCCGCGTCCAATTTCAGGCATAACAGCCAGCCGAATTGACGATTTTGGCAAGGCCAGCGAAAATAATGGCGAGTTACGCGCCCAAATGTTGTTTGCAGGCTTGGCTGGGCTTGGCCGAGTTTCGTCTTCGTCCCTGCCGGGCATGGCAGAGAATTTTGATGTGTCTTTGAGCAAACGGACCGCGTGGACTGATGCGTTGGAGCGGGCCGTTCGCCTGCGGGCGCCGGGGGCAGTGGCCGTGCTATGTGCGGCTGGCCTGCAAGCCAATCGATGGGCGGATATTCCGCCAGAACATCTTTACCACATTGTTTCGGCGCTGCGACGTGTTGGGCTAGAGCCTGAGGCGCGTATGATTGCGGCTGAGGCCATTGCGCGCGCCTGATATGCACCCTGGTGACGACCTTCGGCTCATTGCGCGCTTCTTGGAAATGATGTCAGCCGAAGCGGGGGCCGCACGGAACAGCTTAATGGCGTATCAGTCAGACTTGCGGGCTGCATCCTCGCTATTGTCTGGACGCCTCCATGCTGCACAGGCTGCGGATTTACACCATTTGGCAGAGCAGTGGGCGGACTTGGCCGCAACGTCTGTTGCTCGAAAATCATCGGCTTTGCGGCGCTTCTATGCGTTTTTGGCGGAGGAGGGGCATCGTCCGGACGATCCGTCTTCGGCCCTGCCGCGCCCCAGCCGCGGCAGGCCATTGCCCAAAACCTTGAGTCATGCAGACATATCAGCCCTGTTCGCGGAATTAGATCGGCGGCGGCAGGCCGCAAACCCAAAGCCGAGCGATATTCGCCTTCACGCGCTCGTTGAGATTCTTTATGGGTCTGGCTTGCGGGCGACCGAGGCCGTGTCGCTTGACGTTCGGGCAATTGTTGCAGATCGCCCATTTGCAATTTTGCGAGGTAAGGGGGACAAAGAACGGCTTGTTCCGGTGTCTGACCGTGCCCGGGCCGCCGTTGCTGACTGGGTGAATGTGCGGCCTGCGGGCAGCAATTGGCTGTTTCCTTCAGGACGAACGCATTTAAGCCGGGTCCGGTTGTTTCAAATGATTAAGGATCTTGCGTGCGCCGCTGGGATATCGCCCGACCGGGTAAGTCCGCATGTGCTGCGCCATGCCTTTGCCACCCACTTATTGGAAGGCGGAGCTGATCTAAGGGCCCTGCAAATGCTTTTGGGTCACGCAGATATCGCAACGACTGAGATTTATACGCATGTTGACCGCCAACGATTGGTTGATCTGGTGAATTCACGCCATCCACTCGTTGACGTTCGGCCTCGGCGCTCCTAACCGCTTAGCCATGGTTGCACTGCTCGAATTTGAAAAGCCCGTTGCCGAACTTCAGGCGAAAATTGCCGAACTGCGCGAAAGCGCGGATACGGCAAATATTGGCCCAGAAATTGAGAAGCTGGAGGCAAAGGCGAACAAGCTTCTGCGTGAAACATACGCAAAGCTGACGCCTTGGCAGAAGACGCAAGTTGCGCGTCATCCTGAGCGGCCCCATTTTAAGCATTTTGTGGCAGGCATGATTGAAGATTTCATGCCTTTGGCTGGGGATCGCGCCTTTGCTGATGATCAAGCCATTCTGGGTGGCTTGGGCCGTCTGGGCGGGCGTCGGGTTATGGTGATTGGCCATGAAAAAGGCGATGATACCACGTCGCGCATCAAGCATAATTTTGGCATGGGTAAGCCCGAGGGCTATCGCAAGGCCATCCGCTTGATGGAATTGGCCGACCGCTTTGGTGTGCCAGTTGTGACCTTAGTCGACACATCTGGCGCCTTTCCTGGGGTGCAGGCCGAAGAGCGTGGTCAGGCCGAAGCAATTGCGCGGTCTACCGAAAAATGTCTTGAACTGGGCGTGCCTATGGTTGCCGCAATTGTCGGCGAGGGTGGCTCTGGCGGGGCCGTGGCCTTGGCGGCGGCCAACCATGTGTTGATGTTTGAGCACGCTGTCTATTCGGTCATCTCTCCTGAAGGCTGCGCCTCGATTTTGTGGCGTACCGCTGAAAAAGCCTCGGATGCAGCCGAGGCGATGCGAATCACTGCACAGGATTTGCTCCGCCTGGGCATTGCAGATGAAATTGTGCCGGAACCTGTGGGCGGCGCGCATCGTTCTTCTGCTGAAGCAATCAGCGCTCTTGGCAAAGCCATTGCTAAGTCATTGGATGCACTGGCTGGCAAGGATGCAGCAAGCCTGCGTCGTGAACGGCGAGAAAAATTTCTTGCTATGGGCGTGCTCTGATCTGCTTCATGCTGCCAGATCGGCTCTGGCGACAGGGAGTGACTGATGAAGACTTGGCTTTATGGCGCAGCGTGCCTGGCTTTGGCGGCGGCCGCCTGCACCACCAGCACCACGGCGCAACAGCCGGGTGTTGCGACACCCCAATCCATTTCGGCGCGGGATAAGGCCGAAGGGGCAAAGGCGCATCCGCAATTGCTGGAAGAATTTGGCGGTTTATATGACGGGCCCCAAAGCGCCTATGTGACGCGGGTTGGACGTATTGTCGCAGCACAATCGGGCCTAGCCGCTGCGCCGAATGAATTTACGATTTCGTTGCTCAATTCCCCAGTGAACAACGCTTTTGCGATCCCCGGGGGCTATGTTTACGTGACCCGGCAGCTGATGGCTTTGATGAATAATGAGGCTGAGTTGGCGTCTGTATTGGGGCATGAGGTGGGCCATGTCGCTGCCCGCCATTCCCAAAAACGGAATGCAAAGGCCGGCCGGGCTGGTCTGGGTGCGATTTTGGCAACTGTGTTGGGCGGCGTTTTGCTGGGTGATAATGGTGCCCGTCTCGGCCAGCAATTGGGCAGTGCGCTCGCTCAACGTTATGTCCTTAGCTATTCGCGCGCGCAGGAATATGAAGCGGATGATTTGGGGATTAGGTACCTCGCGCGCAGCGGCTATGAACCTCTGGCCGCCTCAACGATGCTGGCATCATTGGCCAGCCAAACGGCGTTGGACGCCCGTCGCGACGGGCGCAATGACAAGGCCTTACCAGAATGGGCCAGCACGCACCCTGACCCTGCAAGCCGTGTTGTTCGGGCGCGGCAGAAGGCGTCTGAGGTGGTCGCGCAGGGGCGTCAAACCAACCGCGAGGCTTTTCTCCAGATGTTGGACGGCATCATGTATGATGATGACCCGCAACAGGGAATGGTTGAGGGGCGAAGCTTTCAGCACCCCGGTTTGCGCCTCGCTTTTACCGCTCCACCAGGCTATGTGCTGTCCAACGGTCCAAAGGCTGTCTCCATCAATGGTGCTGGCGGACAGGCGCAGTTTTCCGCTGGGCCCTATCAGGGGGATCTGGACGCCTATTTAGACCGGGTTTTCCGATCAGTGGGCGGGCAGGCTAAGCTTGCCTATAGTGCCCCGCGCCGCACAGTCGTGAATGGCCTGCCAACATCCTATGCTATCGCCCGCGCAAACACCTCATCCGGCCCCGTGGATGTCACTGTTTTTGCATATGAATTTGGCCCGACACAGGCGTATCACCTGGTTGCCATAACACGCGTTGGGATGGCCCCATTTGAGGGTTTGTTTCAAAGCGTTCGGCGGCTGAGTGCCGAGGAGGCTGGTGCTATTCGCCCACGGCAGATTGCCATTGCCACAGTGAAGGCGGGCGATACTGTGCCGAGCCTGGCGGCAAAAATGGCCTATACTGATTATCAGATAGACCGTTTTCGCGTGCTCAATGGCCTCGCGGATGCAGAAGGGCTGAGGCCCGGCCAAAAGGTAAAGCTCGTGACTTTTGCGACATCGAGCAAATAAAAAAGGCGGGCCAAACAAGCCCGCCTTTCCCTCTGGTCGCAATGGCACGCAACAGCCAGAGAAACTCGATTATTTCACGGTGTTGACGGTTGTGCCGACCGACGAGAAGCGTGACGACAAGTTGGTGCCAAAAGTCTGAACGCCGGTAATGATGCCGACAGCCACAATGACCACAATCAACACATATTCAACTGCGGATGCGCCCTTTTCGTCACCACGAATTTTGCGAAGTCTCGAAAACATTTCTTATCCCCTGGAGTTGAAGCAAGTCTCAATGGATCCTGTCTGGATCTCGATCGTTATCGCCGATTGGTGCTAATAAATGGTGAATAGCCAGACAGAATGTTTTCCAGCGGTTGGGGGCGTTGGTGTTGCCACATCAATCTTGCCCTTATTATAGGCCTGACATGGTATCACCTTCTCCCCAAATCACGTTGCGGCTGATTGTGGCTGCAGCCTTGGCCAAGCCAGATGGGCGCATTCTTCTGCAAAAGCGGCCTCAAGGTAAGGCCATGGCTGGCTTGTGGGAGTTTCCGGGCGGCAAGCTGGAAAAAGGAGAATGTCCAGAAATAGCCTTGGCGCGTGAACTGGAGGAAGAACTGGGCATATTGGTTCGTCCCGAGGATATGACAGCAATTGCCTTCGCCAGCGAGGCGCAGGCCGATGCCCATATGCTATTGCTGCTCTATCTCGTTCATAATTGGCAAGGGGAGCCCCAAGCTCTGGAAGCTGAGGCACTTGTGTGGGTGGAGACGGAGGATATGGCGGACTTGCCAATGCCGCCCGCTGATATTCCGTTGGTTGATGCCCTTAAAAAATGGATTTGACGGGTCCGGCAGGGCGGTGTTCGCCAGCGCTGGGAGCCCAGCCAGTTAGATAAATTGGCGAGAATTGCTCGGGCCATGTGTCAGTGGTTGCTTCAGCAAGGAGCTGATGTGCCACGGCGCGGGGCAGGGGTTGGCATGTCTGAAGTGCATTGCTGATGCCAGTGCCTCGAATATCAGCCCGAAGCCGTGACCAGCTAGAATAGCTGACAGTGATATCCTCCTGATCCGCAACTGGCGTTGAAAACCCGGCACGGAACAGCAAGTCCCCGGCGGACCGGACATCAATTTGAGGGTGAAAGCGCAAGGCCATTTGCCCCGTTATGTCAGCCTCAGCCGTGTGAAGCTGGGTCCGCAACTGCCCAAGGCTGCCTGCACCCATGATTGCCCCCAGAAAAAGGCCGCCCGGTCGCAGCGCGCGACGGATCAGGATGAGCGCGCCGGGTAAGTCATCAATGGTATCGAGCGTACCACATGCCAGAATGAGATCTTGGCTGGCATCTGCCAGAGGCAGGCGATCTTCCTCGGCCACAAGGTCTACGCCCGGCCCATTCTCGAGATCACACCGCGTTAGTGTGGCGTCACTGGGCAAATGCCGGCGCAACTGGGTGCCGCCATGGCCGAACACAAGCGC
>JBEDNE010000163.1:0-8232 GCA_041170745.1 Pseudomonadota bacterium
GGGGTGGACGCTGCCCACCAGCGGATTGGGTTCTGTAGTTAGAAAAGCAAAGCTCGGCACCTCGCTGTCGCGCCAAATGCCCGCAAAAGCAAAAACTGGCTGGCTGGGCAGCGAAAACCAAGGCTGTGTCCGCGCACCTGACCGCCCACCCCATTCTTGAAAGCAGGTGACCGGCACCAAACAGCGCGAGCCCACATGGCGTAAGCTACCGATCCAAAAAGGGCTTTCTAAATTGCGGATGTTGGTGATGGGCTTTTCCACGCGCGGCGGCGGCGGCACGCCCCACATGCGCGGCACAATGGCGCGCACCCGGTTATCTTGCCGGATTATGACAGGCGCGGGCCTGCCGGGCGCGACATAGCCCCCTGCCCAAACATCGCCCCCCAGCTCGGCCGAAAACACATCGCCCAGAATATTGGCTGGCACATCAAGGCGATAGAGATTGCACATAGCCCCTCTCACCGCGTCAGCCCGCCCAGGTCAAGGCAATCTGAAGGGAGGTTCACTCTAAAACGGACCAATCGCGCCTTGCCGTTTGTTTGAGCTCCGGATCAAAATGCCGCCCGGACCCGCCATCTGGTCCAGACCAAAGTGGCAGAAGGCACATTCCCCGTGCCTTCTGCCAAATATCCTTCAAATTTATGGCTTAGACAGGCTTCAATCCCGCTCGCGGTCGCCTGCGCCAAGATACAGCTCGCGCCCCGTGTCATCATAGACTTTGCTCATCTGCGCCATGCCTGCTTCAGCTTCTTCCGCAGCGACAAAGCTCTCTGCCCCCTGATTTTGCAGCTTGGCAAAATCACGCACTTCTTGGCTGATCCGCATCGAGCAGAATTTCGGCCCGCACATTGAACAGAAATGCGCCGTTTTCGCGCCTTCGGCAGGCAAGGTCTGGTCGTGATATTGCTCTGCCGTATCGGGATCGAGGCTGAGATTGAACTGGTCGCGCCAGCGAAATTCAAAGCGCGCACGCGATAACGCATCATCGCGCACCTTGGCCGCCGGGTGGCCCTTTGCCAGATCAGCCGCATGGGCGGCGAGTTTGTAGGTAACGACACCCACTTTCACATCGTCACGATCCGGCAAGCCCAAATGCTCTTTGGGCGTGACATAACAAAGCATCGCCGTGCCATACCATCCAATCATCGCCGCCCCGATACCGCTGGTGATGTGGTCATAGCCCGGCGCAATATCGGTCGTCAGCGGCCCAAGCGTATAGAAAGGCGCTTCGCCACAGGCTTCCAGCTGCTTGTCCATATTTTCTTTGATCTTGTGCATCGGCACATGGCCGGGGCCTTCGATCATCACCTGAACATCTTGTTCCCAAGCGCGCTTGGTGAGTTCACCCAGCGTATAAAGTTCAGCAAATTGCGCTTCATCATTGGCATCTGCAATCGAGCCGGGCCGCAGACCATCGCCGAGCGAATAGGCGATATCATAGGCCTTCATGATTTCGGTGATCTCGTCGAAATGCTCGTAGAGGAAGCTTTCCTTATGGTGCGCCAAACACCATTTCGCCATGATCGAGCCGCCACGCGACACAATGCCCGTCACGCGCTTGGCGGCCAGCGGCACATAAGCGAGGCGCACGCCGGCATGAATGGTGAAATAATCCACCCCCTGTTCGGCCTGCTCAATCAGCGTGTCGCGGAACACTTCCCACGTCAGGTCCTCGGCAACGCCGCCGACTTTTTCGAGCGCCTGATAGATTGGCACGGTGCCAATTGGCACGGGGGAGTTGCGCAAAATCCATTCGCGCGTGTCGTGAATGTTGCGGCCGGTCGACAGATCCATCACCGTGTCCGCACCCCAGCGGATCGACCAGACCATCTTGTCCACTTCCGTCGCCACATCAGAGGCAACGGCGGAATTGCCGATATTGGCATTGATCTTCACAAGGAAATTGCGACCAATTGCCATTGGTTCGCTTTCCGGGTGGTTGATATTGCTAGGGATGATGGCGCGGCCGCGCGCCACTTCATCGCGCACAAATTCCGGCGTCACATAATCGGGGATGGCCGCGCCAAAGCTTTCGCCATCGCGCAGATATTCCTTCAAGCGGGCACGGCCCAGATTTTCGCGTTCCGCCACATATTCCATTTCGGGCGTGATGATACCGCGACGGGCATAATGCATCTGCGAAACATTCATTCCCGGCTTGGCGCGCAGCACAGTTTTGCGCACATTGGGGAATGGCGGCACGCCACCCGAGCGGTCGGGCCCCAATTGGCCATTATCTTCAGGCCGCACCTCGCGCTGCAGCACTTCTTCCACATCGCCGCGCCCGCGGATCCAGTCGCGACGGATTTCCGGAAGGCCCGCAGCAATATCAATGACGGCGTCCGGATCGGTATAGGGGCCCGAGGTATCGTATACGCGCACCGGCGCCTCGCCTGAACTGGGCTCCAGATGAATTTCGCGCATCGCAACGCGGTGTGGGCCAACGTAAATCTTCTTCGACCCGCGAATGGGGCCTGTTGTTACGCCAATTTCCGTGCGCGCCGAAATATCTGCCACAGCTCGTCTCCTCAAAATCACTATCGAAGACAGCGGCTGACCTGCGCCCAAATTTTACTGGCGCGCTCCGCTCCCTCCGCCGGTGTTAGCCGGATCAGGTTCAGCGGGTCGTGTGGCGCCTACCCACACCTCTCAGCCAAAGCTGGCTCCCCGGGGATGAAGCCAAGATAGTCGCTCGATGCGCCCGAGGAAAGGCCAGGCGATATAAATCTTTTGTTAGGGTGGCCGTTTTATTGAGAAAAACCGGCAGGGGCCGGCGAAGAGGCAACCAGGGACGGGTTTGCGTGAAAGGCATCATGTTCAATCTGTTAGAGGACGTGCTGGGTGAGGCCTATGGGCCGGACGCTTGGGATGACTTGCTAACAGCAACGGGAGCCAGTGGCGTTTATGCTGCCCTTGGCGATTATCCCGATGCTGATTTCTTCAAACTGATTGATACAGCAGGCAGCTTTACCAACCGCGACCGGGAGCAAATGCTGATTGCCTTTGGCGAAGCAGCCTTTGCCCGAATGGCAGACCGTTATCCCGCGATACTGGAGGGGATCTCGGACAGCCGCACCTTTCTTCTTTCCCTCAATCGCATTGTGCAAGCTGAAGTCCGCAAACTTTATGCAGGAGCAGGCTGCCCCCATTTCCGCTTTGCGATTGCGCCGGACATGGTGCGCATTGGCTATAGCTCGCCCCGAAAGCTGTGCGGACTGGCACAAGGTCTGATCCAAGGCGTGGCGCTTTACTTTGGTGAGGAGGTAGAGGTGACGCACCCTGAATGCGCCCACCGAGGCAATGGCGCCTGCCGCATGGAAGTGGTGTGGCCAAGATGAATCGACTTGCCAGCACTCAAACTTGGCAGGCGCGCGACGCAGGGCCTGAAGCCCAGCTCCAGCAAGCACAGCGCCAATTGGCGCGCGAGAAGCAGGCCCGTCTCGAAGCCGAAAAACTGGCCGAGCGCGGTTTGCGCGATTTGAGCACCAGTCGGTCACGCATTGAGCTGCTGAATAAGATCGCAATTCTCGCAAATGAAGTTGAAGAGCCGCAAGAAGTGATGCGGCGCGCCATTCGCGATATCTGCACCTCGCTGGGCTACGCCTTTGGCAATGTTCTGGTTCCTGATGCCGCAGACCCAAAACTCTTGCGCCCCGCCAATATTTGGCACGCCTCGACCTGCGCCTCTGCTGAAGACTTTATCAAAGCGTCGCAAGAAATCCGTCTTAGCCCTCCCGATCCTGGCTTCATCCCACGGACCATTGGCCTCAAGGGCGTTGACCATGTGCCGATTTGGACTCCGGGGATTGACCGTCTTCGCGGCTTTGCGCGCGCAGTTCTAGCAAGGCAGGCAAATTTTAAGGCGATGTTGACCGTTCCCATTGTTTCCGGGCGGGAATTGCTGGCCTTGCTGGAATTTTTCTCAATGGATGAGCGAGCACCAGAGCCCGAATTGCTTGATGTGCTGATGCAAGCTGGGTTGCAAATTGGTGGGGTGTTCCGCCGCCGCCAGCAAGCAGAGCGTCTCCGCGACAGTGCGCTTAAAGACTCGTTAACTGGCCTGCCCAATCGCGCGTCATTTGCGCTGCAAATTGAACAACGCTTTGCTGATTGCCGGCAGATCGGCGCGCCTGCACCATCGCTTATCTTCATTGATTTGGACGGGTTTAAGCTCGTCAATGATACGCTAGGCCATGGCGCGGGCGACCAATTACTGATTGATATGGCGAACAAGCTGCGGGACATTGTGAGCCGAGCTACTATCAGCGAGCCGGGTGCGCCTGAGGGCGATTATGTTGATCTTGCCCGTCTTGCAGGCGATGAATTTACTCTGATTGTGGATGGGCCTGATCGCAAGCGATTAGCCGAACAATTAGCAGCAGAAATCCACCTGGCGCTGCGCCAACAAAAATGGCTGGAAAGCAGCCCTGTGCGCGTCACAGCCAGCATTGGCGTCGCGCATGATGATGGGCGCTATGACTCGTTTAACGCCATGCTGCGCGATGCCGATTTGGCGATGTATGAGGCCAAATCACGCGGGCATGAACGCACAGTCGTATTTGATCAGACAATGCGAGAAAATTTGGAGTCGCGCCTGACAATGGTCAGCGACCTGCGCATGGCGTGCGACAAAGGGGATTTCACCCTTCATTATCAGCCAATTCTAGCTCTGCATGAGGAAAAGCTGGTTGGCTTTGAGGCGCTTGTTCGCTGGGAACAGCACGGGAAGCCGGTGTCTCCGGCCGTTTTTATTCCGGTGGCGGAAGAAAGTGGCGTCATTGTGCTGCTGGGCCGCTGGGTGCTGCAAGAAGCCTGCCGAGCCGCTGTGCGCTGGAACAAGATGCGTCCCGCCACAGATCCGCTCCGCATTAGCATAAACGTATCCCCTCGGCAGTTTCTGCAGCCTACTTTTGTTCAACAGATCCGGGACACTTTGGCCGAAACTGGGTGCGATCCCAGCTGGATTGCGATTGAGATTACAGAAACTGCAGCTGTGATGCAGCCCAATCGTGCCGTTGTTGCCCTTGAAGAACTTCGTGCGCTGAACATCCATGTCGGACTGGATGATTTTGGTACCGGCTACTCGTCACTCAGTCGATTGCAGGCCATGCCGATCGACACCATTAAAATCGACCAGAGCTTTGTCCGCGTTCAAACCGAACAGCGGTCTGAGTGGACGGTGGTACAAGCCGTATTGGCGCTTGCTCGATCCCTCAAACTCAAAGTGGTGGTGGAAGGCGTGGAAACAGAATTTCAGCGGCGCGAACTTATGTCCTTTGGGTGTGAGTTTGCTCAAGGCTATCTGTTCAGCAAGCCCCTGACTGAAGCCCAGGCAACGGAATTGCTCGCCAGTCCATCAAACAACAGCCTTCGACATGCTGAGCAAGGCCAGACTGCGGCAGCCTGACGTCACCTTCCCGTCACAGCATATACCGCATCATGATCGGTAGCCTGATATTGCTGCCACTGACGACAAATTGGGCGCTTTTGAATTTGGGCGGGCCCATACCGATTTTTGGATTCTGCGACATCCCAAACCCCTCTTTGGGGAGGAAAAGCGCCAGATCCATTCGGTTGTTTCCGTTCTCATCATGGATCAGGGCAATGGCATAGGTGCCTGGGGGCACATCTTCAAAACGCGCAGTCAAAGTCGCGCTGGCAGGCAAAGCGAGCTTTCGACTGGCCGGATCTTTGCCGCAATCAGGGTAGGTCTTGGCATTGCTTGTCAGGCACACAAGCACCTTGCCTCTCGCGTTACGGACTTTGGAAATGTCAACTTCAACAGTCGCGCGCTGAGGCTCATTCGCCGCTTGAACGCTCATGGGGAAAAGTGCCAAGCCCAATATCAGTGCCGCAGAGCCGGTCCCAAAAACGGAAGTAGAGCCCATAATTCCCCCTATACGCCTGATGGTGTTTTTCATGATGCGTTGCCGTTATCAGCCATTTTCCTAACCGGCCATGAACCAGCCAACGGGGAAACATCTCCCACCCCATATGGTTTCCGACGCCCATGATTGTCATAATGGTGAGCACAAGGCCAAGCCCTGCAACATGAATGGGAATGGCAAAGACCAACGCTGGAATGACGATTGCTCCCGTCACAGCTTCCCAAGGATGAAAGCTCATGGCCGCCCAAGCTGTCGGCGGGCGGCTCTCATGATGGACGGCATGGGCAGCGCGAAACAGCCAAGGCTGGTGCATCCATCGATGCGTCCAGTAGAACCAGCTGTCATGCAGTAGCAGATATGCAAAGACTGAAACTGGCACATACCATAAGGGATATGCCTCCATGTCCGTGTAAATTCGCGTCCAGCCATGGGCCTGCCAGCCCCAAGCGACAATGCCGGCGGGCACGCCATAAATGGCAGCAGAAGCCAGGCTCCACAGCACTTCACGGCGCATTTGCCGCCCCTGCCCAGCATATAAGCCGGGATGACGTAACCGGGTTGCCCAGGCAAAAGCCCCGCTCGTCACCAAATAGCGCACGCCGACAATAAGTGTCATTGCAAGAGCAGAACCGAACAGGCTGATCGACGCAGTCATGTCCTATCTCTAGCGGATCAACTGGGCGCCGCAAAGGCGCATCAGGCAAAGATTGCCACGCATTGACGCCCAACTAGGATTGGCGCACCCGCGGCATCCCACATCATCATGGATTGGCCGGAATAGCCATGCTGCACCGCCTCATCGCTGGACCACATGAGAACCCATTGGTCAGGCTGATAGCGACCAGCATCCACCAGATCGACCTGCCATGTCATTGAGCTGATGGCAGCAGGAGCTGCAAAACGCGTGATAGAGGCGGGCGGCAGCGCATCTGCCAGGGCCAGCAAGCTAGTAAGCCCAGCAGGTGCCTGCGGATCACGATGTCGCGCCCAAACCAGCAACTCCCCGGCAGCAGATCCTGTCACAGGCCGTGCGCCGCCAGCCAAACGCATATCGAAATTGGCAGCAAAGGCTGGATAACGGTCTCCGAAAAAGGGGGCGCACGCCTCAGGCGACGGAACCGAGGGCGCGGCCGCGGCGTCCAGATGGAAAGCCGATGGGCGCTCTCCCCCAAAAGCAAACAGGCAGCGGGCCGCCAGCGCGCCTTCCGCGATAAGATCACAATTAAGGTAGCTAACCGACTTTCCCTGGCGCAGGATAGAGGGCCGCAAAACCGCCTCGCCGGTCGCAGGGCCGATAAAGGCAATTTGGGCAGAGCGAAGCGGTGGCAAATCTGGCTCTAATTCCGCACAAGCCGCATGACATAAGGCGGCAGATAATCCACCATAGAGCGTCCGGCCCTGCCGCCATTCCTCACGTGCATTGACGGACCATTGCCCCTCGCCTTCAAAACGCAGCCCAGCAAGCAAGTGATGAAACGGCGTCATGCTTTCCCTTTCGCTTTTCGTTCGGGGCCTTTAAAGCGTCGGTGTGGAAAAAGTCACCCTTGATTGCGATATCGCGCTTGCCGGCGGCGGATTATCTGCAGGATTAATTGCTTATGCTGTGTCACAGCGGCACCCTGAGCTCGATCTGCGCATCGTCGATCAAAACGAAAAATTGGGGGGCAACCATGTCTGGTCCTTTTTCGACAGCGATGTTGCCCCCGAAAATCGGTGGATTGTTGACCCTCTCATTTGCCATCGCTGGCAAGGCTATGACGTCGAGTTCCCGGCACGTAGCCGGACCTTAAATGCAGTCTATAACAGCATTGAATCAGAACGATTGGATGAGGTTCTGCGCGCAGCTCTGCCCGCAGGGCATATCCTTACCGGAACGATTACGGATCTGAGCCCCACTCAAATTTCGCTTGCTGATGGACGGACGATTTCTGCCCGGTTGGTCATTGACGCGCGCGGGCCGAGTGACCTTTCTGTCCTGCAATCAGGCTGGCAGAAATTTGTTGGCCAAGCCCTCACCATTCAGGGCGGTCATGGCTTGCTCCGGCCCATAGTGATGGATGCAACTGTGCCGCAAATTGACGGCTATCGGTTCGTCTATTGCCTGCCCTTTGATGCCGAGACGGTGTTTGTTGAAGATACATATTACAGCGACACGCCCGATTTGGACGTTCCTGCCATCCGGGCACGGATTGCGGACTATGCGCGTGCCAAAGGCTGGTCGGTTGCTCAGACGGGCCGGGAAGAAACCGGAATTTTGCCCGTAATCATTGACGGAAACTTTAGAGATTATTGGAAATCATCAAATCAAGATATTGAAAAAGCAGGACTTCGTGCCGGACTATGC
>JBEDNE010000164.1:0-22308 GCA_041170745.1 Pseudomonadota bacterium
AGGGGTTGTCATGTCCATCCCGCTGGGCATTGCAGCGCGGCGTGCAACAGCCGATCAGGCGGCCGCCGAAGCCACCGCCGCGACGGCCGACCGCGCGGCGGTGCGCGCGTCCGTCGCAGAGCTGGCGACCACCAATATCGCCGACCTGCAGGCCAAGCTCACCGCATGGCAATTTGCCCAAACCGCAGCGCAAGGCCAGCAGACCGCGCTGGCCCGGCTGAAGCGCGGACAGGCGCTGGGCGCCATTGATCTAGCTGATGTTCTGCAAGCCGAACGTCTCGCCCATGCCGCAGCCCGCATCGAAGCGCGCGCCCGCGCAGAGGCCCATCGCGCATGGGCCAAAATGCTGATCGACAGCCATAATTTATGGATAAGCGATTAAGCTAAGGCGGGCGGCCTAATGTGCACTGGTGTGACACATGGCCCGGATAAATATTAGGCGCCTGCCGCCTTGGCCGCTTCGCGCGCGGCACCGCCGCGCGCAATCAGCAAATACATAACGGGCGTGACAATCCGGCTGAGCAGGGTGGACGAGACAAGCCCGCCAATAATCACCCAGGCCAAGGGCGAATAAAGCTGTGAGCCAGATAGCGCCAAGGGCAAGAGGCCGCCAATGGCCGTGACGGAGGTGAGCAGCACTGGCAAGAAGCGGACTTCGCCCGCCTGCTCAATGGCATCGCGCAGGCCCAAGCCGCGCTCACGCAGCTTGGTGGTGAAATCGACCAAGAGAATGGAGTTTTTAATCTCAATCCCAATCAGGGCGACAAAGCCAATAATCGCAAGGAACGACAAAGAATTGCCAGTCAGGACAAGCGCGGCCAAGCCGCCAAAAATCCCCAGCGGGATAACGCCTGCCACCACCGTCACATCGCGGAAGCGGCCAAATTCAGCAACCAGCACGCCCAAAATGCCAAACACCGCCAGCAGAACCACGCCACCCAGCCCATTGCTGTTGCGCGCCGCCGCCTCAGCCTCGCCGCCCATGATAAAGCTATAGCCAGCCGGCAGAGGAATCCGCTCAATGCGCGGCATGACATCCTTGGCCAAACGCGATGTCAAATAGCCATCGCGGACAAAGGCCGTCACGGTGACAGAGCGTTCCAGCTTGAATCGGTTAATTTTTGAGGGCGAGGATTCAAGCGCCGGGCGCGTCAGTTGCGACAAGGGCACGCTGCCGCCGCTGAGCGAGGGCACATAAATTTGGTTCATGGCCGACACAGGCTGGCTTTGCGCCAAAGGCAGGCGGACCATGACGGGATAGCCATCGCCCTCTTGGTCGCGCAGCGTGGCCGCGCGCTCGCCCGACAGGGCCAGCCGCAAGGTGCGGCGCACGGCATCCGGCGCGACATTTAACAGCCCAGCTTTTTCGGGGTCGACGTGCAAATCCAGATCAATCCGGTCAATGGCCAGCGGATCATCAATATCGCGCGTGCCCTCTGTCGCGCGCAGAACATCAGCCACTTGCGCCGAGAGGGATTTCAGAACCGCCAAATCCGGCCCGCGCACACGAATGGCCAAAGGCGCCTCAATTGGCGGCCCTTGTTCAAACTGCACAACAGTGACCCGGGCATCGGAAATCCCGGCCATTTTGCGGCGGAGATCTTCCAGAAACTCGGGCGAGTCCCCCGTCCAATCTTTGAGGGTGACGAACAATTCCCCATAGCGCGTGTCAAATTCACGCGGGATATTATTGTAATAAATTTGCGGATTGCCGCGCCCCACATTTTCCATAACCGCATCAATTTCTGGCAGGGGGCGCACTTGGGCCGCGACTTGGCGGACGATGCGGTCCGTTTCAATCACGCTGCTGCCTTCGGGCGCTTCAATACGGATCACAAAATAGGGCACATCTGCCTTGGGAAAAAGGCTAAAGCCAAGCAGCGGGATCGTCGCCAGCATCGCCAGGCACGCCGCCATAGCCGACCACAGCGTTTTATGCGGATTTTCCAGCGCCCAATGCAGCAAGGGGCGGTAGAAATGCTCAATCTTATCTTGAATCCAGCGCAAAAAGGCATTGCCCTCTGCCGTTTGGTGCTGCTCAAGAATACGGCTGGCAATGAAGGGAACAATCGTCAGCGACACTAGCAGCGACGCCGCAACGGTCACCAAGACAGCCACGGGCAAGCTGCGCGTAAAATCGCCCCCTGTTTCGGGCAAATTGGCAAGCGGCAAGAACGCAAAAATCAACACGCCCGTGGACCCGAGAACCGCCAGCGTAATTTCCTTCGTCGCCTCAACGGCGGCCACGGCGCGCGCGGCGCCCATGCGCAAATGCCGCTCAATATTCTCGGTTACGACAATCGAGTCATCCACCAGCAAACCCAGCGCCACAATAAAGCCTGAAATGCTCAATTGGTTAAGCGAATAGCCCAACATATTCAGCGAGATGAGGCCAATGGCGAGCGATGTGGGAATGGAAATCATCACCACCAGCGAGGCGCGGAAGCCCAAGGGCAACAGCGTGAGCAGCACGAGCGCCAAAGCAATTGCAAAATCGCGGCCCAATTGGCCAAGCTTGCGTTCAATATCGCCGCTTTGGTCAAACGCCGTTGCCAATTTCATATCAGGCGGCAGCGTGCGCGACAGACGTTGCGTCTCCTCCGCCAGCGATTTGGCGAGCAAAATTGTATCGGCCTGATCTTTTTTGCGCACGGCAATAAAGACCGCGCGTTCTCCGTTAAACCGCGTGATGCTCAACTGCTCGGACGTTGACCAGCTGACATCTGCGACATCGCCCACTGTCATCAACCGGCCATTGCCGCCCCGCAAGGGCACCGTACGCACCGCCTCAAGCGTGCGAAACGCACCGCCTGCCTCAATATTCAGGCGCCGCGTATCCGATTGCACCGAGCCTGCAGGCATATCTGCCCCCGCGGCCGCCAAGGCAGAGGCGACAGCCATGGGCGCCACATTGGCCGCGGCCAGACGTGCCGTATCCAGCGCAACCCGCACTTCAGGGGCCGGCAGGCCAAAGACATTCACCGCGCGCACGCCCGGCACAACTGTCAGCTGCTCGCGCAGATCCTGCGCATATTTTTCCATCCGCTGCCATGAGGCCGTTGGGCTGACCAAGGCCAGCTGCAAGACAGCCGCCTCAGTGGTGCGGGGACGGCGCACTTCCAGCCGGGCAAGCCCCGAAGGCAATTGAGCCCGTATGCCATTGACTTCGCGAACAGTGCGATCAAGCACCTGCTCAGCATCGGTGCCATGCGTGAATTCAACGGTCACCACCGCCAAGCCGTCGCTGCTGGTGGAGCGGATGTCCCGCACATTGTCTAAGCCTTGCAGAACTTGCTCAAGCGGCTTGGCAACGGTTTCTTCCAAGGTCGCCGCATCGGCCCCGGGCAGCACCGCCGTAACAATGGTATAGGGAATCGGGAAATAAGGATCGACAGAGCGGGGGATGCTAAAAAAGGCACTAATGCCCAGCAAACAGACAAGCGCAAAGCCGACCAAAGTCAGCTGCCATCGGCGGACGGACAGCTGGGTGAGATTCACGGGCGGCGCTCCTGCGGGGTGACGCGCAGGCCATCACGCAACAAATCAAGGCCGGAAATGGCAACGCGTTCCCCCGCGCGCAGGCCCGCCAAAATTTGCGTGCCACGATCATCGGTTTCGCCCAGCTGCAGCTTGCGCAAGCGTGCGACGTTTTTTTCATCAATCACAAAGACAAAGCCTTCACCAGCGCGCGCTTGGTACAGCGCGCCGGGGGGCACCAGCACTTGGGCCAAAGCCCGGGCAGAGGGGGCTGTTTCAATCACCACCCGGCCAATCAGCCCAGATCGCAAGCCCGGACGATTGGGCAGAGAAATCTCAACTGTAAAGGCACCCGTTGCCCGGTCTGACCGGCCACCAATTTCTATCACTTTCCCCTCAAGAACTTGGTCTAGCGCGTCGAGTTTAACTTGCGCGCGGGCGCCTTGGGTAATCTGGGCGCTATCGCGGTCAGACAAAGGAACGCGCAGCACATAGCCGCCAGATTCTGCCCCCAAGGCAATAATGGGGGTTCCGGCGGCCACAACTTCCATAGGCTCGGCCATCCGCGCCAGAACCACGCCATCGCTGGGCGCATAAATCCGCGCGGTTTGAGACGCAAAATCGCGCGCCCGCACGTTGGCCCGCGCGGCATCAAGCGCGGCACGTGCATTTTCCAGCCGCAATTCGGTAATCCAGCCTTGTTCCCGCAAGGCAACTGAGCGTTGATATTCCGCCGCCGCCCGCCGCGCTTCGGCTTGGGCCGCGACCAAGGCAGACGCCACTTGATCAGCATTTAACGCGGCGAGCAACTGGCCTTTCGCCACACGATCCCCTTCATTGACCGTGATGGTTGCAATCTGGCCTGCGGTCGTAAAGCCCAAGGCCAATTCCCGGCGCAGGGCCACGCTGCCCGTGGCCTCAAGCCCGGGCGCCGCTGTGGCCGCCGCAATGCGCGCCGTGCGCACAATAGGGGCATCAGCAACGGGCGGAGAGGATGGCGATTTGGAGCATCCAGCCAATGCTACAAGCGCAGCGGCAAAACAAAAAGCGCGACCCACTCTACCCCCTTATCTGGGAAATTTATGCCCTGTGATATTGGTTTTGATTTGAAACGTAAAGCAGCTTTTGTGGCGCACGGCCCGTGCCGCACCAGACGGGGTTGAAATGGGCCATGGCGCCCCCTTGCGGCTGGGCCTATAAGCGCATGATGCAGAGTGGCTTTTTTCCGTTGACGATTGCGCCCGTGCTTGAGGCGCTGAACTATGCTGGCATTCTTCTTTTTGCCGCATCAGGCGCGGTTTTGGCCGCGGAAAAACGGCGTGATCTTGTGACCTTTGCCTTTTTTGCCGTGGCGACAGGCGTGGGCGGCGGCACTGTGCGCGATTTGCTGATTGGCGCGCCTGTGTTTTGGACGCGGCAAAATGCAACCTTGGGCTTATGCCTGGGCGCTGCCATGCTGGTTTGGTCCACACCTGTGCGGTTTTGGACCAGCCGTGTTCTCCTATGGTGCGATGCGCTGGGGCTTGCGGCCTTTTCAACCTATGGCGTGGCCAAAGCCTTGGCCTTTGGCATTGCCCCTGTTCCAGCGTTGCTCATGGGCGTGTTTACGGCGTGTTTGGGGGGCATTATCCGCGATATGCTGGCGGGTGAACCCTCCATCATCATGCGGTCAGAACTTTATGTGACCGCTGCCGCCCTGGCCTCGGGGTTGATGGTGGGCCTGAGCCTTGCCGGCTTGCCCAGCTATGCAGCCGGGGGCATTGCCACGCTGGCGGGCCTCATCCTGCGCGGGGGCGCCATTGTGCGCGGGTGGGAATTGCCTATTTACCGGCGCTGACCCCATCGCCCCAGCCGCCACATCGCGCACACGGAGAGAGGCGAACGCCGAAGGGGCTTGAAGACGGGGCTGCAACGGCGCAGATAGCAGCTATGGAAAAGCTGCTCTTAACGGATGACGAATGGCGTGCGCGCCTGACGCCTGAACAATATCATGTCCTGCGCCAAGCGGGGACCGAGCGGGCCTTTTCGGGCGCCCTTACAGATCATAAGGCCGATGGTGTTTACCGCTGTGCCGGCTGTGGGGCAGATTTGTTTTTGTCCGACACCAAATATGACTCTGGCTCGGGCTGGCCCAGCTTTTACGCCCCAATTGCGCTGGATGCCGTGACAATGGTGGAAGACCGATCACACGGTATGTCGCGCGTTGAAGTGCGCTGCGGGCGGTGTGATGGGCATTTGGGCCATGTCTTTCCAGATGGCCCCCAACCAACAGGCCTGCGCTTCTGCACGAACAGCGTCTCGCTGGCCTTTGAAGACGCCGATACTGACTAGCCAATTTGCAGGCCACCTTAGGAGGCCGCAATTTCTTGCTCGCACCTGCCTGACCGCCTAAGAGAGCGCTAATGGCCACGCGTCCTCGCTCTACACCCCCTGCCCCCGCCGCGCCCAAACAGCGTGGCTTTTTTGCGCGCCTCATCCATATGGGGTTGATTGCAGGGGCAATTCTTAGCTTTGGCCTGGCCTGTGCAGTGGGCTTTGCCTTTTCATCGCTGCCCGAATTTTCCGAATTGCGCACCCGCCAATCGCTGGGCCAAGTTATCCGTGTACGCGGGGCCGATGGGCAAATTCTTCTGTCTTTAGGCCCTATTTATGGCGAATGGCTGGATTATCGCAGCATCCCCGGCGTCATGGTCGATGCGATGATTGCTGTTGAAGACCGGCGTTTTCGGTATCATCCCGGCATTGACCCCATTGGCATGGCGCGCGCTGTGCAAGTGCGGCTCGAGCGCGGCCATTTTGCCCAAGGCGCCTCAACCATTACGCAGCAATTGGCGCGCAACCTGTTTTTGACCAACACCAAAACCTTTGGCCGCAAGGGCCGTGAGATGATTCTCGCCCTCGCCATGGAAGCCAAATATTCCAAGGATGAGATTCTCGAACTTTATCTCAACCGCGTTTATTTTGGCGGCGGGGCCTATGGCATTGATGCCGCCTCGCGGCGCTTTTTTGATCATCCCGCAAATGATCTGAGCCTTGAGGAATCGGCGATTATTGCCGGGCTGGTCAAAGCCCCGTCCAACTATGCACCAACAGCAGATGCCAAGGCCGCTGTGGGCCGGGCGCGCGTGGTGCTGAATGTCATGGCAGATGCGGGCGCCATTAGCCCCGGCGTGGCCGCCGCCGCCCGGCCTGAAGCTGTGCGGCTGGCAACAGGGCCTCAGCAAAACAGCATTCGCTATTTCACGGATTGGGCTTTGCCGCAGCTTGAAGGGCTGATTGATGAAAGCCAGGGCCCAATTGACGTGTGGACAACACTTGATCCCAAAATGCAGGCCGCAGCGGATGCGGCCATCAAGCAATATGCACCCGAAGGCGCACAAGGGGCGCTGGTTGCCATTGACCGCGATGGCGCGGTGCGCGCCATGGTGGGCGGGCGCGATTATGTGACTTCAATTTACAATCGCGCCACGCAGGCCGTGCGCCAGCCGGGCTCTGCCTTTAAGCTATTTGTCTATCTGGCGGCGTTGGAAGCCGGCATGACGCCTGAGACAAAGATGATTGATGAGCCCATCAATATCGATGGCTGGAGCCCGCGGAACAACACCAAAGAATATCGCGGTGAAATGAGTTTGCGGACCGCCTTTACCTATTCCATCAACACCATTGCCGCCCAAATTGGCCAGCAAGTCGGCACGGAAGCCGTGGCCGCTGTCGCCCGCCGATTGGGGCTAACAACGCCGA
Source organism: Pseudomonadota bacterium (assembly GCA_041170745.1). Classification (GTDB taxonomy): domain Bacteria; phylum Pseudomonadota; class Alphaproteobacteria; order Sphingomonadales; family Sphingomonadaceae; genus Aquisediminimonas. The sequence goes on from JBEDNE010000164.1 coordinate 7,219, forward strand.
TTAACACCCAGCCCTCCATGGTCTTGGGCACATCGGATGTCCGCCTGATTGATCTGACCCGCGCCTTTAATGCGATTAATGCCAAGGGCAAATCTGTGGCGCCTTATGGCATTTTAAAAGTCACAACGACGCAAGGGGCAGTGCTGTATGAACGCCCCAAGGGCGAGGAATTGCAAGTGGTTGATCCTTGGGTGGCCGCGGGCATGACAGATATGATGCAAACTGCAGTCAGTGCCGGCACTGGCCGTGCGGCGCAAATTGGCCGCCCGGTGGCGGGCAAAACGGGCACCACCAGCTCGAACAAAGATGGCTGGTTTGTTGGCTTTTCAAGCGGGCTTACAACGGGCGTGTGGATGGGCCGTGATGATGCAAAGCCCGTGCGGGGCCTGCAAGGTGGCCGCGCACCTGCCACAGCTTTTGCTGCTTTCATGTCTCAGGCCGTCGCTGCCCGCCCCGTCGAAAAATTTGAAACCGATGTTACGCTGCCGGAATGGCTGCTCGAAAGCGATGAAGAAGCCTATTTGGGCGATATGGGCAATATGGCGGGGGATCCGGGCAGTGACGTAACCGATCCCAGCCAAGCAACGCCCGATGAAGAGGCGGAATATCGGCGCATCATTGATGAAGCGACACGGCGTGAGGCCCAGCCCGTCAGGCCCAGCGCCGCCACCCGGCGTGACTCTCAGTCCGCGCGACCAAACCAATAAAGCCGTGCGCCGTGGCGGCGCAGCCAGTCACGCGCAGGGGCGGGATCTCCTCCATAAAGCTGGGCGGCAAGCGTATGAAACGCGCGGCTATGGTCCATATGCACCCGGTGTGCCAGCTCATGCGTGACTGTCGCGCGGCGCACATAATCTGGTGCGAGAATCAGCCGCCAACTATACCGAATATCCCCGGTGCTTGAGCAACTGCCCCAGCGGGATTTCGGATCCCCCACAGCGACTGCCCGGACAAACAGGCCATGCGTCTCGGCAAGTTGGCGGGTTTCTGCCTCTAACACGCGATGCGCCTCAGCCCGCAGCCAGCGCAACAGCCGCGCCGCCAATAAATCCGCAGGACCGCCGATCTGAATTTCGCCTGCCACACGCTGGGGAGATCGGGGATGATGCTCGGCCCAGTTCAGAACATGATCTTCGCCGCCAAACGGCACAATCATGCCCGGTTCAACGGGCCAAGGCTGGGGCAGGCGGGCGCGTTGCCGGGCAATCCAGCCTTGATGCGCTTCGGCCCACTCCAAGGCGGCGGCCAAAGAGGCGCGCACGGGCAGCACCAAGCGCACCCGGCCCGAGCGCGGATCAACTGATAACTTCATCCGCCGGGCACGCGACTTTCGGACGATGTCGAGATCGTCAATCATGCGTCAGCGCCGGGCCACTTCTCAACAATATGGTGTTCCAAATCCCCTGCATCGACCTCAGAGATGGTCCATCCGCGGGTCGACATGCCCCGACGGTGAATTTCCTCGCGATCGCCGCAAACCAGATAATGCCAGTCTGGCAAAGGCTTATCTTCGGCACGCAGGCGATAGGCGCAGGTTGGCGGCAGCCAGTCTAACGCCTCGAGCCGGGCTGGCGTCAGGCGGATGCAATCGGGCACTTGCGCAAAGCGGTTTTTATAGTCCGAACATTGGCCCGTGCGGCGGTCCAACAGGCGGCACGCCACATTGGTGGGGTAAATCTCACCGCTGTCTTCATCTTCCAGCTTATGCAGGCAGCACCGCCCGCAGCCATCACACAGCGATTCCCACTGGGCGCGGTCGAGCGCGTGAAGCGGTTTATCTTCCCAATAGCGGCCAGCCATAGCGGGCCTATTTTACCCAGCGGGCCAGCTCTGCGGCCATATCTTGTGCCGCCGTTTCCCCGGCATTTTGCGGCATGATCGCAATGGGCTGGCCTTCAGGGCCATAAAGCACAATCATGCGGGCATGATCGACCAGATAGGCGCCATCGGCATTGGGCTTGGCGCGCATAAAGGCAATGCCATAACGCTGGGCGACATCATCAATTTGCGCCACGCTGCCCGTTAATCCCACCATGCGCGGATGGAAATTACTGACAAATTCTTTCAGCACGCCCGGCGTATCGCGGGCCGGATCAACTGTAATGAAAATCGGGACAATTTTAAGCGCGCGGCCCTTATCCTCGGCTTCAAACAGCTTCAGCGCGCGGCCCATGACTTGCGCATCCACCGGGCAAACATCTGGGCAAAAGCTATAGCCAAAATAGATCAGCCGATATTTGCCCGCAAAATCCTGATCCGTGACCGTCTTGCCATCCTGATTGATCAGGCTGAAGGCCCCGCCCATGCGCGCGCCTTCCAGCGGCGGCGGCCCGGCATCGGGGCTTGCCCCACCACAGGCAGTGAGAACAGCGAAAGCGGCAATTGAAAGGAGTGACTTGAATTTGTTCATGGTCCGGCTAGCCTTGCTCTGCTAGGTGGCAGGACGCAAGCCACGATAAAGGCGTATTTGGGGCATATCGACATGAAGAAGACATTCGCGACACTCATGGCTCCTATATTGCTTTGGCCCAGTGTAGCGCATGCGCAATTTTCTGACAGCTATAACTTTTTAAAAGCTGTTCGGGATCGCGATGGCAATAAGGCGACGGAAATTCTCAGCCGGCCCGGCACGGTTATTGTGGACACGCGCGACACGCTCTCTGGCGAAACAGCGCTGCATATTGTGGTCAAACGCCGCGATGTGACGTGGCTGTCCTTCTTGCTGGCACGCGGGGCCAAGCCCGATATTCGCGATGGATCGGGCAATACGCCGCTCATTGCGGCCACGCTGATTGGCTTTACCGAAGGGGCCGATGTGCTGCTGAAGCGCGGGGCGCAAGTCGATGCGACCAATGGCCAGGGCGAAACGCCGCTTATTCTGGCCGTTCAAGCGCGCGATGTGGCTATGGTGCGCCTTTTGCTGGCAGCAGGTGCCAATCCCGCCAAGACTGACCGGGCAACCGGCCTGTCCGCGCTGGACCATGCCGCGCGGGACAATCGAGCGGCTGTCATCCTGAAGCTGCTGCAAGAGGCAAAGCCGGCCAAGCCCGTGGCTGGCCCGCGCTAAACCCCGGCCTATTGGCTAAATCCGCTCGCCCGACAGGCGCTGGCAAATCAAATCGAGCTGATCAAGCGACGAATAAGACAGCGTCACAGTGCCGCCACGCGCCCCATGGCCAATGCGCACCTTTAGCCCCAGCATATCCCCCAATTGACGTTCCAAAGCGGCAATATCGGCCTCTTGCGCCATTGGGGAGCGCGCCGTCGGGCGTGGCTGGCCCGGGCGAGATTTTTTCGCCAGCTTTTCCGTTTCGCGCACCGAAAGGCCCCGCGCAATCACTTCGCGGCCCACAAGTTCTGGCGTTTCGCATTGCAGCAAAGCGCGCGCATGACCCATCGTCAATTGGCCGGAGACAAGCCAATCATGCACGGCGATTGGCAAATTCAGCAGGCGCATCAAATTGGCAATGTGACTGCGCGATTTGCCAACAATCCGGCCCAGTTCTTCCTGGCTATGGCCATAGTCTTCAATCAGCCGCCGATAGGTCTCACCCTCTTCCCACGCATTGAGCTGTTCGCGCTGAATATTTTCAACCAGCGCAATTTCCAGCGCGGTACGATCATCAAATTCTTTAACAATAACAGGGACTTGATGAAGCCTGGCCCGTTGGGCCGCGCGCCAACGGCGCTCACCTGCCACAATCTGCAATTGGCCGTCCAAATCCCGCACAACAATGGGCTGCAACACCCCCAGCGTGGTGATTGACCGGGCCAGCTCGTCCAGTGCCTCTTCATCAAAGTTACGGCGCGGCTGATCTGGCAAAGGCTGCAAGCTGGCGACGGGCACCAATCGCACACCCTCTGGCACAGGCCCAGCATCGGCCCGGCCTGAAACGGCACTGGCTGTTTCAGCCTGAATCTCCCCCAGCAGCGAGGAAAGGCCGCGGCCAAGGCCAGTGCGTTTTTTGGGAAGCTGAGTCTCATCGGTCATGCAGCAACTTTCACTTGGGGAAGACGCCCAACCACTTCACGCGCGAGCGCCATATAGGCTTCGGATCCTGAGCAACGATGATCGTAAATCAATGCAGGTAAGCCATGGCTCGGCGCTTCCGACAGGCGCACATTGCGCGGAATAACCGTGGAAAACACGGCCTCGCCCAGACAGGCGCGCACATCTTCTGCCACCATTTCGGTCAGGCGGTTGCGCCGATCATACATGGTCAGCACGACGCCCAACATGCTCAAGCGCGGGTTATAGGTGGCGCGAATACGTTCAAATGTTTGGAGCAACTGGCTTAGGCCTTCGAGCGCAAAAAATTCACATTGAAGCGGCACCAAAAGCGAATGGGCGGCAACAAGGCCATTGACTGTCAACAAGCCCAATGAGGGCGGACAATCCACAATCGCGACATCCCATTTGCCAGCGGGCACCGCATCTAACGCCGCTTTCAGCCGATGCGCGCGCTGGTCTGCATCCACCAATTCCACTTCTGCGCCCGACAAATCGACCGTTGCGGGCAGCACGGCCAAGTTGGGAATACGCGTGGCAATGGCCGCATCGGCAATCGCGGCCTCCCCCATCAGCACATCATAGCTGGTTTGCTGACGCTGGCTCTGGCTGACGCCCAATCCCGTCGAGGCATTGCCCTGTGGGTCCAGATCCACCAGCAGCACACCCCAGCCAATCGCGGCCAAGGCTGTCGCTACATTAATCGCCGTCGTGGTCTTGCCAACGCCGCCTTTTTGATTGGCCACTGCGATCCGGATCATGCCGCCTTCGCCTTTCGCACATTCCGCGCCACCAAAATGGCCGCCTCGGAATCGGTGATACTCTGTTTCACGTGAAACACAGCCTGCCAGCTTGCGCGAGCAGTTTCCACTTCATCCTGCGCCGACCGCCCTTTTGGCAAGAGCCAAAGCGTATCCGACCGCGCGAAACGGTGGGCAAGATCAAATAATTTGGGCAGCGGGGCAAAGGCGCGTGCGGTGATGATGGCCGCGGGCGGCAGGCGCAGCGCCTCAACTTTGCAGCCATGAACTGTCGCCGTGTCGAGGCCCAGCGCGTCCACCACACGATTGAGAAACCCAATTCGGCCCCGCCGCTCTTCCACCATATGCACGGGACGTTGGCCGATAATCGCCAGCACAATACCGGGCAAGCCCGCCCCTGCGCCCAAATCGAGCCAGGGGCCGTCACCTGCCCCCTCAATATGCGTCAACAATTGGGCGCTATCGACAATATGGCGCGCCCAAAACACGTCAAAGGTGGACCGGGCAATCAGGTTTTGATGCGCTGTTTCCGCAAGAACCATCGCGCGATAGGCCTCAAGCCGATCCAATGTTTCACGTGAAACATTCAGCGCGGCAACCAGCCACGCCTTCGCCTCGTCTTCAGTCATGCCGCCTCCTGGTGGTGGCGCTTGGCCGCGACCAAAATGGCGGCCAGTGCCGCAGGGGTAATGCCACGCACACGCTCTGCGGCGCCCAATGTCGCAGGCCGGGCGCTTTGCAGCCGTTCCACCATTTCATTTGAGAGGCCCGGCACAGCCCCAAAATCAACGCCCTGCAGGGGGATGGCGTCATTGGCGCGCATCTCACGAATTTCCGCCTCTTGCCGGGCAATATAGGGCGCGTAGCGCGCATCTTCGAGCATTTCGGCCAAGAGATCAGCCGGTGCATCTGCCGCTTCAGGGCAAAGGGCGGAGAGCTGGGCCGGATCAGGCGTTAAGAAGCGCAGCCATTCAAACAGGCTCTGTCGCTCGCCACGATCGCGGACGGCCAGCCCATGCTCCGCAAGCATGGCCCCTGTGACCGGCCGATCCAAGGCGGCGCGCAAGGCTGCCCGTGTTGTTTCACGTGAAACAAACCAGTCCCGCCGCGCAGGGCCAACACAGCCCAGCTCAAGCGCCAGGGGGGTCAGGCGCGTGGCCGCATTGTCTGCCCGCAAGCGCAACCGATATTCCGCCCGCGCCGTCAACATCCGATACGGCTCGGTAATGCCCTGCAACACAAGGTCATCAATCATCACGCCAATATACGAACTTGCCCGATCGAGCACCAAGGGTGCACGGCCCAAGGCGCGCGCGGCCGCGTTGATCCCGGCCACCAAGCCCTGTGCCGAGGCCTCCTCATAGCCCGTTGTGCCATTAATCTGGCCCGCGCAATAAACGCGCGGCAAATCGCGGATTTCGAGGCTGGGATGCAAGGCGCGCGGATCAATATGGTCATATTCCACGGCATAGCCGGGCTGGACAATTTGGACGGCTTCCAACCCCGGTATTGTGCGCAAGAACGCCTCTTGCACATCCGCGGGCAGCGATGTCGAAATGCCATTGGGATAGACGAGTGGATCATCCAGCCCTTCCGGCTCTAAGAATATCTGATGCCCGTCGCGATCGCCAAAGCGATGGATTTTATCTTCAATGGACGGGCAATAGCGCGGGCCCTGCCCCTCAATTGCCCCCGAAAACAAGGGAGATCGGTCCAGCGCAGCGCGGATGACATCATGTGTTGCCTGGGTTGTCCGCGTAATTGCACACCACAGCTGCGGCACAGTTCGCCCCGCTGACATATCGGAGAATGTCCACGCCTCTTGGTCGGAAGGCTGCACATCCAGTTGCGCCCAATTAATCGTCCGCCCGTCCAATCGCGGCGGCGTGCCTGTTTTCAAGCGGCCCATCGGCAGATTTAGGCCGCGCAATTGCGTGCCTAACGAAACCGCCGCCGCTTCACCCACACGGCCCCCGGTGGTCAGCGCCTCGCCGCAGAACATCTTGCCGTTTAAAAAAGTGCCAGTGGCAAGGACAATTGCCTGCGCTGCCAAGGTTTCGCCGGTTCCCAACACCAGCCCGGTGACCACGCCGTCCGCCTCCAAGGCCAGCGCCTGCGCTTCGCCCTCAATAATCTCAAGCCCGCTCTGCGCCGCCAGCAAATCATGAATCGCCGCCTTAAACAGCTTGCGATCCGCCTGAATCCGGGGGCCCTGTACAGCGGCCCCTTTCGAGCCATTGAGCATCCGGTAATGGACGGCTGCGGCATCTGCTGCGCGCGCCAAAATGCCGTCAAAGGCGTCGACTTCACGCACCAAATGGCCTTTGCCCAATCCGCCAATGGCTGGGTTGCACGACATGGCGCCAATCATATCTCGGCGGAAGCTGACCAACGCCGTGCGCGCGCCCATGCGCGCGGCCGCCGCCGCCGCCTCGCAGCCCGCATGGCCCCCGCCCACAACAATGACATCAAAAGCGCGACTCATGGCTTGGCGCTACGCAGGACCACGCCTCAGGTCAAATATGTTTCACGTGAAACATTGGGCTGGCCGGCCCCGTCACTTGCCAATGCAAAAGGCACCGAACAGCGCGTCGAGCAAGGACTCTACGCCCGACCGACCCGTCAGTGCGTGCATCTGGCTGCGCGCGAGGCGCAAGCATTCAGCGCGGATCAAAAGATCATCGCTGCGAATGGCCTCGTCCAAATCCGCCTCAACCTTCGCCAAGATCGCCCGATGGCGGGCGTTTAACGCCAAAGCCCCGGGCCGAGGCAACAGCGCCTTGGCGCGTGTGACAATGTCAGCCCGCAAATCCTCTAGCCCCAAGCCTGTTTTGGTAGAGACAGCTAGGCCCGGCCGCCCCGCAGGCTCCAGATCAGCCCGAGCCGCTATCAGCACCGCCCCAAGGGGAGCGGCTTCAGCCGGGCCAAGCCATAAGAGAATATCGGCCTCTGCCATTGCCGCGCCCGACCGGGCAATGCCAATGGCCTCGACTTCATCCACCGTCTCGTCGCGCAAACCAGCCGTATCAATCAGCAACAAAGGCACGCCATCGAGCGCAATGGGCGCCTCAATCCGATCGCGCGTCGTGCCGGCTATCGGCGTGACAATAGCCGCCTCCCTGCCAACTAAATAATTGAAAACGCTAGATTTTCCTGAATTTGGAGGGCCAGCCAACACCACCCGCACGCCATCGCGCAGCCGCTCTGCCGGCGGGGCCTTAGCCAGAGCCTGTAAGGCCGCACGCAGGGCGATCAAGCCATCCGCCTTGGGCGCCACCTCTCCCACATCGCCTTCGTCTGAAAAATCGAGCAGCGCCTCTAACCGCGCCGATTCGGCGAGCAATGCGTGCTCCCATTGATCGACCAGCCGGCCCAGCCCGCCTTCGGCCAACGCCAGGGCGGATTGGCGCTGCGCCTCGGTTTCCGCGGCCAGCAAATCGGCCAAGCCTTCGGCCTCGGCCAGATCAATGCGGCCATGTTCAAAGGCACGGCGCGTAAACTCTCCCGCATAGGCCGGGCGACACCCCGGCTGGCGGCCCAATTCTGCCAAAACTGCCGCCACAACAGCGCGCCCGCCATGAAGGTGCAGCTCTGCCAGATCCTCCCCCGTGGCAGTCTTTGGTCCGGGAAACCACAGCACAAGGCCATCATCCAGCGGGGCACCCGCCCCATTTTTCACCCGGCGATAGCTGGCCCGGCGTGGCGGCGGCAAAGGCCCGATAAGTGCTGCCAACGCTGCACCTGCTGCAGGGCCACTGAGGCGCACAACGGCAATGCCCGCCGGTGGCGGTCCACTGGACAGCGCAAAAATCGTCTCAATCTGGGACATTAGATCAGCATAAGCGCGGCACTTTGCCTTTAATCGCGCTTGGGGGGCGTGGTGATGCCCTTCATCAAATTGCTGACAAATTCCATCCCCGCAGCGCCACCGGGCACCCAATTGCGGATCATTGTGTCCATCGCATCGGGAGTTAGGCCCTTGGCCATCGCGTCTTTCATCTGGTCCATATAGGCCTGATGCAGCTCGCTCAGGTCAGGCAGGCCCACCAAACGGCGGACTTCTTCGGGCGTACACTCAACCTCAATATTGAATTTCATGGCCATCACTCCCTTGAGGTGCCGTCAAAATCACTCCATCTGTGCGCCATGCGCCGCACAACCGCAACTGCCTGTTTTGACAGCCCGATTGGAGCGATCCTGCTTCACGCGGAGGATGCAGCCTTAGTGCGCCTCAAAATCCTGCCACATGGCACCGCAAACCTCGACAATGGGGCAGAGGCGCACCCCATATTGGCAGCCGCCATCCGCCAGCTTTCCGAATATTTTGCAGGAACACGCCAGCAATTTGACCTGCCTTTGCAGGCGCTGCCCAGTGCAGAAGGGCATATGTTGCGCACCGCCATTGCCGCCATCCCCTATGGCGAGACACGCAGCTATGGCGCTGTTGCCGATGCGTGTGGCTCAAGCGCGCGTGCAATTGGCCAAGCGTGCAAAACCAATGCCTATCCCCTCCTCATCCCGTGCCACCGCGTTATATCTCGTACAGGCCCAGAATATTATTCGGCAGGCGATGGCCCAAAAACCAAAAGCTGGCTGTTAGACTTTGAATATGCCCATTTACCCCCTGAAAAGAGGACCAGATTGCTATGACCATGACCAAGATTGGAGATATGAATGCCTATGTCGCGGCCCCTGCCACGGCCCCCAAGGCGGCCATTCTTGTTGTGCCCGAAATCTTCGGCCTGAATGAAGGCATTCGCCGCAAATGTGATGGCTGGGCCGCCCAAGGCTATCTGGCTGTCGGCATTGAGATTTTCTGGCGCTTTGCCCCGGGGGTTGACCTCAACCCCGATGTTGAGGCGGAACTGAACCAAGCCTTTGGCTACTTTCAGCGCTATGACCCCAATGACGGGGTTCTCGATATTGAAGCCGCCCTAAAGGCGATCCGCCACGGCGTGGCCGGCCATCCGCCCGTCGCGCGCATTGGCCTGGTGGGCTATTGTTTGGGGGGTCGGCTCGCCTATATGGCCGCCACGCGCACGGATGTGGACTGCGCCGTGGGCTATTATGGCGTGATGATTGAAACCATGCTCAACGAAGCCCATGCCATTGCCAATCCGTTGATGCTGCACATTCCAACGGCGGATCATTTTGTTGGGCCTGAGGCACAAGCGGCCATTCATGCCGCGCTTGATGCACACCCAAAAGTCACGCTGCATGATTATCAGGGGCTAGACCATGGCTTTGCCGCTGAAATGGGCAATCGCCGGCACGAAGAGGGCGCAGCTTTGGCCGATGGCCGAACAGCCGGCTTTTTTGCGCAGCATTTGGCCTAAGGGACTGTGCCCGGCTGATGGCCAATCATCAGCCGGGAAACAGCGCCTGATATTGCGGCTTAGCCAGTTGCTTCAACCCTTTGGGAATAACAATCTCAAGATCATAGCTGCCCTCGGCATAGGGGCCTGCCACATAGGGGGCGAGGCTAATGGCGATGCGGCTATATTTTCCGTAAACCAGCTTGGTGGGATAGACTGTGGCGTCCTTGAGCAGATCGGGACACCCCCCAAACATATCGTCCACTGGTGTTGGCTCTCCGCGGCGCACAAATCGCTCCTTGTCTAGCGCCCGGCAATAAGACGCCGTCAGCACGCTACGCACAGCGCTGGCATTGCTGAAAAGCCCAGCAAAGGGAATGGCAGCGCCCGTCGCTTTATCCCAAATCAACGCCCTTAAAAACGCATATCCATGTGCGCCGCCCGTATAGCTCGACTGGCCGCCCACAAGAACGACCAACCCCGGCGCTGCACTATCCACGGTCCAACTGGTCGCCTGTTCAAAACTGCTAAAGTCCTGATCTGCAAAGTCGGGATCGGTGAAAAGAGCTGCGTACTCCCGATAGAGTTTCGCCCGATCCTGTTGCAGATAGCGAGTCAAACCCGGGTCCGGCGCTGAAAGTTTCGGCATTTGATAAGAAAAGCCGGTCACCGCTGCCGCCTGCAAAGCTGTGGGTAGGCCCACAAGCATTAGGGCCGTGAAAGCTGCCAAGGCAAATGTGCGTCGCATCGCCTAAGGCTACACAAAAAACTCCGTCTGACAACGGCTTATCGTTTGGCGGCTGCGTTTTCGGCTCGGGCAAGGCGGAGCATTAAATTACGCGCCACGCCGTCCCATTCTTGCGCCAGAATGGAATAGACAATTGTGTCGCGCACCCGGCCATTCATAATCCGATGCCCCCGCAACATCCCATCGCGCTTGGCGCCCAGCCGCTCAATGGCGCGTTGCGAGGCTTGGTTCAAATGGTCGGTGCGAAACTGGACACATTGGCAGCCCAATACCTCAAAGGCATGGCGCAGCATCAACAGCTTGGCCTCGGTGTTCACGGCTGTGCGGTGGACAGATTGGGCGTAAAAAGTGGTGCCAATTTCCACGCGGCGATCGGCCTTGTGCATCCGCATGAAACGTGTGGCCCCGACAAGCCGACCACTGGCCTTGTGGATGACAACCAAGGGCAAAGCGCGACCAATGGCCTGTTCCTGCGCGGCGGTATCCAGATAGGCCGCAATTGTCGCCTCAGAGGGGATGCTGGTGTAGAATAAATCCCATAACTGCCCATCGGCGGCGGCGGCCACAATGGCGGGCCCATCGGCACGCTCTAATGGCCGCAGCACAATATGGGTGCCCTCCAAAACGGGCACTGTGGTCCAGACGTCCGCCATCTGCCCCCCTGCTCTGGTGGTTCTATAGCCCCGCAACAGCCATAAGATGCGGCTGCACTTCGTGGAAGCCTTCCCAGATCATCTTGACTGCAACATAGACAATCACAGCCAGGCCAACCCAGGCGATCCAGCGATAGCGTTCAATATAACGGGCAATGATATTGGCCGCGACGCCCATCAGCGCCACCGCAAAAATCAGCCCGACAATCAAAATGCCGGGGTGCTCACGCGCGGCCCCGGCAACCGCCAGCACATTATCCAAGCTCATCGACACATCGGCAATCGCAACAGACCAAGCAGCCGCCGCAAAGCTTTTCGCAGCGGGAATGCCTGAGTCTTCATCGCCGATGATTTCTGGTGAGCCGGGCGAGTCACTTGGCTGATGCTGGTGAATGTCACGGTACATGCGCCACGCCACCCACAGCAGCAGCAGGCCGCCTGCCAAAACCAGCCCAACAATGCCCAAAAGCCAACTAACCGTCAGCGCAAAAATGATACGCAGGACAAGGGCGGCCACCACCCCAATGACAATGACTTTGCGGCGCTGCTCGGCTGGCAAGCCGGCCGCCAAAGCGCCAACGACAATCGCATTGTCGCCGGCCAGCACCAAATCAATCAGCAACACTTGCACAAAGGCCGCAAAGGCCGCGGGCTGCGTGATGTTCGAGAAATCGGCTACGATATGGCCCCAAATATCGCCCAGCCCGCCCAAAGACGTGGCAGCTGACACCAAAGGCATAAGGTCAAAACTCAACACGATATCTCCAAAAAATAATGTGCAGCAGGGGCAGCGCCAAAGCCCGCCCCCTCCTTGAGGCCTGTTATTGGTTCATGCTGTCGAAGAAATCGTCGTTGGTTTTGGAATCCTTCATCTTGTCGAGGAGGAACTCCATTGCATCGACAGTGCCCATCTGCATCAGAATGCGGCGCAGCACCCACATCTTAGTGAGCTTATCCTTCTCAACCAGCAATTCTTCCTTACGTGTGCCAGACTTGCCGACATCCAATGCTGGGAAGATGCGCTTATCAGCGACCTTGCGATCAAGGACAATTTCGGAGTTACCCGTGCCCTTAAACTCTTCAAAAATAACTTCATCCATCCGGCTGCCGGTATCGATGAGCGCGGTGGCAATGATGGACAGCGAGCCGCCCTCTTCAATGTTACGCGCCGCGCCAAAGAAGCGCTTGGGACGCTGCAAGGCATTGGCATCCACACCGCCGGTCAACACTTTGCCCGATGAGGGGACCACTGTGTTGTAGGCGCGGCCCAGACGCGTGATGGAATCGAGCAGGATGACCACATCCTTTTTATGCTCGACCAGACGCTTGGCCTTTTCGATAACCATTTCCGCAACTTGCACGTGGCGTGACGCAGGTTCGTCAAAGGTGGAGGAGATGACCTCACCTTTTACCGAGCGCTGCATATCCGTCACTTCTTCCGGGCGCTCATCCACCAGCAAGACGAGCAAGAAGACTTCGGGGTGATTGTCCGTAATCGCCTTGGCCATATTCTGCAGCAGCACAGTTTTACCGGTGCGTGGCGGTGCAACAATCAAGGCGCGCTGGCCCTTGCCCTGGGGCGAAATAATATCAATGACGCGCGCCGACTTATCCTTGACGGTTAGGTCCAGCGTATCGAGCTTCAACCGTTCATCGGGATATAGCGGCGTCAGATTGTCAAAATTGACGCGGTGGCGGACAACATCGGGATCATCAAAGTTGATCGACTTAATTGTTGTCAGCGCGAAATAGCGTTCGCCATCTTTGGGCCCGCGAATTTCACCTTCAACTGTATCGCCCGTGCGCAGGCCATATTTGCGGACCATATTGGGCGAGACGTAAATATCATCTGGCCCGGCCAGATAGTTGGATTCTGGCGCGCGCAAAAAGCCAAACCCGTCTGACAGCACTTCAATGGTGCCTTCGCCAATAATCTCTTCGCCATTTTCGGCTTCGACCTTCAGGATCGCGAACATCAGATCTTGTTTGCGCAGCGTGGAGGCGCCTTCGACCCCCAATTCTTCTGCCATGCCGACCAATTCAGCAGGGGTTTTTTTCTTCAGTTCTTTCAAGTGCATCATGGGGGACATCCGAAACAAGATTTGGGTTGGAAGACCGCAACAGCATCAAAAACAAAACGGGAGCTGCTCATACAGGCGCGAATGGCCGAGCGGTGCCCTTGGGGTAGGCGCCAGAACGCCCAAAGTCAATCAAATGTTCCGCAGCGAGACAGCCAGCGGCTTGACGCGGACAGGCGCGTTAAAAGGGTTTGATAATTGCCAATATAACAATGATGACGGCCGCAAGCCCCGGCACTTCATTCACCAAGCGCAAGGTGCGCCCGCTCAGCCGCCGCTTGCCAGCCTGCAGCCGCCGGGCATAGCCGACCATCCAGCCATGATAGGCGGATAGAGCAAGCACCACGGCAAATTTCAGATGAAACCAGCCTTGCGCAAAGGCGCCTGTATCAAGCGCTAAAGCCAGACCAAAAATCCAGACAATGGCAATTGATGGCTTTAAGATAATGCGCAGCAACCGCTGCTCACGCTCTACCCATAATGCTTCTTCGGCACTGCCGGGCGCGGATTCTTGATGATAGACAAAAAAGCGCGGCAGCATGAACAGCCCAGCCATCCAGAAGATGACAAAAATCACATGCCCGGCCTTCACCCATAAATAGGCCGTGCCAAGCAATCCGATTAACGCTGCTGTCATACTCTACCCCCGGATGCGTGCGACCAGCGCCTCAACATGGGCAATGGGCGTATCTGGTAAAATCCCATGACCAAGATTGAAAACATGGGGCCGATCGGCCAGCGCGTCAATGATGCGCGTTACCGCATCGTCCAACATCTCGCCCCCGGCAATCAATGCCAGCGGGTCAAGATTGCCTTGGACGGGCAAGCCAGAGGGCAAGGATTTATGCGCCCAAATGGGATCCACTGTTTCATCCAAGCCAATTGCATCGGCGCCTGTTTCGCGCGCATAAGCAGGCAATTTACCGCCTGCCCCTTTGGGAAAGCCAATGACAACGGCCTCTGGGTGGCGCGCCTTAAGCTGGCTGATGATTTTGGCCGTGGGCGCAATCACCCAGCGTTCAAACTGCGCCGGGCTTAAGCTGCCAGACCAGCTATCAAATAGCTGTACCGCCTCAACCCCGGCTTCAATCTGGTCAGACAGATACTCGACAGTCAAATCCGCAATTGCGTCAATAATCCCGGCAAATGCGGTAGGATCACGATAGGCAAAACGCCGCGTTTCGGCTTGTTCCCGGCTGCCTTGGCCCGCCACCATATAGGTCGCCACTGTCCAGGGGCTGCCCGCAAAGCCCAGAAATGTCGTTTCGGCTGGCAAAGCCTCTTTCACCTGCCGCACCGTTTCAATCACTGGCGCCAGCCGGTCACGCGCCGGGGTGAGGCTATCCAGCAGCGTATCAACCAGCTTGGGTGCCAATCTGGGGCCTTCGCCTGCTTCAAACCACAAATCTTGGCCCAAAGCGTGTGGCACGACGAGAATGTCAGAAAATAAAATGGCGCCATCAAAGCCAAATCGGCGAATGGGCTGCAATGTCACTTCGGCGGCGGCCGCGCTGTCATGCACCAAT
>JBEDNE010000165.1:0-7837 GCA_041170745.1 Pseudomonadota bacterium
GGAAAGCGAATTGCGCGCGCTCGACAAGGCCGTGGCGCAGGGGCGCACAGGCAACCGCGTGCTGGACCAGATGAAAGCAGCCCCCGGCTATGAACTCGCTTTGGGGGCAGCCTTGGGCGATGATCTGGAAGCGGCGCTTGGCCTTGAGGCAGGCCGGGGCTGGGGTGGCGCTACCGCGCTCGCCAGCGATCCCGCCTTGCCCAAAGGGGCCGAACCTCTCACCAGCAAAGTGACTGGCCCTGCCGAGCTGGCCCGCCGCCTTGCCCAAATTGGCGTGGTTGAGGTGGATGACGGCGCTGCGCTGGCCGTGGGGCAGCGCCTTGTCACGCGCGATGGGCGATTGCGCCGTTGGGATGGTTTTGTGGCCACTGGCGATGGCGCTGCAGCTGCCGAACGGCTGGTCCGGCTGAACCGAATTGAGGCCTTACGCGCCGATTTGCCAGCCGCGGAACAGCAGGTCGAAGCGGCGCGCGCAGGCGTGGCCCATGCCCAAGCGGCGATGGACGCCGCGCGCCAAGCCGCAGAGGCAGGGCGCCGGGCCATGAGCGAGGCCGAAAGCGGGGCACGTCAGGCCGCGCGTGAGGCCGATCAAGCCCAACAGGCTCTCGAACGGTTGGCCTCACGCAAGGCCGAAATGGCTGAACGGATCAGCCGCGCGATGGGCGAACGCCGTGAGGCCGAGGCTGAGCATCACGCGGCAGACGCCGCCCGTCAGACCTTGCCCGATGGCACAGAAACGGCCCAGCGCGTGGCGCATCTCCAATCACTGGCCGAGGCCGCCCGCGCCACAATTGCCCAGATGAAGGCCGATCATGCCAATGCCGACCGGGCCTTGGCCGATGACAAAGCCCGGCTCCAAGCGGCCCGGGCCGAAGCGCAAAATTGGACCTCGCGGGCGGGCGAAGCGGCGCGGCGCATTGATGAAATGACCAAGCGGGCAAAGGCTGCCGAAGCTGAAGCGCTGACGCTGGCCAAGGCCCCGGAAGACCTCGACGCCAAGATTGCTGCCCTTGTCGAAGACAGCGCACGCCTGACGGATGCGGCCACGGCGGCCATCGGCGAGGAACGCGCTGCTGAAATCGCGCTCCGCGATATTGAGGCCAAGCTGGCCGAAGCCGGCGAACTGCTGGCCAGCGTGCGCGAGACGCGCGCGGGCGCTGTGGCGCGGGCGGAAAATCAAGAACAACGGCGCATGGACATGGGGCGCCTCTCGGGCGAACGCTTTGAATGCCCGCCGCCCTTGCTGCCTGAAAAAGCAGGCTTTGATGCCGAGAGCGTCCGCGAGGCGGATGTGGAACATAACCAGCATGACCGTCTGATTGTGGACCGGGAACGTCTGGGCCCAGTGAATTTGGTTGCCGAGCAAGAGCTGGCCGAAATTGAAGGCGACACCGCCCGGTCCATTGCCGAGCGCGATGAACTGACGGAAGCCGTCCATCGCCTGCGAGGATCAATTGGCAGCCTGAACCGGGAGGGCCGCGCCCGGCTGCTAGACGCGTTTGAAAAAGTGAATGAGCATTTTCAGCGCCTCTTTTCGACTTTGTTCAATGGCGGGCAGGCGCATTTGGCGCTGATTGACAGCGATGATCCTTTAGAAGCGGGCCTTGAAATTTTTGCGCAGCCGCCGGGCAAGAAGCTGCAATCGCTGACGCTCTTATCGGGGGGGGAACAAGCGCTGACGGCTGTTGCCCTCATCTTTGGGCTGTTCCTTACCAACCCTGCCCCTATTTGCGTGTTGGACGAAGTCGATGCGCCGCTGGATGATGCGAATATTGAGCGGTTCTGTGGTCTGCTTGATGTCATGTCGCGCGACACCGATACGCGTTATCTGATTGTCACGCACAATGCGGTGACGATGAGCCGGATGCACCGGCTGTTCGGTGTGACGATGATTGAACGTGGAGTCTCAAAACTCGTCTCTGTCGATCTGGGTGGGGCTGAAGAATTGCTGGCCGCAGAATGAGCGCCACGCCAGTCCAATCGATTGCCTTTCTGCTCTTCCCCGGGGTGACGCAGCTTGACCTCACCGGCCCCGCCCAAGTGCTGTCCCGCCTGCCCGGCGCGCAAATTGATTTGGTCTGGCACAGTCTTGATCCCGTCCCGACTGATGCGGGCTTTTCCATTCTCCCCACCAAGCGCTTGGCGGACCTGCCCGCCCCCGATGTGATCTGCATTCCCGGCGGGATGGGGATTACCGATGTCATCAATGATGAGGCGGCGCTGAATTGGGTGCGCGATGCTGGAGCGAGGGCGGCTTGGGTGACAAGCGTCTGCACGGGTGCATTGATCCTCGGTGCTGCCGGTTTGCTGCAAGGCTATCAGGCGACAACGCATTGGGCGTGGCACGCGCATTTGGCATTATTTGGGGCAGAGCCAGTCCATGCCCGGACCGTGTTTGATCGAAACCGCGTGACAGGCGGTGGCGTAACGGCCGGCATTGATTTTGCACTGGCCCTTGTGGCGCAGTTAACCGACGTGGCAACGGCGCAGACCATTCAATTGGCTTTGGAATATAGCCCTGCGCCGCCTTTTGCGGCGGGCACCCCGGACAATGCGGGTGCGCAGATTGTTGCCGCCTATCAGGCGCGCGCCAATCGGCTGGCGCCCAACCGGGTGGCAGAGCTAAAAGCAGCTGCCGCCCGATTGGGCTTTTCCACCTAAAAATTATGAGCCCGTCCAGTTGGGCGCACGCTTTTCGGCAAAGGCAGCAGCGCCTTCGCGTGCGTCCTTGGATGAGAAGACGTGCGACGTCTGCTCATATTGTTTCTTCCACTGTTCGTCTTGGCTCCAATCTTGCTGATCGCGGATCACTTGCTTGGAGGCCGCCACGGCCAATGGGCCATTGGCGCTAATTGTTTCGGCCAGTTCCAGTGCGCCATCCAGCGCCACGCCATGCACGATGCGGTTGATCAGCCCCATTTCATAGGCGCGCGCGGCACTGATAAATTCCCCAGTCAAAGCCAATTCCATCGCCAGACGCTGCGGAATTTGACGCGGCAGACGCACCAGCCCGCCGGCCGCCGCGGCCAGGCCACGCTTGACTTCGGGGATGCCAAATTTTGAGTCCTTGTTCGCTACAATCAAATCGCACGCCAAGGCAATTTCAAAGCCACCCGCCAGTGCATAGCCATCAACAGCAGCAATCAGCGGCTTTTTCGGTGGCGATTCAGTCAACCCGGCAAAGCCACGGCCCGGAATCTGCGGGGTTTCCCCTGCCAAAAAGCCTTTCAAATCCATGCCTGAGCAGAATGTGCCACCAGCACCCGTGATAATCCCCACGCGCAAATTGGGGTCGCTATCCAGCCTGTCCATGGCCGCCGCCACACCTTCGGCCAGCGCCTTATTGGCGGCATTTTTTGCTTCAGGCCGGTTGAGAGTCACAATCAGGACATTGCCCCGCACTTCGGTCAGCACGGCATCAGACATAGGAACTTCCTCTCTTCTTATCGCTCAATGGGTCACAATTTTCTGATAGCCAATTAGCTAGGGCGCGAAAGCCAGTGTGTAAACAGGGGCTTTGCGACTGGGCTTTGGCGTTCTACAGCCCGTCTATGGCCGATACGCTTTCCATTGCCACTTGGAACATCAATTCCGTTCGCTTCCGCCAACCCATTGTGGAGCGGTTCTTATCTGAACACGCGCCTGATATCTTGTGCCTGCAAGAAACCAAGGTGGTCGATGATAGCTTTCCTGCCGAGATGTTTCACCGGCTGGGCTATAAGCATATCGTGCTGAACGGCCAGCCCATGCACCATGGTGTTGCCACGATTTCGCGCATTCCGCTGGTGGAAGACCATCGCCATGATTGGCAGGATAATGGCGAGGCGCGCCATATTGGCGTGCGCCTGCCCAATGGCTGGCGGCTGGAAAATGTCTATGTGCCCGCAGGCGGCGACATTCCCGATCGCACGCTTAATCCCAAATTTGGCCAGAAGCTCGATTTTTTGGGCCGGATGACGCGGTGGTCAGAAGGCTTGAAAGAGCCGTCGATTCTGGTGGGCGATTTCAACATTGCGCCGCTGGACTGCGATGTGTGGAGCCACAAACAGCTCTTGGATGTTGTCAGCCATACGCCGCTTGAAGTGGAGACGCTGGCCGCGCTGCAGCAAAGCCATGATTGGGTGGATTTGGGCCGCCACTTCATCCCCGCGCCCAACCGGCTTTATACATGGTGGAGCTATCGCGCGAAGGATTGGACGGCAGGCGACCGTGGGCGGCGGCTGGACCATATGTGGGCCTCCCCCCAAGTGGCGCAGCAAGCAGTGGCACACCATGTGCATGAGCCCTGCCGAAGCTGGGAAAAGCCCTCTGACCATATTCCGCTGGTGACGGAGTTCCGCATTTGAGTGGGGCGATGCAGGCGGCACGGGCAGTGGACGCACTGCGGCGCGGCTGGCCCGTTGCCATTGGCAAGGACATCACCGTCCTTGCCATTGAAACGGCGGATGCGCCGACGCTGGCCCAATTTGATGCAGCCAACGCCGCCGATATTTTGATTTCGGCAGGCCGTGCCGCCACGCTTAAACTCGCCAATCAGCGCGCGGCGGCCGCCCCTGATGCACCCGTTATGGTCGCACGGCGGACATGGCTGGGCCTCGCAGAGGCGACGGCCTTGGCTGATCCGCAGCTCGATTTGGCAACGCCAATGAAGGGCCCTTTTGAGGCGCTGCCCGTCCCCCATCCTGCCGCGGCGGAAGCTGCCCTGCTCCTCGCCCGCCATGCAGGCTTATTGCCAGCGTTTTTCGTGCTGCCGGGCGTGCAGGCAGAGGCCACAGGCGTCGCGATAGAAGATATTGGCGCTTATGAAAGTGCGGGTCGGCTGCGCATTGTGTCGCGCGCGCGCCTGCCCGTCGAGGCAGCGGAGCAGTGTGAGATCATTGCCTTTCGCACGCCGGAAGCCGGGCTGGAACATGTCGCCTTAATGATTGGCGCGCCCAATGGATCGCCGCCGCTTGTCCGGCTGCACAGCGAATGCCTGACGGGCGATGTGCTGGGCAGTTTGAAATGTGATTGTGGGCCGCAATTGCACGCGGCGCTTCGGCTTATGTCGGACAATGGCTGGGGCATTTTGCTCTATTTGCGGCAGGAAGGCCGGGGCATTGGCCTCATTAACAAGCTGCGCGCCTATGCCCTGCAAGATCAGGGCTTTGACACCGTGGATGCCAATACGCGGCTGGGCTTTGCCGTGGATGCGCGTGATTTTTCCATTGCCGCCAAGATGCTCAATCTCTTGGGCCAAACTGATATTCGCCTATTGACCAACAACCCGGAAAAAGTGGCACGTCTGGTGGCAGAAGGCATTTGCGTGGCAGAGCGCGTGCCGCACAAATTGCCGCCCAATCCGCACAACCAGCATTATCTGGATACCAAGCGCGATCGCACAGGCCACGCGCTGTAATTCAGCCAAACAGGATTTTTTCGACCTCGGCAAAATCATGCGCAATGGCGTGAACGCCTTTGGCGCGCAGCAGATCATCATGTCCATCATGGCAATGCCGGCCTGCGGCCAAACCAATAACAAAGGCGCCGGACGCCACCGCCCCCGTTGCGCCAACCGGTGAATCTTCAATGATGACGCAATCGCCAATGTCCACACCCAGCGCTTGGGCAGCATAGAGGTAAATGTCAGGCGCAGGCTTGCCCCGCGTCACATGCTCACGGCCCGAATAAATATGCGGGTCAAAATTATCCTCTAGGCCAATATGGCGCAAATGGGTGCGAATCCAATGTGTTGTGCTGGAAGAGGCAATGGCGCGTGGCAAGCTGGCGGGCAACGTCTCCACAAAGCGAATCGCGCCATCCACAGCATCAATGCCCTCGCGCATCACGCGATCATCCTCGGCTTGGCGCGCGTCGAAAAACGCCTGCGGCACCTCGCCGCCAATCCAGCGGCCAATGGCTGCCACAAAATCTGGCCCGCCAACGCCCACAAATTCACGGTGCGCGTCCTGATAGCTGGTGGCATGGCCAAGGCGGGTCAGCACCTCTGCAATATGCTGGGCGTTGATATGCTCGCTTTCCAGCAGCACGCCATCAAAATCAAAAATCAGCGCCGCGGCCTTCATGTGCGTGCTCCAAACAGCGCCGTGCCAATGCGGATATGCGTGGCCCCCAGCATGATTGCCGCCTCAAAATCAGCCGACATCCCCATGCTGAGCTGCGTCAGACCCGCCTCGCGCGCCAATTTGGCGAGCAGCGCAAAATACGGCGCAGCCTCGGTATCCGCGGGTGGCACCGCCATCAGGCCAATAATGTTGAGACCTGCCGCCTTGGCCTGCGCCAATAGGGTGGGAACGTCCGTTGCTGGACAGCCGCCTTTTTGCGGCTCTTCCCCAATATTGACTTGGAGGTAACAGCGCGGGCGGCGGCCCGTTTTCTCCTGCGCGCGCGCCAAAGCGGTGATCAGCGACGGGCGATCCACCGAATGAATTTCATCAAACAAGGCCACCGCCTCGTCCGCCTTGTTGGATTGCAATTGGCCCACCAGATGCAAGTCTATGCCCGGCGTTTCGGCCTGCAACGCGGGCCATTTTGCCTGTGCCTCTTGCACCCGGTTTTCACCAAAGACGCGCTGGCCCGCCGCAATTAGGGGGCGGATGGCATCGGCGTCCTGCGTTTTGGAAATGGCAATTAACTGCACATCGCTGGGTGCGCGGCCTGCAACTTTGCACGCCTGCGCCATCTCTGCACGCACAGTGTCTAAACGGGCTTTTGCGTCTTCACTCATCCCGGCGCTATAGAAAGGTCCATGTCAAAGCGCCACCATTCGCTGCCCCGCATCTGGCTGATGACCGATGAGCGCTTGGGCGATGCGCTGTTGCCTGCCATTCGCGCCTTGCCACGGGGCGCGGGAGTGATCTTTCGGCACTATGCGACACCCCCTGTCGCGCGGCGGCAATTATTTGATCAGGTGCGTGCCTTGGCGCGCACGCGGCGGCTGATGCTGATCCTCGCTGGCCCGCCGCACCAGGCGCAGGCATGGCGCGCGGATGGCAGCCATGGCCGCCATCGCGGCGCAGTGACGGCGCCGGTCCATAGTCTGGCTGAATTAAAGGCCGCCCAAAAGGCCGGGGCAAAATTGCTGTTCCTATCGCCCGTTTTTGCAACGCGCAGCCATCCGGGCGCGCGACCATTGGGCCGCCAGCGCTTTGCCGCGCTGTGCCAAAAGGCGCACATCCCCGTCATTGCATTGGGCGGGATGACGGCCGCGCGGTTCAGGCAGGTAAAATCTTCAGGCGCTTATGGCTGGGCGGCAATTGATGGGCTGACGCCGCATCAGAATTAGAAGCGGAAGGCCGTGCCGAGATAGACAGCCTGGCTGTCACGCCGCGTGTCAGACCGAGATTCAAACTTTTCGCGTTCTGACTTATAGCGCACGCCAGCGGTCAGCGCGAAATTGCGCGTGAGGCTGTAGGATCCACCCACATCCAGAGCGACGCTTTCCGACGCGTCCACAAGGCGCGGAGCGGTGCCCACCGGGCGTTCCGCGGCCAATTGCACGCGCGTGGTCCAGCGCTTGACGGTATAGCTCAGGCCCAGGTCCGTTGCCTGACGACGGCCGCCAACCAAGCCCATATCTGCTTCGCCAATATCGCCTGAAATGGCAAAGCGGCGCCAGCCGACCGAAACGCCCAGATTATAGGCAACAGGCGCAATCCCCAAAGCCGAGGCCGTGCCACTGCGATCAGCCACCATGCCCGGTGCGGACGAGCGCGCACGCACCGCCACAGTCACCTTGCGCGCACCGCGTGCAGAAGATGCCGGCGTGAACCGAAAGCCTTGCGACACTGTGGTCCCGCGCGAAAATGCAGCGGCCAGACGCGGGTCAGCAGCAGCG
>JBEDNE010000166.1:0-16011 GCA_041170745.1 Pseudomonadota bacterium
CGTGAAGTCATAGCTGACATAACGCTCAAAAAAGCGTTCAAGAAATGCGGTCAGCAGCCGACCACTCTCACTCGGGATAAAGCGGTTCTTCTCCAGCGTCACATAGGCCCGGTCTTTGAGCACTTGGAGTACAGAGGCATAGGTAGAGGGCCGACCAATGCCCAATTCTTCCATCTTCTTGACAAGGCTCGCCTCGGAATAGCGCGGCGGCGGCTGGGTGAAATGCTGCTCTGCCTCAACCTTGGTTTTGGCAGGGGCGTCGCCTTCTGCCATGCGCGGCAAGCGCTTGGCATCTTCATCCTCGGCGTCGTCCAGCCCTTCTTCATAAAGCGCGAGATAGCCGGGGAAGAGAACCACTTGGCCCGTCGCGCGCAGGCCCGTCTGGCCCGTGGCATCGGCCAGCTCAACCGTCGTGCGTTCCAATCGAGCCGAGGCCATTTGGCTTGCGAGCGCGCGCTTAAAAATCAAGTCATAGAGCCGGGCATGATCGCCACTGGCGGCTTTATCGCGGCTGAAATCGGTGGGGCGGATGGCCTCGTGCGCTTCTTGCGCATTCTTGGCCTTGGTTTGATATATGCGGGGCTTATCCGGCACATAGCCCGCGTCATAGCGATCCGCGATGGCCTTGCGCGCGGCGCTAATGGCCGATCCATCCATCTGCACGCCGTCGGTCCGCATATAGGTAATGGCGCCATCTTCGTACAAAGATTGCGCCAGCCGCATCGTGTGCGTCGCAGAAAAGCCAAGCTTACGTGCGGCTTCTTGTTGCAAGGTAGAGGTGGTGAACGGCGGCGGTGGATTGCGTGTCAGCGGCTTGGTTTCGACGGATTGGACGGTAAAGCGCCCCGCCTCAACAGCGGCCTTGGCAACCTCTGCATCGCCCGCATTGCCAAGCGTCAGTTTTTCAACCTTTTCACCCTTATGGCGGACCAGCCGTGCCACAAAGGCAACGCCATCTTGCTCCAACGTGGCGGCGACTGACCAATATTCTTGCGCGCGGAACAAGTCGATCTCGCGTTCGCGGTCGACAATCAGTCGCAGCGCAACCGACTGAACACGCCCGGCCGATTTTGCCCCCGGCAATTTGCGCCACAACACGGGAGACAGCGTAAAGCCCACCAGATAATCAAGCGCGCGGCGGGCGCGATAGGCATCAATCAAATCATGATCGAGCTCGCGGGGCCGCGCCATGGCTTCAGTGACGGCTGCTTTAGTAATGGCGTTGAAGGTCACGCGCTCTACCTTTTGGGGCAGCGCCTTCTTCTTCGCCAGAACCTCTTGAACGTGCCAGCTAATCGCCTCGCCTTCACGATCCGGGTCCGTCGCCAGGATCAGCGTGTCCGCGCCCTTGGCCTCGTCTGCGATTGCCTTCAGCTGCTTGGACTTATCGGCATAGGCTTCCCAGGTCATGGCAAAGCCATTGTCCGGATCAACGGATCCGTCCTTTGCCGGCAAATCGCGAATATGCCCAAAGCTTGCCAAAACGCGGTGGCCTGGACCCAGATATTTCTCGATCGTCTTTGCCTTAGCAGGCGACTCAACAACAACCAGCTTCATGAGCGTTCAACAGTCCCTTCGTGTGTACGCGCGAGGGTGATTGCCTCCACCCTGCTTCGTCAAGCATCCATTTAGGTCATGCCGACCCTTGCAGTCCGCCCGGGCTCCGCCTAGCAACCCAAACTGCCTAAGGGCTTGGATGGGGGAGAGTTCATGAATTTCGGTCGTCGGGCGGGTGCTGCCGCCATAGGTCTGATGATGCCCAGCATAGCCTGGGCGCAAGCAGCCCCCACAGCAGATTCGGGCGACACAGCATGGATCCTGACAGCTTCTGCGCTGGTTTTGATGATGACGATTCCCGGCCTCGGGCTGTTTTACGGCGGGCTGGTCCGGGCACGAAATGTCCTCTCAGTGATCATGCACAGCTTTGTTATTCTCTGCGCAATCTCGCTGTTATGGGTTGTCGGCGGCTATAGCCTCGTCTTTGGGCCAGGCTCTCCCTATTTGGGCAATCTGGGACAGGCCATGCTCGCGAATATGGCCGAGCTGCGCCAAGGCCTGACCATTTCGGAAACGGTCTTTGCGCTCTTCCAGATGACATTTGCCATCATTACACCAGCACTCGTGATTGGGGCGTTTGTTGAGCGTGTGCGCTTTGGCTGGGTGGTTGCCTTTTCAACATTGTGGACCTTGCTGGTCTATGTCCCCATTGCCCGCTGGGTATGGGGCGGTGGCTGGCTTGCGACTGATTATGGCACGCTCGATTTTGCCGGCGGCATTGTTGTCCACACCACGGCAGGCGTGGCGGCTTTGATTGTCGCCTATATGCTGGGCAGCCGCAAAGGCTTTAACAAGTCGCTCTTGGCGCCGCACAGCCCTGCTCTCACTATGGTGGGCGCAGGCCTGCTCTGGGTCGGCTGGTTTGGCTTTAATGGCGGCTCGGCGCTTGCCGCAGGCGAGGGGGCGGCCAAAGCCATCCTCAACACTCATTTGGCGGCTTCAACTGCGGCCTTAGTCTGGATCCTGATTGAACGCATTCGCATTGGCAAAGCCACATCCATTGGCATTGTGACAGGCGCAATTGCAGGGCTCGCCACCGTCACACCCGCAGCTGGCTATGTTGGCCCCATTGGCGCGATTGCACTGGGCCTCATTGGCAGCAGCTTGTGTTTTGCGATGGTCCAAATCGTCAAACTTAAGTGGCAGATTGATGACTCGCTCGACGTCTTTGCCGTCCATGGTGTGGGGGGCATTGTCGGATCGCTGTTGATGCCCGTCTTCTTCGCGACCAGCCTTGGTGGCGTTGGCTTTTCAGAAGGGGTTACGCTGGTAGGGCAGCTTAAGGCCCAAGCAATTGGCGTGTGGGTGACGGCGCTTTGGACAGCCGTGATGACAATCATTGCGGCCTGGGGCGTCGCACGCATCATCCCGATGCGGGTGGATGAAGAAGCCGAGCATGACGGGCTTGACCTCCACAGCCATGGCGAACGCGGCTGGGAGCTGGATTAAGCCCAACGAAAGGCAACAAAAAAGCGCGGCAAGGTGGCCCCTGCCGCGCTTTTTTTAACTCCGCTTCAGGCAATTAATCGCCCGTAAGAATGCGATCCACCAATTGCTTCACCGTCGGCACAAAGCCGTTGGAGTAGAAGGGGTCTTTCTTAAAATTATAGGCGTTATGGCCCGCGAACATCAGATTTTGTTCGACATCGCCATCATGCGCGATCGCCTGCAATGTCTTTTGAATGCAAAAGCTGCGCGGATCCGCCAAGTAGCCTGTGGTATAATCATCATGGTCTTTCCAAGATGAAAAGGCACAGTGCGACAAACAGCCCATGCAATCCGCCTGATCCTTTTGGATCAGCTTGCGCTCTTCTGGGGTTACAAACACCAGCGTATCATCTGGGGTCCGCAAAGCCTCGGTAAAGCCAGCCCCAAAATATTCGCGCGCGCGCATGAGATCGTCTCGGGAAACCCAAAAGCTTTTGCCCTTCACGCCCACGTCCAGCTGGTGCGTAAAGTCTCCACCCTCATCGCGGCTATAGGCAATTTGCCGCTGGCTGCGCGCTTCCAAGTTCCGCAAAAATGGATTGCGCACCGCGCTGGAATAAAAGCCGGTGGGGGAAAAACGGTGGAGCAGAACGTCGCCCGGCTCCAATGTCATCAGCCGATCTTTCCACGCTTGGGGAATGGGGCTTTCCTGCGTCAACAGCGGCCGCGTGCCAAATTGGAAGGCAATTTGGCCAAGCTCTGGATTATCAATCCAGTCATTCCAATCGCGCAGATACCATACACCGCCCGCCATCACGATGGGCGTTGAATCAGGAATGCCGCCTTCGCGCATCACGTCCCGCAGCGCTTTGACACGGGGATAGGGATCTTCCGGCTTTAACGGATCTTCAGCATTGGACAGGCCATTATGCCCGCCGGCCAGCCAAGGGTCTTCATAAACCACCGCCGCCAGCAAATCAGCAACCTTGGAATAGGCCCGCTTCCACAGCGCGCGAAAGGCGCGGCCCGAGCTGACAATCGGCAGATAAGAAACGCCATATTGGGCAGCAATTTCCGACAGCTTATAGGGCATACCTGCGCCGCAGGTCACACCATGAACCATGCCTTTGGTCTTTTCGAGAATGCCGTGCAGGATCTGCTGCGCACCGCCCATTTCCCAAAGCACGTTGATGTTAATCGCACCCTTGCCGCCGGCAATGTCATAGGCGCGCTTCACTTGTTCCACTGCGCCACGAATGCCATATTCAATCAGCTCTTCATGCCGTTCCCGACGTGTTTTCGTCAAAAAGACTTGAGGGATGATTTTGCCTGTCGGATCATAGCTATCGGCATTAACGGCAGACACAGTGCCAATGCCGCCAGCAGCGGCCCAAGCGCCCGCACTTGCATGGTTGGTTGCCGAAACGCCTTTGCCGCCTTCAACCAACGGCCAAACTTCACGGCCGTGATAGATAATCGGTTTCAAACCTCTAAACATGATGCCCCTGCATGTCTCTCTTTGCAGCCCTCTATACGCCATCATCTGAACATTGCGCGGACTTTATTGAAATCATCCACATGCACGTGATGCGCATCCATCCAAGTTATCCCGATTTGCTCGCCGCATTCCTTTTAACTTGGGAACCAATAGCCATGCCAGGGCCATGGCAGGTGCCGTCATGCCATCACAGCTTTCAGCAATGCCCCCAGTGCGCGTGTGGCCGAAGGCTCGTTCAGCGCAGGAGCATGGCCAACGCCCGACACTGTCGTCAGCCGCGCATTGGGCAGGCGGCGGGCCATGTCCTTGGCCGTTGCGTCTGACAGAAGATCGGATAACCCGCCCCGCAAAATGGCAATGGGGGCCGTGCCCAGCGCCTCATAAGCCGGCCAAAGATCATAAGGCTCTGCCGCCAGCTTCATTGGCTCGGCAATTTGCATGTCATAGTCCAGCACGATGCGGCCCTGCGCCGTCAGACGGCAGACGCGCTTGGCATAGGTAATCCAATCTTCAAGCTTATAGCTCGGATAGACGACAGCCTGCATCTCACCCAAATCCCGCGCGGCATGGACCCAAGTGGGCCAATTATGCGTCCGGCCAACGGAGGTGCGGATTCGATCCAACCCTTTTTCATCCACCACCGGGCCAATATCGTTCAACAGGGCGCCGACAATGCGGCCCGGCTTTAATCCGGCCATCAACATGGTGATAAGGCCGCCCAATGATGTGCCAATCGACACAAATTTCTTAATCTTCAACTCGGCTAAAAGGGCTTCCAAATCCTGCACATAGGTCAGCGGCACATATGTCATAGGGTCTTTGGCATAGGCGCTTTCGCCGCGCCCGCGCAGATCAACGCAAATCACGCGCCAATCGCCTGACAGACGCGCAGCCACATGCTCAAAATCCCGCGCATTGCGGGTCAGGCCGGGGATGCAAATGATCGGCGGACGCGATTTATCGCCTGGATAGTCGCGATAATGCAACCTTAGGCCGTCATTCGACCACCAATAGCCATCCGTGTATTGCGCTTTAGAACCCATCGCCCCCATATCGCTGTATGTCGTCCATCCCGCAAGCTTTCCCTTTCACGCCCGAACGCGCCATTGAGGCCGTGACGGATTTTTTGGCAGACGCCGTCTCGGCGGCAGAGTTTCCGCAGGCCATTTTGCGGTTCCGCAATGATCGCGCGGCGCAAGAGGTGGGCTTGTCTCATCTGAGTGATGACGATTGGGTGCGCCACTTCGGGCGCTTTGCCCCGCTTGCCGGAAGCCTGCCGCAACCTTTGGCCTTGCGTTATCACGGCCACCAATTCCGCGTGTACAACCCGGATATTGGCGATGGCCGCGGCTTTCTTTTCGCCCAAATGCGCGATGCGCGCGGGCGGCTGATGGACTTGGGGACCAAGGGATCGGGCCAGACGCCCTATAGCCGCTTTGGCGATGGGCGGCTGACGCTGAAAGGCGCAGTGCGTGAAATTCTCGCCACCGAAATGCTCGAGGCTTTAGGCGTTGAGACCAGCCGGACATTTTCTGTCATCGAAACCGGGGAAGCGCTGCATCGCGGCGATGAGCCCAGCCCCACGCGCTCTGCAGTATTGGTGCGGCTGAACCACGGGCATATTCGCATTGGCAGCTTTCAGCGCTTGGCCGCGCTTGGCGAAACAGAGCATCTAAAACGCCTAACAGCCTATGCACTCCAGCATTATTATGGCGAGGAAGATGGGCCAGACGCCGGAGCACGCCTTGTCCGCCATGTTGTGCGTCAAACCGCACGCATGGCCGCCAGCTTTATGGCCGCAGGCTTTGTCCATGGCGTGCTGAACAGCGATAACATTAACATTACGGGCGAAAGCTTTGATTATGGCCCGTGGCGCTGGACGCCCAGCTTTGACCCTAATTTTACGGCAGCTTATTTTGACGAACAGGGGCTTTATGCGTTTGGCCGCCAAGCCGAGGCGATCCATTGGGATGTCGTGCAGCTCGCCAACAGCCTGTTGGATATTGCCGAGCGCGAGACACTGGTTGCGGCGATTGATGGCTTTGCCCCTGCCTATCGCGAGGCGCTTGTGTTGGCCGTGTTGTGGCGGCTGGGCGTGGTGCCGCGCAGCGATGCCGAAAATATTCGGGTTGTGACTGCGTTGGAAAGCGCCCTGTTTAGCAGCGGGGTGGAGTTGGATCGGTTTTACTTTGATTGGGCTGGCGGAAAACTGCGGCGGCCAGATACGCAGGGGTTATATGCCAACCCCAGCTTTGCTGAGCTTGCCGGGGCATTGACAGACTTTGTTCCGCGGCAAGATTTTCAGCACAGCTATTGGGCTGGGCACGCCCCCTGCTCTATGCATATTGATGAGGTCGAGGCAATTTGGGCGCCCATTGCGGGGCAAGATGATTGGTCACGCGTCTATGACAAGGTGGCCGCTATCCGCGCGATGGGGGCGGCCCTGCGCGGCGAAGGGCAATAAGATTATGGCAGAAAACCTTATCTCTTATGAACCCGCAACTGGCACAGAATTGTGGCGCGGGCAGCGGAGCAATGTGGCAGCAGAAGTCGCCGCTGCGCACGCCGCTTGGCCCCAATGGGCTGCCCGCCCACTTGCCGAACGCATTGCTCTGGTTGAACATTTTGCTGAGATTGTGCGTGCGCGCCATGAGGAAATGGCTGTGCTCATCGCCCGCGAGACGGGCAAGCCGCTATGGGAAACGCGCACCGAAGTGGATGCTGTCATCAACAAGGTCGCTATTTCCATTCAGGCTTATGCGGAGCGCACGCCGGAACGCGAAGTCGCGGCAATAGCGGGCCAGCGGACATGGGTGCGGCACAAACCCCATGGTGTGATGGCGGTGCTCGGGCCCTATAATTTCCCCGCGCATTTGCCCAATGGCCACATCATCCCCGCACTTATTGCGGGGAACAGCATTGTCTTTAAGCCATCTGAAAAGACACCCGCAACGGGCGCCTATCTGGTCGACTGCCTTCACGCCGCGGGCATCCCCGAAGATGTGGTCCGCCTCGTGATTGGCGGGGTGGAGGAAGGCCGCGCGCTGGTGGCGCACCCCCATGTCGAGGGGATCTTGTTCACGGGTTCGGCCCGCACCGGCATTGCCCTCAACCGGCAATTTGCCGATCAACCGGGCAAAATGCTGGCACTGGAAATGGGCGGCAATAATCCGATTATTGTGTGGGATGCGGAGGATGCAGCGGCAGCCGCGCTGGTCGTGCAATCGGCCTATCTGAGTGCGGGGCAACGCTGCACCGCCGCCAGCCGCCTTATTGTGTGTAACGGGCAGGAAGGCCCGTTGATCGACGCGATATACACGCTGATAGACCGCATCATCATTGATAATCCCTTTGCTGATCCTGCGCCTTTCATGGGGCCCGTCATTGATATGGAAACAGCCAATGGCCTTTTGGCAGGCTTTGCAGCGCTGGAGGCCAAGGGCGGCCGCGTGATCCGCCCGCTGACGCAACTCAGGCCCGGCCTGCCCTTCTTGTCTCCTGCCCTGATTGATATGACGGACGCGACTGACAGGCCCGATGAGGAGCTGTTTGGCCCTGTGCTGCAAATCATCCGCGTTGCCGATTTTGAAGCCGCAATCCGCGAGGCCAATGCGACGGCCTATGGCCTTGCTGCCTCGCTTATTGGCGGGACGGAGGCACAATTCCACCAAGCTTGGGCAGAATTGCGGGCGGGCGTCATCAACTGGAATCGACCAACCAACGGCGCACCTTCTGCGGCCCCCTTTGGTGGGCTGGGCCTGTCCGGCAATCACCGGCCAAGCGCCTATTATGCGGCAGATTATTGCGCCTATCCGGTCGTCTCGGTGGAAGGCGACACGGCATTGGGGACTATTTCAACGGGCCTGCGCCCACTCGACTGAAGTTTCGCTAAACCACGCCCAATAATCTCTATTTTGCGGCTCTGCTCGTCCATCGGCAGGGCAAAGTCATGGAAAAAGGCAAAGTCATCTTAGTGGGCGCTGGCCCCGGCGACCCTGATTTGCTGACGGTCAAGGCTGCGCGCGCCTTGGCCGCCGCAGATGTCATTGTGCATGACGGGCTGGTAGATGCCGAGATTTTGGCGCTGGGCAATCCCAAGGCGCGTTATATTTCGGTCGCCAAGCAGCGCAGCAACCACAGCGTGCCGCAAGACCGGATCAACGCACTTCTGGTAGAAGAAGCCCAGGCGGGCCGCTTGGTCATTCGCCTGAAATGCGGCGATCCGTTCATTTTCGGGCGCGGCGGTGAAGAGGCGGAAGACTGCCGCGCGTCGGGTGTGACAGTTGAGGTGATCCCCGGCATTTCGGCAGCCGTGGGCTGTGCGGCAGAAGCGATGCTGCCCCTCACACATCGCGATGCCTCTAGCGCGGTCAGCTTTGTGGCGGGCCAGTGCAAGGGCCTAAGTGACCAGAATTGGTCGGGCCTTGCCGGCAAAGGCCGGACTTTGGTGATCTATATGGGGGTCGCAACAGCAGCCGACATCACTGAAAAGCTGATTGCGGATGGCGTGTCGCCTGACATGCCCGTGGCCGTGCTGGAACGCGGGACGCGCACAGGCGCGCGCGCCATGCGCACGCTGCTGACCGATTTGGGCGACATGATTGCCCGCGAAAATGTGAAAAGCCCGGCGGTGATTATCGTTGGGGATGTGGTGGTCCGCTCTGACGCTGAGGACAGGCTGCGGACTCTCGCCAAGCAAGTGGAAGAAGCACATTCATGAAATTGTTGACGGGAAATGATCTCGCCACTGGGGCAGTGACCTGGTGGACGGGCCAAGGTTGGTCGCTCCATGTCGAAGACGCAGTGGACGTTGGCGAACATGGCGAAGCGGTGCTGACCGCAGAAGAAGGCGCGCGCCGCGTGAACGCGCCCTACATCATTGATGCCATCGCGACGCCCGAAGGCCCCCGCCCGGCACATATTAAGGACCGTGTTCGCGCACTGGGGCCCACAGTCCGCCCTGACCTGACATTGAAGCCGGCGGATCCTAACGCCGGAAGCTGGGTGATCTAATGTATAAATATGACCAATATGATCAGGCGATTGTCGATGCCCGCGTCGCTGAATTTAGCGATCAGGTGCGCCGCCGTTTGGCGGGCGACATCACAGAGGATCAGTTCAAGCCGCTGCGGCTGATGAACGGCCTGTATTTGCAGCTTCATGCCTATATGCTGCGCGTTGCCATTCCTTATGGCACGCTCGACAGCCGCCAGATGCGGATGCTGGCGCATATCGCGCTCAAATATGACCGCGATTATGGCCATTTCACCACGCGCCAGAACATCCAGTATAACTGGATCAAGCTGGAGGATGCGCCTGCCATTCTCGCTGATCTCGCATCCGTGGAAATGCACGCCATCCAGACATCGGGCAATTGCATCCGCAACATTTCGTCCGACCAATATGCAGGGGCTGCGGCGGACGAAGTGGCCGATCCCCGCCCTTGGGCAGAGTTGCTGCGCCAATGGTCCACCTTCCACCCGGAATTCAGCTATTTGCCGCGCAAGTTTAAAATCGCGGTGATTGCCTCGGACGAAGACCGGGCCGCGATGAAGCTGCACGATATTGGCATTCAGTTGGTCAAGCGTGATGGTAAGCTGGGCGCGGCCTTTTATGTCGGCGGTGGCATGGGCCGCACGCCGATGGTCGCCCCGCTCATCAAAGACTTTGTGCCGATTGAGGATTATCTCAGCTATTCTGAGGCCTGTCTGCGCGTCTATAACCGCTATGGCCGGCGCGATAATATCTACAAGGCGCGCATCAAAATCCTCATCCATGAGCTGGGTGCTGCGGAATATGCGCGGCAGGTTGAAGAGGAATTTGCGCACGTCAAGACGCTGGGCATTGATCCGCCCGCGGCTGAGCTGGAGCGGATTTCTGCATTTTTTGCCCCACCCGCTTTTGATGCTGGTGCGCCCGACAGCGTGGATCGCAGCGACCCGGACTTTGCTGTCTGGCTTGACCAGAATGTGAAGCCGCACAAGCAGCCCGGCTATGCGATTGTGAACATCAGCCTAAAGCCTGTCGGCGGCATTCCCGGCGACGCCTCATCCGCACAGATTGATGTCATGGCGGACTTGGCTGAGCGCTATAGCTTTGATGAGCTGCGCGTGACGCACGCCCAGAACATCGTGCTGCCGTACGTCGCCAAGCGCGATCTCTATGCCGTGTGGCAGGCTCTGGTGGAGGCCGATCTGGCAGCACCGAACCTAGACCTGATTAGCGACATCATCGCTTGCCCGGGCCTTGATTATTGTAGCCTCGCCAATGCTCGCTCAATTCCCGTCGCGCAGAAAATTGCCCAGCGCTTTGCCGATTTGGACCGGCAACGGACTTTGGGTGAGTTGAAGCTCAAAATCTCGGGCTGCATCAATGCCTGCGGCCACCACCATGCCGGGCATATCGGCATTTTGGGTGTCGACCGGAAGGGCACCGAGAATTACCAGCTCCTGCTCGGCGGATCAGGCGCGGAAGACACCAGCCTCGGCAAGATCACGGGCCCCGGATTTGATGAAGACGGCATTGTTGATGCCGTTGAGCGCGTGACTGACAAATATCTGGAATTGCGCGAAGGCGAAGAGCGCTTCCTCGATACCTATCGCCGTGTGGGCTTTGACCCGTTTAAGGAGGCAATTTATGGCTGAGCTGCGCTTTCGGGATGATGAGGCGCTGGAGCAGCCCGCCGTCACCCTAGATGGATTTTTGAGCCAATCTAACGCCACGGCAGTCCGGCTGGAGCCAGATGAAGATGCGCGGCTGCTGATCCCGCATCTCGACCGGCTCGCGCTGGTGGAAGTTGCCTTTCCAAAGTTTCGCGATGGCCGCGGCTATTCGTCCGCACGCATTTTGCGTGAAGCAGGCTATCGCGGCGAATTGCGCGCGGCAGGCGATGTTCTGGTCGATCAGATCGCTTATATGCGGCGCTGCGGGTTTGACAGCTTTTTGCCCGATGCGCCTTTAGATGCCGAGGCCGTGCAGGCGAGCCTGACCTTTTATGATCATGCCTATCAGCGGGCGGCCGACACAGCTGTTCCCGTTTGGAAATTACGGCATGGCTGAAATCCGGGCGCGCGCTGTTGATCGCATCAACACCCAGCCGCGCCACACAGAGGCGGATGCCATCCGCCTCAACCATATGTTTCGCGGACGCGATACGGCCGAAATTCTGGAAGTTGTTCTGAAAGAACAGATGCTGGGCGAAGTGGCGACTGTCTCGTCATTCGGGACAGAAGCCATTGTGCTGCTGCACCTCATTGCGCGTTTTGATCGGTCCTTGCCCGTGCTGTTTTTGGACACGGGCAAGCACTTCCCCGAAACCTTGGCCTATCGGCATGATGTCGTCAGCTTATTGGGGCTCACTGATGTCCGCAGCCTGCAGCCTGAGCCGGCCGATATTGTGGCACAGGATGAAACTGGCCTGCGCTGGTCCTATGACCCTGATGACTGCTGCGCCATTCGCAAGGTCAAACCGTTAGAACACGCTCTGGCGGAGTTTGACGCCCAGATTTCCGGCCGCAAAGCTTTTCAATCCGCAACGCGCGCCGCCCTGCCCCGGTTTGAGGTGGAAGCAGGCCGCTTGAAAATGAACCCGCTGGCCGATTGGGGCAAAGACCGGATCGAAGCCTATTTTGCGGAGTTTGCGCTGCCCCGCCATCCGCTGGAAGTGCAAGGCTATCCTTCCATTGGCTGTGCGCCCTGCACCAGCATCGTCAAGCCGGGGGAAGACCCCCGTGCCGGCCGCTGGCGTGGGTGGGACAAGACCGAATGTGGCATTCATAACGCCACCACGCCCTTGCCCGATAATGGCGCGAATGATCCTGCCTTCTAAATAAGCCTGCCCAGCGCGTTAAAACGCGCCGTGGCAGTGCTTATACTTTTGGCCTGACCCGCAAGGGCACGGCGCATTGCGGCTGACCTTGCCTTCCCATTCAGCAGGATCGGTGCCGAATTCATCCAGCAAAGACGGCTCCGTAAATTGCAGCGGCGGAATGCGCGTGGTGATCAGCCCGCGGGCAGCAGCATCGCTATCCTTGCTGTCATCTTCGCCGGTCAGCGGATCGATATGCGTTGTGATGAAATTGGGCATTTGCGGCAATTCAGGCGCAGCTTGCATTTCAAATTGGGCATAGGCCAAAATCCGCGTCACATCTTCGCGGATCGCCACCAACATCCGCTCAAACAGCGCAAAGGCCTCGCGCTTATATTCGTTAATTGGCGTTTTTTGCGCATAAGCGCGCAAGTGGATCACCGCGCGCAGCGCATCCAGCGTGGACAGATGGTCCTTCCAATGCTGGTCGAGTGATTGCAGCAAGACGCTCTTTTCAACCTGACGCCACATATCGGGCTCAAGCGCCGCTTGCTTCGCCTCCATCATTGCGTCTGCCTGTTCGCGGACGCGATCTTCAATCATTTCAGGCTCAATTTCAGACTCAGTCACCCAAGTCTCAACAGGCACTTCAAGCCCAAAGACTTCACGAACCCGCGCCTTCAGCCCGTCCACATCCCATTGTTCGGGATAAGTATTGGGCGGGCAGGCATCGCCCACAATCGCGTTGATTGTCTCATGCCGCATATCAATGGTGACATCATCGACTGTCTCGGCATCCATGATGTCGCCGCGTTGTTCGTAGATCACCTTGCGCTGATCATTCATCACGTCATCATATTCGACGACCTGTTTGCGAATGTCATAATTGCGCGCTTCGACCTTTTTCTGCGCCGTCTCAATCGCTTTGGACAACCAGCGTGAGCCAATGGCCTCGCCATCCGCCAAATTGCTGTTCATCATCTTAGAGAACAACGTGTCCGGGCCAAAAATCCGCAGCAGATCATCATCAAGGCAAAGATAGAATTTGGTCCGCCCCGGATCACCCTGACGGCCAGAGCGGCCCCGCAGCTGGTTATCAATGCGGCGGCTTTCGTGCCGCTCCGTGCCAATCACAAACAGGCCACCCGCCTCAAACACACGCTGCTTTTCAGCCTCAATTTCTTGCCTGATCCGCGCAATCTCTTTGTCCTTGGCCGGGCCGTCTTCCATGCTCGCCAATTCATCGGCAATGCGGAAATCGAGATTGCCGCCCAGCTGAATATCCGTGCCGCGACCCGCCATATTGGTGGCAATGGTCACCGCGCCCAACCGGCCCGCCTGCGCCACAATATGCGCTTCCTGCTCGTGATACCGGGCGTTCAGAACATTATGGTCGACGCCTTCCTTGTTCAGGAATTCGGACAACAGCTCTGACTTCTCAATCGAGACTGTGCCAACCAGCACGGGCTGGCCCAGGCTCGCCCGCTCCTTAATCAGCTTGGCAATCGCGCCAAATTTGTCATGCGTATTCTTGTAGAACTCATCCTCATCATCAATGCGCTGAACCGGCACATTGGTGGGGATGGTGACGACATTCATTTTATAAATGTCAAAAAACTCACGCGCTTCAGTTGCTGCCGTGCCCGTCATGCCGCCAAGCTTGGGGTACATACGGAAATAATTCTGGAAGGTGATCGAAGCCAGCGTCTGATTTTCCGGCTCAATAGTGACGCCTTCTTTGGCTTCAACAGCTTGGTGCAAGCCGTCGGACCAACGGCGGCCTTCCATCATACGGCCCGTAAATTCATCAATGATGACGACCTTGCCGTCCTTCACGATATAAACTCTATCGCGCTTGAACATGGCATTGGCACGCAACGCTTGGTTCAAATGATGGACAACCTGCGTATTTTCAAAATCATACAGGTTCTCGCCCTGCAACAGGCCGGCCCCTTCCAACAGGCGCTCAGCCTTTTCGGTGCCATCTTCGGTCAGAACAACCGAACGCTGCTTTTCGTCCTTCTCATAATCAGCCTCGTCGAGCCGCTTCACAATGACATCGACTGCCATGTAAAGTTCTGACTTATCGTCGGTCGGGCCAGAAATGATCAGCGGCGTGCGCGCTTCATCGATCAGAATTGAGTCGACCTCGTCAACAATGGCATAGTTGAACGGCCGCTGGACCATCTGGGCGCGATCATATTTCATATTGTCGCGCAGATAATCAAAGCCGAACTCATTATTGGTGCCATAGGTAATATCCGCCTCATAGGCGGCCCGGCGCTGCTCATCGGTCAAATTGGGTACAATAACGCCGACGCTCAGACCCAAAAACGTATAGACTTGGCCCATCCACTCCGCGTCACGCTTCGCCAGATAGTCATTGACGGTAATGACGTGGACGCCCTTGCCGGGCAGCGCATTCAAATAGGTGGCCGCCGTTGCCACCAGCGTCTTGCCTTCGCCGGTGCGCATTTCGGCAATTTCGCCGCGGTGGAGCGCAATGCCGCCGACCAGCTGCACATCATAATGGCGCTGGCCAAGGGTGCGCTTGGCCGCCTCGCGGACCGTGGCAAAGGCCTCGGGCAAAAGGCTGTCGAGCGTTTCCCCTGCCTCAAGCCGTGCGCGGAAACGCGTGGTTTGACCCTGCAATTCCTCGTCGCTCATGGCAATCATGGTCGGCTCATGGCTGTTGACCTTCTCAACAATCTTCATGAGCGAGCGGACATAACGATCGTTGGACGATCCAAAGATGGATTTAGCAATCTTGCCGAACATGGCAGTTTCCTTGATTAAATTGGGCAGCGTCAGCGGCTGGGCGCGACGCAAAATTAGGGATCAGATAAAAAAGCGCGCTAATTTAAGCGCGTGGACGATCCGTCAGCTCAATCGAAGCGGCAACCCCAGCAAAGCTGGTCTGCGGGGTGGCTTGCGCCTCTGCACCGCGCGCCGCCAAAGGCCAAGGCTGGACAAAGCCTGCCACCAAATGCGCCTTAGCAGGCGCAACAGAGGCAATATGACGCACGGGCTGCGCCAATTGGCCAATCGCCACCGGCTCTGCCCATGCAGCACGGCTCGCCTGTGCAGGCGAAAATCCAGCCACAAGGGCGATAAGATACAAAAATAGACGCGTCATAATATTTGGTAAGGGCTGATATAGGGTGCAATATAGGGTCCGTCCATCCCGGCCTAGCGGGTCTTTCCTAACAAATCTGTGCATGGCTTGCGTCTCTTGCTGCGCGTCCAAGAGTTGAACCAAGGCTTTTGCAGCGTTAGGGGCCGTGTATGACCACTGCTATTTCGCCTCTCGCCACGCCTTTTCCGGATATGCCACTGATTGCGGGCGTCACGCCCCATGTGGGCCGGGCGCGGTATAAAAGCTGGGATCGCAACGACCTGACCTTTATCCGCTTTGAGGCAGGAACGGCCGTTGCCGGGGTGACCACGCAAAGCAAATGCCCCTCCCCCGAAGTGGAATGGTGCCAAAGCCATTTGGCAGGCGGGCAAGCGCGAGCACTGGTGGTGAGCGCGGGCAATGCCAATGCCTTTACGGGCCATAAGGGCCGGGCCGCCGTAGAAGCCATCACCGCCAAGGCGGCTGCACATCTTGGCTGTGCGGCAGAGCAAGTCTTTGTTTCGGCTACAGGCGTCATTGGCGTGCCTTTGCCAATTGAAAAGGCCGAGGCCGGCATGGACGATGCCATGGCCGCGGCGCCATGTG
>JBEDNE010000167.1:0-42408 GCA_041170745.1 Pseudomonadota bacterium
TCCAGCATATGGTCCAAAAAGCCAATGCCCGTCGAGACTTGGTAAAGCCCCGTGCCATCTAAGTTCAACTCAACCTCAATCGAGGTCTCGCTGGTCTTGCGCTGAATCGTCGCGGTCCGCATGGGCCTAGGCCTATAGCGCCCCTGTGCGTGCGCGCAACCGCTTGACCACAGGTTCCCAAGCGTCCAACGTCCTTTTCATTATGACAGACGATATGCCCGACAGCCTGATTCCCTATGATGATATTGTGCAGGAGGCCCTGCGCGCCGTGGTGGGGCGGGTGCTAAGTGGCATCCAAT
This sequence comes from Pseudomonadota bacterium, assembly GCA_041170745.1. Taxonomy (GTDB): domain Bacteria; phylum Pseudomonadota; class Alphaproteobacteria; order Sphingomonadales; family Sphingomonadaceae; genus Aquisediminimonas. Next base: position 300 of record JBEDNE010000167.1, read on the forward strand.
CTAACCTCGATTTGCCGGGCGCCCATCATTTTTACATCACTTTCAAAACCTCGGCGCCAGGCGTGATCATCCCCGATCATCTGCGCCAGCGCTTCCCCGACGAGATGACAGTCGTGCTCCAGAATAAATTCTGGGATTTGAATGTGGATGACCATGGCTTTGAAGTGGGCCTGACCTTTAGCCAAGTGCCGACCAAGCTGGTCATCCCCTTTGATGCCATTACGGCCTTTGTGGATCCGGCTGTGGAATTTGCCCTGCACTTCCAAGTTAATTTCGACGAAGATGAAGTGCCAGAGCATGGCGAGGCTGAAAATGATGGCCCGCGCGCCTTGCCCATTGAAGATGGCTCCAATGTCGTGACCGTGGATTTTGGCCGCAAGAAATAAAGCCCCCGCCGCAAGTCATGCCAAGCCGGACCAGTCTGGCAATTGACGCGCGCGGCCTGTCGTTGCAAGAGCGGCCATGGCCCAGATTGACCCTAAAGACCCGCACAAGTTTAAGCGGCGTGGCATTCTCTTCATTGTGTCGTCGCCCTCGGGGGCCGGCAAGTCGACCATTTCGCGCAAGTTGCTGGCCTCAGATGCGGGTCTTGAAATGTCCGTCTCAGCGACAACGCGTCCGCCGCGTCCCGGCGAAGTCGATGGCCAAGATTATCACTTTGTTGATGTTGAGCATTTCCGCCAAAAAGTTGCGGAGAATGAGTTTCTCGAATGGGCACACGTCTTTGGAAATCGCTATGGCACGCCGCGCGCGCCCGTGGAAAAGGCCTTATCTGAGGGCCGCGATGTCCTGTTTGATATTGATTGGCAGGGTGCGCAGCAGCTGTACCAACAAGCCGGCGGCGATGTTGTTCGTGTCTTCATCTTCCCCCCTTCGCTGGAGGAATTGGAGCGGCGCCTGCGCGCACGCGGGACCGATAGCGAAGAGGTGATTGCCGGACGCATGGCCCGCGCCACTGCCGAAATCAGCCACTGGGATGGCTATGATTATGTCCTCGTCAATGATGATGTGGAGCAGTGCTTTCAGAATGTGAAAACCATTTTGGAGGCCGAACGCCTCAAGCGCAGCCGCCAAACGGGGTTGATTGGCTTTGTCCGCAGCCTTGCCAAATCTGGGCGGGACTGAAGGGCCACCTCTCCGCCTGCTCCGGGCTTGACCCGGAGCCCAGCCATTCAGGCTCAGGGCCGGAGCAAGGCCCGAAGACTTTAAAGCAGCTCTAGAAAGCGGCAGGCGGCCAAAAAATCGCGCTTGCGGGCATTGCGCGCCTCAAGCGCCCAGTCATCCTCGCCCCATTGTTCGGCCTGCCACAGCTCATCGAGATGCGCGATGGCAAAGGCATCTTCGGGCAGCACGGCTTCTTCCAGAAGTGCCAGCCCAATCACCAGCGATCCACCGATCGTGACAAGCGGCGATAAGGCGGCCAGCTGATGCGCGCTGGCTGCCGCCACAGCATCGCCTAAGCGCAGCACAGTGGCCATGGGTTGCGGCTGGTGCATGATCCCCGTGACCAGCGTAAACTCCACATCATATTGCCCGCGCGCCCAATCGAGCAGTGGGTCCCAGCGGTCCTGCTGGCGGGCAATCAAGTCTGGCGGGCTATCGGCACGATAGCAGAGCAATTCGGTCTCGCCATATTGGGCAAGGCCTGCTGCGAACGCAGCATGGTCGGGCGCCACGCGATCAATGGCGGCGTTGGCAAGGCCTGTCAGGGGCATATCCTGCGGACGAATTTCTTCGCCTTGCCCCGCCCATTCGGCTGCCACTGCCTCTGCCAAGGCGGGCGTTGGCATGAGCAAAGGCGCGCGCGCAGGGGTGCGGACGGGGCGCCCGTCCAACAGCACGCCACCAGCATCATTGGTCGTCACGCTTTTATAAAAGCGCTTCATTCATCCCCCGTGCGCCAACGGCGCTTCAACACAATCGGCAGGCCATAAAAACCGCCAACTCCCGCAAAGAACAAGGCATAGCCCAATAAGGGCTTGGCCTCAGGCAACAGCTTGCCCGCGATATTGGCAATGCCCAGAAAGACCAGCGCGACGGACGCAAAACGCGCCAAATTCATCAGCGCAAAGCGCTGGGCCGCCACATCATCTGCCTTGCTCATGCCAATGCCTCCAGTAAAAAATCGGGATGGTCGGTGACGTGATAAGCGCCCGCCGCCCAAAGATCGTCCACGGGGTGATAGCCCCAGCTCACGCCCAATGACCGCGCGCCAGCCGCCACACCCATCGCCATATCAAAGCTGGTGTCGCCAATCATCACTGTTGTGTGGGGGGCAGCACCCGCGTCCGCCATTGCTTGTTCAACCATGGACGGGTGCGGCTTGGAGGGGTGCCGGTCCGCTGTTTGCAGGGTGATAAAGCGATCGCGCAGACCGTGGTGACGCAAGCATAAATCCAGCCCGCGGTCCGACTTGCCCGTGGCGACGCCCAGCAGCCAGCCCTCCGCTTCCAACGCATCTAGCGCTGCGGCAATGCCTTCAAACAAAGGCTCTTCGACAAGGCCGTGCCCGCGCATCCGCTGAAAGGCGGTTTTATAATCTTCTGCCAATTGGACGTGCAGATCATGCGGCGCATCAGGCACCAGCGCCTGCATGGCAGGCAACAGGCTCAACCCCACAATGGCCTTGGTCGCCGCCCGCGCCGGCGGGGCCAGCCCTGCGCGTTCAAATGCCGCATTGACGCACAGGATGATGTTCTGCTGACTATCGACCAGCGTGCCATCACAATCAAACAGCGCAAGCTTGTTCATGCGGGCAATGTCCGCATCAGCTGGGCCAAGGCTGCCTTGCCTTCGGCTTCAAGCGCATCTGCCGTGCGCAGACGGACGTCTTCGCCTTTATTCTGGCTCAGCTTGGCCGTGCCCCGCCACTGCGTGACTTGCAATTCAAACCCCCAAATGCCCGCCAACAGCTTGTCGATCACTCCAGGATTTGTCTTTGCGCGTGTCCAAGGGCGTTTGGGTGCCAGTCGCGCCTCTTCCTGGGCCGATAGGGCATCAATTTGGGCCAGCAATCCTGCCTCATCTAGCCGTGCAATCTGGCCTTCAAATTCGGCGGCCACATAATTCCAAGTGGGGACTTGGTCGGGGATGCCATAATGATCCGGGCTGACATAACCGTCGGGGCCAGTGACAACGAGCAAAGCTGTTGCCCCGTCTAAATGTCGCGCCAAGGCATTGCTCCGCGCCAAATGAATGGCAAAGTTATTCTCTTGCGTAACCACAAAGGGCACATGCGCAACGCGCGGCCCCTCGGGCGTTTGGGCAAATAGGACACCAAAGCCAATGGCGTGGGCATAATCCTGCAAAGCCACTCGATCTTCCCATCGAAAGGCGGGGCTGGGGTGCATATCCTAGCTCCGTGGGCGCTTAGAGGGCGCCTTGTCGCGCTTTGCTGGACCTGCGGACCGCGCAGCACCCCGTCCACGACGTTCGCCCTTACGCTCTTTGCGCGCAGCCTTGGCCTTATGCGCTTGGGCGCGCTTCTTGCCTTCCGGCGTTTCGCTAAACTTGATGTCATCCAGTGGCAGTGCATCGCCATCGGGAAGCTCAAAACCTAAGTCCTTTAGACTTTCCAAGAAATGCTGGGGCAAATCTGCCCGCACTTCAATGTGCCCGCCATCGGGATGATCGACGCGCAAGCGACGCGCGTGCAGGTGCATTTTGCGGCTAATCGTGCCGGTCAAAAAGGCATCGCGCCCGCCATATTTTCCATCCCCCACAATGGGATGGCCAATGGCGGCCATATGCACGCGCAATTGATGGGTCCGCCCCGTTAAGGGCTGAAGCTCTACCCATGCGGCGTTATTTCCCGCCCGATCAATCACGCGATAGCGCGTGCGTGAGGGTGCGCCATTTTCTTCATCGACGCACATTTTCTCGCCGCCTGTGCCCGGCTGTTTGGCAAGCGGCAGCTCAATCATGCCATCTTCAATCGAAGGGACGCCAACAATGATTGCCCAATAGACTTTACGGGCCGTGCGGCTGGAAAAGCTTTTGGAAAAAGACGCGGCGGCCCGCGATGTGCGCGCGACCAGCAACACGCCCGATGTATCCTTGTCCAGCCGATGAACAAGCTTGGGTCGTTGGTCATGCTCAAACCACAGACCGTCGAGCAACGCATCGACATGTTCGGTTGTGCGCGTGCCGCCTTGGGTTGCAAGGCCCGGCGGTTTGTTGAGCACCAGCGCCGCCTTGTCCTTATGGATCACCAGACTTTCGGCAAAGGCAATCTGATCGTCGCTTAAGCGGGGCCGCTCTTTTTTGGGCTTGGCCGTGGCTGGCGCAACAGGATCTGCCGGGGGAACCCGAATTTGCTGGCCAGACTCAACCCGATCACCCGGGGTTGCCCGCTTGCCATCGACGCGCAACTGGCCCGTGCGCGCCCAGCGCGAGACGGTGTTAAAATTGGCATCGGGCAAATGCCGCTTGAACCAGCGGTCCAGTCTTATGCCATCATCCTCGGCATCAACGGTGAACTGACGAACTTCTGTGCTCATGCGCGAGCCACTCCATAGCCAATGGCAAGCGCGAGAATTGATCCCGTTACAGAAGCAAGCGCATAGCCGATTGCCAGCGCCCATTGGCCCCGTGCAATCATGTTAAAGCCTTCCAAACTAAAGGCCGAAAATGTGGTAAAGCCACCCAAAATCCCAACGCCGACAAACAGGCGGACGCCCTCAGACGCACTGCCGCGCAGGACAAAAGCCGCCAGCACGCCCATCAGCAATCCGCCTGCCAAATTGACAAGAAATGTGCCCATGGGCCAATCCCCCCGCACCCCAAAGGCGCTGGCCGTCAGATAGCGGGCCGCAGCGCCCAAAGCGCCGCCGGTCATGACAAGAAAGATCGGGTGCATGGCCCGTGCCTTAGCCGCATTGCACGCAGAAGAGAAGCATGGCCGCGCGCACGGCCCGATTTACAGCCCAATCATGCCCGACACGCAGGTCACACACTGCCCGCCGACATAGACATCCCGGCCCGAAATGCGGACATAAATTTCCCCATCCCGACCAACTTCGCGGCCTTGCGAAGCCTGATAGCTTTGTCCATCGGCCAGCGCGCCCCGCAGCAGGCGATACGCCGCAACCGCGGCATTGCCGCTGCCGCAGACTGGGTCTTCAGCAATGCCGTCCGCAGGCGCAAAAGAGCGAACTTTGACACCCTCTGGCCCAACTGCAAAGAGAGTGAGGCCGGTTGTGTGATGCGCACGATCATAATCGGCAAGGGCTGCCAAATCAGGCCCCAATGTCGCAAGGGCGTCCGTCGAGCTGCATTCGCCAATCACCCAGCGAGGCCCGACATCCAGCAGCTTAGGCGGTGCAACAAGAAGGCCGGGCACCCCCAAAGCGGCCGTCAACTGATCAACGTCTGGGGCATCTTGTTCCGCATAGCGCGGCAGACGAAAGGCGCGCATATCGCCCTCAATTGTCACCTCGACCAAACCAACCGCGCATTGTTGGACCAGCGTGCCATTGACAGGCTGGGCAATCCCAGCCTCCAAAACGGCGTGCGCGGTCCCCAAAGTGGGGTGGCCCGCAAAGGGCAATTCTGCGCGCGGCGTAAAAATGCGCACGCGATAGCTGGCTGCCGGGTCGTCAGGCGGGAGGACAAAAGTCGTTTCTGACAAATTGGTCCATTGGGCAATTTGCTGCATCTGATCAGTCGTCAGACCTGATCCATCAAGAATGACGGCGACGGGATTGCCGAAAAAGGGGCGGCGCGTGAACACGTCCACCTGTCGAAAAGCACGCATCATCATCTCCTTGGCCGGCCTGATTAAGGCCAGTGCATCTGCCGGCCAGCGCGCACCAAAGTCTAGCGTTTTTCAGAAATCAAAATTGTCCCGTTGGTTTTGCCATCTTGGGCTGCGGCAAACTCCATACGAAAATTGCCGCCATTGCGCGTTTGGCCGATCAAATTTTCCCCAACGGCCCGCACGGCGACGGCCTTTTCTTTAAAGGCCTGTTCAAACCAGCTTTTCACAGCTGCGGGAGAGGCTGGCGCCTGAAATATGATTTTGACCTTGGCGGCATCCGCGCTGGTTGCGCCATCGGCCACAACCGAGACAGTCGAAATTGTGGCACCGGGAAACAGTTTTACCCCGTCCAAATCGAAATTGCTGTCTTTCAGCATGATTTTGGGCAGCGCGATGGTTGCATCAACGCCCGGTATTTTAACAGCTAGCCGGCCCGCTTCACCATCTGCCTTGATGCTCACCGGAGCGCCGCTATCGCCTTTGGCTGTCACAGAAATATTGGTGCCCGGCGCGTCTGTGGCCTCTGCATTTTGGCTGCTAGTATCGCAGGCAGACAGGCCTGCGAACAGGCTCAGCATCACACAGGTTTTGACAGGCGCAGACATGACCGACTCCTCACTGTATTAGAACGATAATACAGTGAGGAGAAATGGGGGTCAAGCGCCGCGCGGGACAATCTGCACCGGCAGGCCATCGCGCGGCTTGGGAATGGGCCAGGCCTGCCAAGCAGCGCCACTGCCTGCAGGCAGCACAATGCGATGATCGCGCAGCATATGCCACATCAGGATCTTGATCTGCATATAGGCGAAATGCAGGCCAAGGCACATATGCGCGCCGCCGCCAAAGGGCACCCATGCATATTTGTGCCGTGCCTTCACCAGCTCTGGCGTAAAGCGCATGGGATCAAATTTGTCCGGCTCAGGCCAATGCTCTGGCATTTTGTGCGTAAAGGCTGGGCTAATGCCCACATAGGTGCCGGCTTTGAAATGATAGCCGCCAAAATCAAAATCTTTAACGGCGCGGCGCGGAATAGACGGCACAGGCGCCATTAAGCGCAGCGATTCCTTAAAGGCATAATCTGTGAGAACCAGATCATTCAGCCGGTCATAGGGCAGATCATGTCCGGCGATGCCCAGGCCCAACATTTCATCACGCAGCGTATCTTGCCACTCTGGATTTTGGCCGAGCAGCATGACCATGGATGTTGCGGACGACGTGATCGTGTCATGCGCTGCCATCATCAAAAAGTTCATGTGATCAATGATCTCATCGTCACTGAGCAAGCTGCCATCTTCATTGGTCGCCCGGCAGATTTGGCTGAACATATCTTGCGCATCAGAGGCCCGGCGCTTGGGGACTTCGCGGCCAAAATAGTCCTTCAGATAGGCGCGGCCTGCGACCCCCTTTGCCATTTTGGTGCCGGGAATGGGAATGCGCACGACGCCCACGGATGCCTGCACCATATCCACAAAAGCTTGGTTGATGCGGTCCGCCTCTGGTCCCCAAGGAATGCCCAAAAACGAGGTGGCCGCCAAATCGAGCGTCAGCGCCTTAATGCCGGCATAAAATTCAAACTTCTTGCCCGACCAGTCCTTCAGGCGGCGTGCAATGCCGTCATTTAGCGCCGCGCAATAGAGCTTCATTGGCTCGGGCTTGAAGGCAACAGACAAGGTGCGGCGATGCACACGATGCTGCTCAAAATCCATGAGCATCAACCCGCGCGGGAAGAGCAGATTGAGAATGGGGCCCCAGCCCTGTTCCGACGAGAAAAGCTTGTCCCGATCAAACAGCACCAGCTCATTCGCGTCGGGGCCGAGCAACTGCACCGTACGCCCGCCAAAGCTGCGGACACGATAAATCGGGCCATAGGTTGCGGCCATTTTGCGCGTAAAGGCGTGCGGATCGCGCAATTGCTGAAATGTCGTGCCAACCAGTGGCCAGCCATCGGTTCCGGGGATTTCGTCTGTGGCCGTGCGCGGCAGGCGCGGCAACCAATGCGGATTGGCATCATGCGTATGAGCGTAAGCCATAATGTTCCTCACCACTTCCTCTCAGGGGCGCGACTCTTACGATGGTCGCTGACACTTATGTGAATTAGGGACGACACGTCCGGCTTGCAATGGACCCATAAGAGGGTCAGGATCTTAATATGCGCAATATGATTTCTCTTCTCATTGGCTGTGTCGCGCTGGTGATGGTGGCCATTGCTTTCATTCCCTTTTTGGGCTGGGCGAATTGGCTCATCATTCCCTTGGCTATTCTGGGCCTCGGCATTGGCGCGACATCGGGCCAAAGCAGCGGGCGGACGCTGAACCTGATTGTGATTGTCATTGGCGTCTTGCGCCTAATGCTCGGCGGCGGCCTGTTCTAGCCCCGCCCGTCCCAAATTATTTGGCGAATCACTTCGGTCTGCCTAACCTTGCGCCACACGCGACTTAGATGGGGGAATAGACACGATGGCATGGGGCAAAGCAACGGACGCGGCAATGGCCGCGCATGGCCGGTCTGTCATTGGCAATGATGTGTCCTTAACGGGCAATTTGTCTGCGGGTGGCGATGTTTTGATTGATGGTGAGCTGATTGGCGATGTGAGCTGTGCGAGCTTTGCTTTGGGCGCGTCGGGCCGCATCAAGGGCAATGTGACGGCCCAACGCGCCTCCATTGCCGGCACTGTTGAAGGCACAGTCGTTGCAACCGAGCTGGTCATTGAAAAATCAGCGCGTGTGCTGGGCGATGTAGCCTATGAAAGCATCTCTGTGGAAACGGGTGCGCGTGTCGATGGCCGTCTGTCGCAAAAGTCAGCGCCGTCAAATGAGCTGAAATTGGTCAATAGCGGGCTGGAATAGACGCGCATCTGCGCCTAGAGCGCCTTTATGACAGATGTTTTGAACCAGATCCCAACGCTCTCGCTTGCTGAACAGGCGCGCGACCCTGACGGCTTTGCTCAAGCAATTGGCAATAGCTTTCGCACCTTTGGCTTTGCCGTTGTGGCAGATCACGGCATTGATGCCGGACTGATTGACCGGGCTTGGGATTTGACGCGGCAATTTTTCGCGCTGCCCGAAGACGTAAAGCGCAGCTATTATTCAGCGGAGCTGTCGGGCCAGCGCGGCTACACGCCCTTTGGCACTGAAATTGCCAAAGATGCAACGCACGTCGATTTGAAGGAATTTTGGCATATTGGGCGCGATCTGCCCCCCGGCCATCGCTTTCGCGACCATATGCCCGATAATATCTGGCCCAAGGAACTGCCAGACTTTGAGCCGACCTTCCACCAAATGTATGCCGCGTTTGATGAGGCTGGCAACCGCCTGCTTTCGGCCATTGCACGCTATTTGGGGCTGGCCCCCAATTGGTTTGACCCCGCGGTTGAAAATGGCAATTCGGTGATGCGCCTGTTGCATTATCCGCCCATTCCGGCCGATGCGCCGGGCATTCGCGCGGGCGCGCATGGTGACATCAACCTCATCACCTTGTTGCTGGGGGCGGAAGAAGGCGGCCTGCAGCTATTGACGCGCGAGGGCGAATGGCTGTCAATCACGCCGCCTGAGGGCGCGATGGTGATTAATGTCGGCGATATGTTGGAACGGCTGACCAACCGCCATTTGCCATCGACGATCCACCGTGTGCTGAATCCACCACCCGAACGGCGGCATATTCCCCGCTATTCCATGCCCTTTTTCCTGCACCTCGCGTCAGATTTTCTGATCGAGACGCTGCCGGGCTGCATCAGCGCCGACACGCCCAATCTTTATCCTGAGCCAATCACTGCCAATGATTTCTTGGTGCAGCGATTGATTGAAATTGGCCTGAAAAAATAAGCGCGCGCCCGCCCCAATTAGGGGGCGGGTGTAAATTTTACGGCGCGGCAAAATGGTCCGAGACAGCCCTTCACCCGCAAGGTGCCATCGGGCTGCTTCTTAAGCGTAGAGCGATAGGTTTTCCCCGCACGCGGATCATAAATCTGGCCTTCCCACTCATCCCCCGAGTCTTTGAAACCAGACAGAAGAATAATCCCCTCAATCGGCCGATTGCGCAAAGCCGGGTCTGGATTATTGGCATCCACCGGCTTGCCGCCATTGGGCGCTGCTCGCAAAACTTTGGCAACCTTGCCACAGACTACGGGGCCGCATTGGCCAATTTGAACAATGCTGTCTTTTTCTTCCGTATACCAACGGCCTGAAACCGATGTTGCAGCAAAGCTGGGGCTGGCTGAGGCCAGAAGGACAAGGCCGGTCAGCAAATGGCGCATCGACAACTCTCCCTAATTGAATTCAGTCTTGGCATGTGTGCCAGTTGATGCAATGCTTAGGCCATGAAATGGAGAGCGATGCAAGCCGCCGCTTGGGCCATATTGGCCGCGGCCCCCACCTATGCCGGCACCCTTAGGGTGGCCCCGGGGCCGGACGCGCAAGACCAACTGCAATCGGCTTTAATTGAGGCAAAACCCGGAGACATCGTTGAGATGGCGGCAGGCCGCTATGCGTTGACCGATGGGCTCTCGCTCGATGTTGCCGGCGTCACATTGCGGGGCGCTGGCCCCGACAAAACAGTGCTCAGCTTTGCCGGACAAAAGGGTGCTGGCGAAGGGCTGCTTGTGACATCGGATGATGTGGTGCTGCGCGATTTTGCAGTCGAAGACGCCCGCGGCGATGGCATCAAATCCAAAGGGGCAGACCGGATAGTCTATAAAAATATCCGGATCGAATGGACAGGCGGGCCCAAGGAAAGCAATGGCGCCTACGGCCTTTATCCCGTGGAATCGCGCGATGTGCTGATTGATGGGGCGGTCGTGAAAGGCGCGTCGGACGCCGGCATTTATGTTGGCCAATCCCGCAACATCATTGTCCGCAACTCAACCGCCATGTTCAATGTCGCCGGCATTGAAATTGAGAACAGCTATGATGCGGATGTCCATAGCAATGTGGCAACGCGCAATACGGGCGGAATCCTGATTTTTGATCTGCCCAATTTGCCGCAACAAGGCGGGCATAATATCCGCGTCTTCAACAACCGCGTGATTGCCAATGACACGCCCAATTTTGCGCCCAAGGGCAATATTGTTGCCAGCGTGCCCACCGGCACGGGCGTGATGGTCATGGCCAATCGCAATGTCCATGTTTTTGGCAATGATTTGGCCGATAATGGCACCACCAATGTCATGGTGGTCGCCTATCAATCCGCCTTTAACGATACGCAGTATAATCCGATCGCACGAGATGTGCTTGTTGCGGACAACCGCCATGGCCGTGCTGGCTTTGCGCCGGCCTTTCCCGGTGGGGCAGCGCTGGCGCACGCCATGGGCGGCAGCTCCCCCCCTGTTTTTTGGGATGGGGTCGGCGGCGTGGCGGCCAATGTCCATTTTAAAGATGCTGTACCGGCTGTCTCGCTGAACCTCCCAGCCCAAGCGGCGCCCGTTACGCAGGCCCGGCCAGCCTTGTACCAGCCACCCACCACAGCTGCGCCATCCGCCCTGCCCAATATCCTCATGCCTGCCGCCATGGAGGCTGCAGCAAAGTGAAGCGTGCCGTGCTGCTGGCGGGGCTATCGCTGGCCTTAATCAGCGCCAGTCCGGCGCCACGCATCAATGAGGCGCTGATCCTGAGTGACAGCCTGCCGCCCCGTCTTCAGGATTTTGGGTTGCTGGTAAATGGGCAAACCCCCGCACCAGGCGTTGTCCCCTATCATCTCAACACGCCTTTATTTTCTGATTATGCAGAAAAATTCCGGTTTCTCTATCTGCCCCGCGGCCAAAAGGCGGACGTGCAGGGCGATGGCCTTTTGAAGCTGCCTGTGGGCAGCGTGCTGATTAAAAGCTTTGGCTATCCGGCTGATTTTCGTATGCCGGACAAGAATATCCGTATCTTGGAAACACGCCTCCTCATCCACCGTGCCTCTGGCTGGGTGGCACTGCCTTATGTGTGGAACGCGGAGGGGACAGAGGCCGTGCTCAAACGCGCGGGCCAGCGCATGACAGTCAGCTGGACGCATTATGACGGGCAGACCCGCTCTATCAGCTATGCTGTGCCCAATGCCAACCAGTGCAAGGGCTGCCACGCGCTGGGCGATGCCATCACCCCTATTGGCCCCAAAGCCCGCAATTTGAACGATGGCCAGCAATTGCAGGCGCTCCGCCGCATTGGGCTTCTCGCCGGGCAGATGCGCGGGCTGCAAAAATTGCCCGTGTGGGACAATCCCAAAACCGGCAGCGTCGCGGCGCGCGCACGCGCCTATCTCGACATGAATTGTGGGCATTGCCACAACCCCAAAGGACCAGCGGATACATCCGGCCTCTGGCTCAATTGGGAACAAGCCGCTGATACCAATTTAGGGTTGAACAAGCGGCCCACCGCAGCAGGCCGGGGCAGTGCCGGCTTGGACTTTGCAATTGCCCCCGGCCATCCTGAGCAATCTTACCTGCTTGCCCGCATGGAGAGTTTAGAGCCCGGCATTGCCATGCCCGAACTGGGCCGCGCCACTGTGCATGACGAGGGCGTGGCGCTGATCCGCCAATGGATCCGGGAGATGAAATGACAATCCGGCTCTATGATTATTGGCGGTCCTCGGCGGCCTATCGGGTGCGCATTGCCCTGAACCTAAAGGGTCTGGATTATGAGCGTGTGCCAATCAGCCTGATGGATGGCGCCCAAAAGGCTGCAGACTATAAGGCCAAGAACCCGCAAGGCTTTGTCCCCATGCTCGAGGTGGGCGATCTACGCCTGACGCAAAGCCTTGCGATTATCGACTGGCTCGATGCCACCTATCCAAGCCCCCGCTTTCTTCCCCAAGACGCAGGTGCGCGGGCGGCAGCGCTGGGCAAAGCATTGCTAATTGCAGCCGACATTCACCCGATTAACAATCTGCGGATCCTGAAATATCTGCGGCATGAGCTGGGCCAGCCGCAAGATGCGGTCGACGCCTGGGCCCGACATTGGATTACCGAAGGCTTTACCGCATTGGAGGCGCAGGTTGCGCCCGACCAGCCGTTCCTATCGGGCGACGCACCGGGATTGGCCGATATTTGTCTGATCCCGCAAATGGCAAATGCCCGGCGGGTGGAAACGCCACTGACCGCTTTTCCCAAGCTGGCGGCAATTGACGCACGCGCCTGTGCACTTCCGGCCTTTGCTGCTGCGCATCCCGAGGCTGTAAAACCAGAATAACAAAGAGAGGATTGGGCCATGGCCATTACCGGACGCTGTTATTGCGGGGATGTGGAATTTCAGGCCGAAGGGCCGGGCTTTATGAAATTTGAATGCTATTGCCGCGAGTGCCAATATATCTCAGGCGGCGGGCCCGTAATTGGCATGGCCGTTTTAAAGGACGGCTTTGCCCTCACCAAAGGCGCTGTCGCTGGATTTACGCGAGATGATCTGCCCCATGCCGTCACGCGCGAGTTTTGCCCGCGCTGTGGCACACATATGTTCACCCGCGCGCCGGGCCTGCCCCAAGGCATTATCCTGAAAATTGGCAGCCTTGATAGTGCGGAGGATTTTGGCGGCGCAGAGTTCGCAGCCTTTTCTTGCGACGCGCAAGACTGGCACCGCTTACCCACCCACATCCCTGTGCATGATCGCTGGCCACGGTAATTTTCCGGTCGTCAGGCCTTTCCTGACGCGCGTGCGCCTGTCACAGGCAGCGGCATGACGCTAAGATTCTCTGTCCGTGCCTTTTGGGGGCCTGCCTTTGTTGCCACAATTCTGGGGGTGCCCGCCACGGCCGCCCAAGCACAGGGCAACGACATCATCGTGACGGGACGGGCCTTGGCCGTGCCCATGGGCGATGCGGCCTATGATAGTGCGACTGTGGATCGGGATCGGATTATCGCCACGGCCTCGGGCCGCATTGAAGATGTGCTGCGCGATATAGCGGGGCTGGCTCAGTTTCGCCGCAGCGATGCCCGGTCTGCCAATGCCACCAGCCAAGGCGCCACATTGCGCGGGCTGGGCGGCAATGCCTCCAGCCGGGCCTTATTGGTGCTGGATGGCGTCCCGCAGAGCGATCCGTTTGGCGGCTGGATTACATGGCCCGCTTATGCGCCAGAACGGCTTGGCAGCGTGCGCGTCACCCGCGGGGGTGGCTCAGGCGCTTATGGCTCGGGCGCGCTTGCAGGCACAATTGAAATGGACAGCATTGCTGCTGGAGATGCGCCTGCTGGGCTCCAAGGCAGCCTTGCCTATGGCAGCCGCGATGCGCTGGATGCAACGGCGCTTGCCACCGCGCAATTGGGCGGCGGCTTTGGCTTTTTAAGTGCCAGCTTTGGGCGGGGGAATGGCTTTATTCCCATTATTGCCAACCAGCGCGGCAGTGTGGACCGCCCCGCGCCCTATCGACAAGCAAGCCTTGCGGCACGCGGTGTCGCGCCCCTGAGTGCGCTGACTGAGCTTCAAGCCTCGCTGATGGGCTTTATGGATCGGCGCGAGCGTGGCACGGCTTATTCTGAAAATGGCGGCGATGGGGCAGACGCCAGCCTGCGTTTGGTGCATCGCGGCCATTGGGGCGTGCAAGCCTTAGGCTATGTGCAATTGCGCAAATTTACCAGCAACGCTGTGTCGATTAATGCCACCCGCACCGTCGCCACGCCGTCTGTTGCGCAATATAATGTGCCCTCCACAGGGCTTGGCGCGCGGCTGGAAGTCCGCCCGCCTGTGGCGCGCAACATAGAGCTGCGGCTTGGCGCAGATTGGCGTCGCACCACAGGCGAGACCAATGAATTTTATAGCTATGTCAACGGCCTGCCAACCCGACTGCGCGAAGCGGGCGGGCAGAGCGACACCGCAGGCCTATTTGCCGAAGCCTCGGCAAAATGGGGGGATGTGACGCTGACTGGCGGCGCGCGGGCCGACCATTGGTGGATCCGCAATGGCCGGCTGATGGAAAGCCTGATTGGCGGCACTCTCACCCGCAATGACCGGCCTGCCAATCGGCAAGATTGGGCTCCCACTGCACGCGCCGGCTTGGCATGGGAAACAGGGCCAGTCACGCTGCGGACCGCCGCCTATCTGGGCTGGCGCTTGCCCACATTGAATGAACTCTACCGCCCCTTCCGCCTTGGAGCAGACGCAACAGCCTCCAATCCCAATCTGAAGCCAGAGCGGATGCGCGGCGCAGAAATTGGGCTGGATGTGCAGCCAATGCCGCAACTTAGGATGCGCGCCACCGCCTTTACCAACCAACTGCGCGACGCGATTGGCAATGTTACGCTTGCCACTGGGCCAGGCATCTTCCCCGGGGTCGGGCAAGTGACAGGCGCATATCGGCAACGGCTGAATCTCGACGCGGTTGCGAGCAAGGGGCTTGAATTGGACGCACGCTATAAGGCGGGTGTCTGGTCGCTGTCTGCAAGCTATGCGTTCACCAATGCGCGCGTGCGTGCAACTGGTGCGGCCCGAGCCTTACAGGGTTTGCGCCCGGCCCAAACACCGCGGCACATGGCCAGCGCGACGCTTGGCTGGCGCACATTATCGCTTACCACGCGTTATGTATCTGCTCAGTTTGAAGACGATGCCAATAGCCGCCGCCTGCGCGATGCTGTGACCCTGGATGCACTGGCCAGCCTGCCGCTTAGCCCGCGCCTATCGCTCTTCATGCGCGGCGAAAATCTGGCCAATGCGCGCGTGGAAACAGCCCTGAGCGCCACAGGCATTGTGGAACGCGCCACACCACGCACATTGTGGCTTGGCCTGCGGCTCAACTAATCCGAAAAAAAGAGGGCCGACACGTTACCGTGCCGGCCCAGTAAGGTTCGCAGGTGGAACCTGGGGAGGGAAGCCGCGCGCTGGGAGAGGAGGGTGCGGCAGCTTCCCAAACTTGTCAGGTGAATGGGCTTAATAGTTGTAGGCGCGTTCCCCATGGCTGGAGAGATCAAGCCCTTCGCGTTCGGCATCTTCGCTGGGACGCAGACCGAAGATCTTGTCGAGCACGAAGAACAGCACCGCAGAGCCAAGACCCGACCAGAGCAGGGTCAAAGCAACGGCCTTAATCTGCGTGACCAGCTGGCCCGCCATGTCATAGGTGCCGGCAACTGCTGGGAAGACAGTATAATCAAGGAAACCCTGACCACCCAGTGCAGGATCAGCCACAATGGCGGTGCCAATTGCCCCGACAATGCCACCCACGCAGTGCACGCCAAAGACGTCCAACGTGTCGTCATATTTCAGCTTATTCTTCACCACGGCGACGAAGAGGTAGCAGATGGGCGAGACAGCAAGGCCGAGCAAAATGGCCGTCATGGGTGCTGCAAAGCCCGAGGCGGGCGTAATAGCAACCAGGCCGGCAACTGCCCCTGTCACAGCCCCCAGCAGCGACGGACGGCCATGATGGATTTGTTCCACAATTGCCCAGCTGACAGCAGCTGCAGCGGTCGCGACGAAGGTGTTGAGGAAGGCAAGGGCGGCCAAGCCATTGGCTTCGAGGTTGGAGCCAGCGTTAAAGCCAAACCAGCCCACCCACAGCAATGAGGCGCCAATCATGGTCATTGTCAGCGAATGGGGCGGGGTTGCCTCGCGGCCATAGCCAAGGCGCTTGCCAATCATCAGACAGCCGACGAGCCCTGCGATGCCTGCATTGATGTGGACCACTGTGCCGCCAGCAAAGTCGAGCGCGCCCATGCCCCAGAGCAGACCGGTATCGGTGGGCGTATCCGGCAAGAAATCTGGGCCAGACCAGTACCAAACCATGTGTGCAATCGGGAAATAGACAATTGTCAGCCACGCCACGACAAACAGCATCAGCGGCGTAAACTTAATCCGCTCGGCAAAGGCGCCTACAATCAGAGCGGGCGTGATGCAGGCAAAGGTCATCTGGAAGGCGATAAACGCATATTCCGGAATATAGACATTGTTCGAGAAGGTGGCGGCCAATGTTGTGGCATCGACGCCCTGCAAGAACAGCTTTGAGAAGCCGCCAATATAAGGCGATCCGCTGGTGAAGGAGAGGCTATAGCCCCAGCTGACCCAGACCAGCGCCGCAATCGACACAATCATGAAAACTTGCATCAACAGGCTCAGCATATTCTTGGTCCGCACCAAGCCCCCGTAAAACAGGGCGAGCGCTGGAATAGACATCAGCAAAACCAAGGCGGACGAAATCAACATCCATGTTGTGTCCCCCTTATCAACCATGCTGGCCATTTGTTCAGCGCTGGGCGCCTTAATTGGCCCTGTCTGGGCGAGCACAGGGGCAGTGGCGAACAGCGTCGCGGCCCCGGCAATCCATGTTGTAAATTTGGTCATAAGTCCCCTGCTTGATCTTTAGAGTGCGACCGAGCCCGTCTCTCCCGTGCGGATGCGCACCGCAGCGCCGAGATCGAGCATGAAAATTTTACCGTCTCCAATGGAGCCCGTGTTGGCAGCTTGCTGAATCGCCTCCAAGGCGCGGTCGGCAACGGCATCGTCGCACGCGACTTCCACCTTCACCTTGGGCACCATGTTGGTGGAATATTCAGCACCACGATAAATTTCGGTCTGGCCCTTTTGGCGGCCAAAGCCTTTGACTTCGGTGATGGTCATGCCGGTGACACCCAGCGCAGTGAGCGCCTCGCGGACATCGTCCAGCTTGAACGGTTTGATGATGGCGATGATCAGTTTCATTGGACCCCCTTGGACTTGGTCAACAAAGGGATCAGCAAAGCCCGTGCCAGTTTGCCAGAAACGACGGAATTACAGGGGTTTAAAGGGTGGTTTGGGTCCATATGCCCAGCTTGGGGCCATAAGGACTGCCTGATTTCGGGGCAGGCTCGACGAATTGCCTAAAATTTAGGCAGCGCAGATGTGACGTGTGCAACAAAAAAGGGCGGCCCAAATGGACCGCCCTCTTCTTAATCGCGAAGGTGCGAAGCTTACTTGACTTCGACCTGAGCGCCAGCGCCTTCGAGCTGGGCCTTGACCTTGTCAGCTTCGTCCTTGCTCACGCCTTCCTTCAGGGCCTTCGGAGCCGACTCAACCAGAGCCTTGGCTTCGGTCAGACCCAGGCCGGTGATGGCGCGGACTTCCTTAATGACAGCAATCTTGTTGCCGCCATCGCCAACGAGAATGACGTCAAATTCCGACTTTTCTTCAGCAGCCGGAGCAGCGCCACCGCCAGCAGCCGGAGCCGCAACAGCAACAGCAGCAGCAGCCGAAACGCCCCACTTTTCTTCGAGAAGCTTAGCGAGTTCAGCAGCTTCCAGAACGGTCAGAGCCGAAAGGTCATCAACGATTTTGTTCAAATCAGCCATTTTAAGTCTCCAAATTGCGGGGTCAGTGCCCGCATGAGTTTCAATTGAGTGTCAAAATTAGGCGGCCTTGGCGCCATATGCGCCAAAGACACGCGCCAGCTGTGCAGCCGGTGCGCCAACAACCTGAGCAACCTTGGTCGCGGGTGCCTGTACAAGGCCCACGAGCTTGGCGCGCAGTTCATCAAGCGACGGCAGCGAAGCCAGAGCCTTCACACCATTTGCGTCCAGAACCTGAGAGCCCATTGCCCCGCCGACAATTTCAAGTTTGTCAGTGGTCTTGGCAAATTCGACGATGATCTTAGCCGCTGCGACCGGATCGACCGAGCTGCTGAGCGCCGTCGGACCGGTCAGCAGATCGCTGATACCGGCATAAGGCGTGTCCACGGAAGCAAGCTTGGCGAGACGGTTCTTAGCGACCTTATAGCTGGCCCCGGCCTCACGCATTTTCCCACGAAGCTCTGTCGACTGTGCAACAGTAAGCCCCAGGTTGCGAGTGACAACAACCACCCCAACCTCGTTGAAAACGCTCTTGAGTTCGGCGACAGCATCGGCCTTTTGAGCACGATCCATGCCATTCTCCTTCAACATTCGGCGTGCGGCCCATCCGCAAACCGGGTGGTTCCGCACCTCTGCAAAACAAAGGCACGCAACCAATTGTCCGTGGGGAATGGCAGTCTCTTTTGGAGACCAAAAAAAATCCATGTCCCCGTCTAGGCAGGCAATTAAGAAGGGCAAATTCCCTTCACCTGCTGTCTCGGACGGTGGAGCCGGCCCGAAGGCCGGTTCCGTCTTGCAGGGGCGCCTTTAGAGCAACCCCTTGCAAAATTCAAAATCAGGCAGCGCCGATTTCGGCCACGTCGAGCTTAATGCCCGGGCCCATTGACGAGCTGATGGCGGCCTTGCGCAAATACTTGCCCTTGGCGCCCGACGGCTTTGCCTTCACAACAGCATCAACCAGTGCGTCAAAATTGGCGCGCAGATCTTCAGCCGAGAACGACGCCTTGCCAATGCCCGAGTGAATGATACCGGCCTTTTCGACGCGATATTCCACCTGGCCGCCCTTGGCATCCTTCACAGCCTGGCCGACATTCGGCGTCACTGTGCCCAGCTTCGGGTTCGGCATCATGCCCTTGGGGCCGAGGATCTTGGCAACGCGGCCAACCATGCCCATCATGTCGGGCGTGGCGATGCAGCGGTCAAAATCAATATTGCCGTTGGTGATGGCGTCGATCAAATCTTCCGCACCAACAACGTCAGCGCCAGCTGCGCGGGCTTCATCGGCCTTTGCATCCTTGGCGAACACGGCGACACGCACTGTCTTACCCGTGCCCTTGGGCAGCGAGACAACGCCACGGACCATCTGGTCCGCGTGACGCGGATCAACGCCGAGGTTCAGCGCGACTTCAATTGTTTCGTCAAACTTGGCGGTCGCATGCTCTTTCACAAGCGCGATCGCTTCGCTGACACCATAAAGCTTATCGCCATCAATTGCAGCGGCGAGCTTCTTTGCTTTTTTGCTCTGGAACGCCATGGATTAACCCTCCACCACTTCGAGGCCCATCGAACGGGCAGAGCCTTCGATGATGCGCGTTGCTGCGTCGATATCAGTTGCGTTCAGATCCTTCATCTTGGTCTGGGCAATTTCCGACAGCTTCGAACGAGCGATGGTCCCGATGACCGACTTACCGGGTTCCTTTGAACCCTTGTCCAGCTTGGCAGCCTTCTTAATCAAGAAGGTGGCCGGCGGCGTCTTGGTGACGAACGAAAAGCTGCGATCCGCATAAACGGTGATGACCGTCGGGATCGGCATATTCTTTTCAAGATCGCTGGTGGCAGCGTTGAACGCCTTACAGAATTCCATGATGTTCACACCGCGCTGACCCAGAGCCGGGCCAATTGGCGGTGAGGGATTGGCAGCGCCCGCAGGCACCTGGAGCTTGATATAGCCCTCAATCTTCTTAGCCATTGTTTCTCACTCTCTTTCAAGTTTAGCGGTTCAAACGGGGCAAGCCCCTCCCGCGGATACACGCCTGAAAGGCGTTACTTCATGCGCTCGACTTGTTCGAACTCCAGTTCGACGGGAGTCGGACGCCCAAAGATGGATACAGACACCTTGACGCGGCCCTTGTCGAAATCCAACTCTTCGACAAGACCATTGAAGCTTGCAAACGGGCCTTCGAGCACCTTGACCTGATCGCCAATTTCGTAATCGACGCGGACTTGCTGCTTGGGCGCGGCGGCGGCTTCTTCCTTGGTGTTCAAAATGCGGGCAGCTTCGGCTTCGCTAATCGCCTGTGGCTTGCCGCTTGAGCCCAAAAAGCCTGTGACTTTCGGCTGGTTCTTGATGAGGTGATAGACATCATCCGTCATCTTCAGCTTCGCCAGCACATAGCCGGGGAAGAATTTGCGTTCGGACTGAACCTTCTTGCCGCGACGAATCTCAGTCACGGTTTCCGTCGGCACTTCAACTGCATCGACCAGCGCTTCCAGGCCAAGGCGCTCCGCGTCCGCAAGAATGGCGTCGCGAACCTTGTTCTCAAAGCCCGAATAGGCGTGAATGATGTACCAGCGTGACATGCCTGTTCTTTTCTGTCCGTCAGGAAGCGAGCGCGAGCAGCGACTTGACGATCCAGCTGAACACCGAATCGACACCCAGGAAGAACAAGCCGAGAATGGACGTCATGATGATCACCATCACAACTGTCATCCCGGTTTCACGGCTGGTCGGCCAAGCAACTTTCGCTGTTTCGGCCCGGACTTGCCGGATAAATTCACCTGGGCTGGTCTTTGCCATAAACCCGTTTTCCATCCTAAAATCGGTTTTCCGCCAACAGGTCCGCCGCCGGAAAATCCGGCCAAAACGAAAACCCTGATGTCGGGATGGGTCGCCTTTAGGCAGCTTTGCGCGAAAACGCAAGCGTTGCGTGGGGTTCAACCGTGCAAGATGTCGGCGCAAAAGCGCGGTCGAGTCGCGCATCTGGCAGGAGTGGAGGGACTCGAACCCACGGCCCTCGGTTTTGGAGACCGATGCTCTACCAACTGAGCTACACTCCTATGGCCAGGCGGCGCGCATAGCGAAGGCGGGGCGCGGGCGCAAGCAGCGCGTGGCCTGCGCTGTTACACGCGCCCCGACTTTGTGCCTTTTTGATGGATCGTCAGCTTTGGCGTTGGGGTTGCCAACGGGTCGGGCATATCTGCAGCATCAATCCGCCCCGTGACATAGCCACCCTGCATGAAGCGGCAACCAAGGCTCAACGCAAGGCGGAATTCAGCTTCCGACTCAATACCCTGCACAATTGGCGTAATGCCAAGATTCTCCGCCAGCGTCACAATTGCGCGCAGACGTGCGGCACTTTCCCTGTCTTTGCGTACAGCGGCACCAATCAGCTTTGGGTGGATTCGGACAGTGGCAAAAGGCGATTGGCTCAAATGTCCCAAAGCCGATGCGCCCGTGCCAAATTCTCCCAGCGAGAGCCGAACGCCCAGTTTATGCAACGCCACCAGCGCGGAGCGCCCGGCAGATCCTGTGCGCTGCAATGTTGATTCTGCAATATCAATGGTCAGCCGTTCCGCAGCCAGCCCAGCTTGGCCCAAGGCTTGGACCAGCGAGGGAACAAGGCTGGCGTCCGTCATTTGTTCAGCCACGAGCGACAGAAACAGGCCTGTATCCGCCCGCCAATCGGCCAGCCTTGTGCAGGCCGTGCGCAATGCCCAAAGGCCAATGGGCACAATCAAACCACTTTCGCGGGCAATGGGAAGAAATTTTTCGGGCGGGACTTGGCCCAAATCTGCGCTGGACCATTGGACCATCGCTTCGACATGCGCGACCTGATTGGCCTGCGCCTCAAAAATGGGCAGATAGCCAAGCTGAAATTCACGTTTGGCGAGGGCTGTTTGCAGCGCAATCTGCATCAACCGCCGGGCCTCTGCATCTGCCTCAAATTGATGCTCATAACGCCGCACCCGACCGCCGCCGCTGCTTTTGGATTGATAGAGTGCCAAGTCGGCAGACCGCACCAACATATCCGCCGTGCGCCCATCCCGCGGGGCTGTGGCAATACCAACGCTGGCGCCAATCACCAGTCGATGACGATCCACATCATAGGGCTGAGACAGGCTTTCCACAATTTGACGTGCAAATGTCTCAAGCCGCTCTGGCTGGCTGGAATCGCGCACAACCACGGCGAATTCATCGCCCCCCAGCCGTCCGCACAAGGCCTGTTCACTGGCCAAGGCGCGCAGCCGCTCTGCCACGTGCGCGAGCAGGCGGTCGCCAACTGGATGGCCCAAACTGTCATTCACCGATTTGAAGCGATCGAGATCAATCATCAAAAAAGCTGGCCGTGGGCCACCTGACAAACAGGCGCGCATCGCATGGTCCAGCGCTTCCATCAGATGCGCGCGGTTGGGCAGGCTCGTCAATGTGTCAAACCGCGCCATACGGCTGATCCGATCGACAGACCGGTGCGCCTCGGTCACGTCTGACCCAACACCGCGGAACCCCAGAAATCGGCCTGTATCATCAAAGCGCGGATAGGCTGACATTTCCCACCAATGGGTTTCGCCCGCGATGTCGACTGGCAGCATCAGGCTGGCAAAACGCTCGCGGTTGCGCAGCCGATCCGCCAATATGCGCAAATTTTCCGAGACTTCCCCGGCGTCCCAGGCTTTGCCTGCCAATAAGGGCAACAGCGGCTGACCCTCTAATTCATGGGCAGGACGCTGCAACAAATCTGCCAAGCGCTTGGGCACTTTAGTCAATTGCCGGGCAGAGTCCGTTTCCCAAATCCAATCCCCACCTGTCTCATCGCAATCCCGCATCAATAGGCCCAACAGGGCCCGCTTTTCCGTCAAGGCAAGATGCGCAGCTTGGCGCAAAATCAGGCTTCGGCTTTGCGTCACACAACTCCACAACATAGCCAGTGAAAAGGCAGCCGTGGTCATCGCAAGCAGGCCAAAGCCATGCGCCAGCATCATCACACACAGGCTCATCCCCAGCAGCAGCACGCAACTGGCCAAAGCCAAGGGCAGCGCTGCCAACGTGACTGTCAGTCCCGCCATCAACGCGGTCAGCGTTGCCCAAATGCCCATGACCTGCATCAACGGGGCCCCAAGCCCAAAGATGAGCGGCACCAACGCCCAGGCCATTGTGCTAAAGGCCCCTAATCGGGTTTCCTGCCGCAAGATATGCGGGGCGTGTTCGGCAAGAGGTTGGAACATAGCAACACGCGTCAGCAAGCTGAGCATGGAAGGCGCCAGCGTGACCAGCAGCCATAAAAGCAAACTGGGCTGGAGGAGGTGCCCGTCTAATAGAAGAACAAGCAAGATCGCGCACAGGCTTTGCACGCCAAAGCGTATCGGCGCCATCTGGCGCAGCACATCCAATTGAAATGCCCGAAGGCCGGGCGCAACTCTGCCGCCAGCATCGTCGTGCCCAAAAACAAGAGCCCAGTCTGTATCCGCAGATAGGCGCGCCCAAAAAGGCTGTCGGCTGAGCTTTGTCTCAGGCGGGGGGGAAGAAGCAGCGTCGATCACACACTGCCTCTAACCCGCCAAATGTTAGAGATCGGTAAGCAACTGCCCCAGTTTTTTATAGACCGCCTGGCGCGCGGCCCAGCGCGGCTTAGGCCGCGAGCGAATAAGGCTGGATTTCACCCGATAGATACAGACGACGCGCCTTGGCTCGGCTCAGCTTGCCGGAGCTGGTGCGCGGCAAGGACCGCGGGGGAACAAGTTCCACAACGCAGTTCATACCCGTAATGGCGCGCACTTTTTCACGAATGGCGTCGCGCAATTTGGTCCGCTCTTCCGAATCAATGGTGCGGCAATGGACCAACACCGCCGGGGCCTCTTCGCCACCCGGCGTTGTCACTGAAAATGCGGCAATATCGCCCTGTTTAAAGCCGGGCAGCTGCTCAACTGCCCATTCAATATCTTGCGGCCAGTGATTTTTGCCATTGATGATGATCATGTCTTTGGCACGACCAACAATATAGAGATAGCCGTCTGACATATAGCCCATATCGCCGGTGTTGAGCCAGCCATCCTTCAGGC
This sequence comes from Pseudomonadota bacterium, assembly GCA_041170745.1. Taxonomy (GTDB): domain Bacteria; phylum Pseudomonadota; class Alphaproteobacteria; order Sphingomonadales; family Sphingomonadaceae; genus Aquisediminimonas. The sequence continues at coordinate 24,329 of JBEDNE010000167.1, forward strand.
ACGCCTCGGTCGATTCTGGATCGCGATAATAGCTGTGCATGACAGAGGGGCCTGCTGTCCAAACCTCGCCAATTTGCCGCTCGGGCAGCGCGCGGCCATCTTCAGCGCGGATCTCAACACGCATATCGCGGCACGGTTTGCCGCAATTGACGATAGCCCGGTAGCGTTGGGGCCGATCCCCCGGCCATTCCTCGCCCGACAATTCGGATTCCTCAACCAGCTCCACGCGAATGCCTTCGCCTGGCGGCATGATGGTGACAGCCAGCGTCGCCTCCGCCAGGCCATAGCTGGGCAAAAAGGCACTCGCCTTAAAACCCGCCTGATGAAAGGCATCCACAAAGGACTGCATGACATCGGGGCGGATCATATCCGCGCCATTGCCCGCAATGCGCCAACCCGACAGGTCAAAGCGTTCTGACACTTGAGTCTGGCTGGAGATGCGCCGCGCGCAAATATCATAGCCAAAGGTCGGCGAATAGCTGATCGAGCTGTCACCTGCGCGCGTGTTGCGCGTTACCAAATCCAACCAAGCAAGCGGACGGCGGGCAAAGTCTTCAGTCTTCATATAATCCGCCGAGACTTGATTGGCGACGACCGACAAGAAACAGCCCACCAGCCCCATATCATGATACCAAGGCAGCCAAGACACGCAGCGATCCTGCTCATTGACTTCCATGCCATGGCTGTGCGCGGCCAAATTGTTGAGCAGCGCATGGTGCGTTACAGCCACACCATGCGGAAAGCGCGTCGAGCCGCTGGAATATTGAAGATAGGCAATATCTTCCGGTTTTGCCTGCGGAAGCGACACTGGCGTTGCTGGGCGCGCGATGAAGCTTTCCCAGCTCACCGGTTCTGCCCCCACACTGCGCGCGGCATCCGGCGCCATGGTTTCAAGGCTTTCCGGATAGAAAAGATAGGTGGGCTCTGCGCTTTGCATCTGGACCGACAATTGGTCGACATAAGAATCGCGGCCACCAAAGCTGGTTGGCAAAGGCAGGGGCACGGGCCAGGCCCCTGCATAGACAGTGCCAAAGAACAGCGCTGCAAATTCAGGCGATGTCTCGGCAATCAGGGCAATCCGATCACCCGGGGCAACGCCTGCTGCAATCAGCCGATAGGCCATGGCAAGCGCATCTTCGCGCAGTTCAGAAAAGGGATAGGGCCGGGCCAACGCGCCACGGGGGTCATGAAAATTCAACCCCCGCTGGCCACGGGCAGCATAATCCAGCGCTTCGCCCAGCGTTCGAAAATCCGAAAAACGGCGCGGCAGACTATCCCGCGTGGCAGTGGCGACAAGCGCCGGGGCCGGTCGGTCCAGATTATCCCGCACGGTGAAACCCCCAAAACCATAGGGCGCCCAGTGAAACAGGCGCCAGATTGAACCAGTCAATAGGCGCGCAACACGGGCGCATCCTATTCGCGAAGATTTCCATTCGCTTGCGACTATGGCACAATTTGGGCCGGGACAAGACTATGAAACGCATGATTGGGCGAAAGCCGCTAAATACCGCGGATTTGCGGCAAATGACCCTGACTTATGTTGGGCGCTTTGCCACGTCCCAAAGCAAGCTCGCCAGCTATTTGATGCGCAAAATACGGGAACGGGGCTGGGAAGATGGCGTGTCGGCAGACCTCGCAGTGACCCAATTGGTGGCGGATATGGCGCGGGCGCGCTTTGTGGATGATCGCGCTTATGCTGAAATGAAGGCGCAAGGCCTGGCGCGTCGTGGCTATGGCGCGCGGCGTGTGCGCCACGCTCTAGAGAGCGCCGGCATTGCGCCCGATATTCGCGCAGATTTGATAGAGATGAGCCCTGAAGACGCTGAGGCGGCCGCTTTGGCCTATGCCCGACGTCGGCGACTGGGGCCTTTTTCCCGCCAGCCGCAGGACGAGCGCCAGCGCACGCGCGCGCTTGCCGCGCTGTTGCGCGCCGGGCATGATTATGCAACGGCGCGACGGATTCTTGATTTGGCACCAGAACTTGGCCACAATGGCGAGTCTGAGGCAGGCAGATGAGGATCAAACAAAGCTTGTCGGGCCCAGCCTCTGGCGCGACACGGGCTGGGGAATCTGCCAAGGGGTGCGAGGCCGAGTATATGGTTGAATTGGCTATTATGATGTTTGTTAAAGGGCGCCGTTGATGACAGAGACGCCGGCTCCACTTGCTCAAAATCCTGCTATGGAACCACGCTTGGTCGATGGCCAAGTGAAATGGTTTGATGCCACACGCGGCTTTGGCTTCATGGTCCCCGATGATAGCGAAATCGGTGATGTTCTAATTCATTTCAGCATTTTGCGTGAACATGGCCGCCGCACATTGCCCGAAGGCGCCCGCATTTCCTGTCATGTGGAATTGGGCGCGCGCGGCCTGCAGGCGGTGAAGCTGCTCTCTTATGATTTGTCGACTGCCATTGTGCAGGAAGCGGATTATCACGCCGTACCAAAGCGGACGCGAGAATTGCCGCCGGAACAAATTGAAGCAGCCGGGCCTTTTGAGCCTGTGTTTGTGAAATGGTTTAACCGCCCCAAAGGCTATGGCTTTTTGGTCCGCAGTGCCGATCACGCGGATGTGTTTGTGCATATGGAAACATTGCGCCGCGCCGGGATTGCCGATGTCCAGCCGGAAGATCCGCTGGAAGCACGTCTGGTCAAAAGCGATCGTGGCTATCTGGCCATTGAAGTTCGTGCCGGATGAAAATCCTATGGCGGGCGGCCTGTGCGGCGCTTTTTTTGATGCCCATTGCCTGTCAGGCCAAACAGGCGCCAATGCTGGCCCCCAGCGGACTGGCCCAATTGCCGCTCCGAATTACAACGGCAACTGGCAAGGTTCATCGCTTTACCGTTGAAGTGGCGGCCACAGAGGCCCAGCAGGCCCGTGGATTGATGTTCCGCAGCTCACTGGCGCCAGATGCTGGCATGATTTTCCCCATGCGGCCACCGCGTATGGCCAGCTTTTGGATGAAGAATACTTTCATCTCGCTGGATATTATCTTCGTGCGCGCCAATGGCAGCATTGCCCGCATTGCGGCCAACACCCAGCCCTTTTCATTAGACCCAATTGAATCTGGCGAGCCTGTGGCCGCCGTTTTGGAAATTGCTGGGGGCCGTGCTGCAGCGCTGGGCATTCGCGAAGGGGATCGGGTTGTTCTGAATCCGTAACCTGCAACATTGCATCGCGCGGCTGAACGCAGTAACGGCCCACCCATGGGCGTTTTCAAGAACATTTTCACATGGTGGGAAGGCCAAACCTTCGGCACCTGGCTCCACACCCGGACTCGCGGCGTACGCGTTGGCGAAGATGCCGAGGGCAATGTCTATTATCAGGCGCGCAAGCCAGAGCCATCTGGCTATTATCGCCGCTGGGTCACCTATAAGGGCAATAATGATGCCAGCCGCATTCCGCCGGAATGGTCGGGCTGGTTGCACAATACGCATGACGCTGTGCCGGGGGATGGCCTTGCAGAGTCGCATGCATGGGAAGCAGACCCTCTGCCCAATTTGACAGGCACGCCCTTGGCTTATCGCCCCAAAGGGGCCCTCGAATCAGGCGGAAAGCGGGCCGCGGCCACCGGTGATTATGAAGCGTGGAGCCCCGACGCGGCGTGAAACGCATCCTTGCCTCGGCAGGCCTGTTGATTGTGGGCGGGGCCGCGGCTTGGCAGGCGGCCCGTGCTTTGCAAGAGGTGCCAGCGCCAGCCCCGGCTGTTGAAGCGACGACAACGCCAGCCGAAGCCACAACTGAGCCCGAAGCGAACGCGCCAAAGCGCGCGCCGACGCCACCCCTTTCGACCAACCCCAAAGCAACGCCGATGGCCGAGCGCGTGGCCACGCTGGGCGTGTTGAACAAGCGCAATGGATTATCCCGCGACGTGACACTGACGCCGGGCAAGGCCGTGCGCTTGGGGGATTTGGTCGTGCGCTTGCGCGCCTGTGAAGAAACAGCCCCTTGGGAGCCAGAAAAATGGACGGGGGCTTTTGTTCAAGTCATCACGCGGGAAAGCGGCACGCGCTGGCGCAAAATTTTCTCAGGCTGGCTGTATAAAGAAAGCCCGTCGATCAACTTGGTCCAGCATCCCATTTATGATGTATGGGTTAAGGCCTGCAAAATGCGCCATGCCGATGTTGGACCGGGCACAATTGTGGCCCGCGGTGGGGATATGGCGGGCGGTGCAGGCAAGGCATCCAATGCCGAAAAGTCTCCCGAAGCCGCTCCTGAGGCCCCGGTGGCGGATAGCGCGTCGGCCAACAACCCCGAATAACGGGCCTTGCTGATTTCCACGGCCCCCAGCGACTGCAGATGCGGGGTCTGGAACTGGCAATCGAGCAAGGAGAACCCGCCAGCTCGCAAGCGCGCCACCAAATGCGCAAGGGCGACTTTGGAGGCATTAGTTGCCCGGCTGAACATACTTTCTCCAAAAAAGGCCCGGCCAAGCGAAATGCCATAAAGGCCGCCAACAAGCTCTCCCTCCAACCAAGTTTCAATCGAATGGGCATGACCAAGGGCGTGAAGGCGCAATACGGCCTCTTCTATCTGGCGGTTGATCCACGTGCCCGGCCGATCCGGGGCGGGCGCCGCGCAGCCAAGAAGAATTTGGTGAAAGGCGCGATTATAACTTGTCTCGAATCGCTCGGAGCGGATCGTTTTGCGCAATGAGCGCGAGAGGTGAAACGCCTCCAGCGGCAAAATGGCCCTTTTCTTAGGCTCGACCCAATAGACATGCGGCGCGTCGCGATCATCAGCCATCGGAAAGACGCCCAAGGCATAGGCCTTCAGCAGCAGGTCCGGGCTGATTGGGGCACCCATCAGCGCGTTAGGGCGTTGCCGCCAACGGCAAATCGGCCAGCCAGCGTTTCACATCCTCGGCGCTTTGATCCGGGATTTCTTCCATCGGGATATGGCCAACTTTTGGATAGATAATCAGCTGCGACGTTGGCAGCGCTTTATGGAACCAATGGGCGGCTGCAACAGGAATCAAATTGTCTTCCTGCCCCCACATGACCAATACGGGCACCTTGATGGCTGCCAAACGCGCAGGGGTGGCAGCGCGGTTTTGGCCCATCTGGGCAAAGCGCGCCAGGGTGGCCGCGCGATTGCCCGGATAGCGGTTTAATTCCCAATAGCGGTCGACCATTTGGGGCGTGGCAAAGCCGGGGTCATAGACGCTGGTTTTCAGGCTGGCTTCAAACATGGATCGCGGCGTGATTACTTCTGCCAGCGCGCGCACCCCGGGCATATGCGCGATGCGAAAGCCAATGGGCATAGTGCGCGGTTTGGCGCTGGGGGCGCCGGCAGCATCCACCAGTACCAGTGCGTCCACTTTTTCGGGATGCGATAAAGCATAATTCCAGCTGACGCCCCCGCCCATGGAATTGCCTGCCAAAACAGCATGGGGCACGCCCAAACGCTGCATGACCTGATCCACCACATCGACATAGCTGTCCATGTCATATCGGCCGCTGGGATGGGCGCCTGTGAGGCCGTGCCCCGGCAAATCCAGCGTGATGATGCGATATTGGCTTTGCAGCCGGGTAACCCAGGGTTCCCATGTGTGCAGCGAGGCGTTGGACCCGTGGATTAACACCAAGGCCCGGCCCGTGCGCACGCCCTGGTCGCGGACATGGACAGTCAGCCCGGGAGAAAGCGTCACAAAGCGGGATGCCCCGCCGCCATATTTGGCGCGCATGGCCGTAGCATCGGTATCAGGCGTATAGGCAAATGCCAAAGCGCCGATGATCAATGCTGCCAAAATGATCAGCGCCCATTTCAGACGACGCATGCCAGCCTCCCTGATCCTGTATCTGCCGCGAGTTGCCTTATAGGATGTCGCGAACCACGTCTTGCGGGCGGCACAAACGCACGCCCTTTTCTGTGCGCACCAAGGGCCGCTCAATCAGAATCGGCTCGCGCGCCATGGCATCCAAAATCGTGTCGGCATCTGCCTCCAACAAGCCCAGCTCCTCCGCTGGCGCGCCGCGGGTGCGCAGGCCTTGGCGTGGCGTTAAGCCCGCATCTGCATAAAGTTGGGCCAACACCTCTCGGCTTGGTGGGGTCTTTAGATATTCCACAACGTCCAGCTCAATGCCGGGGGTTTCGCGCAAGATCTCCAGCGTCTTGCGTGATGTGCCGCAATTGGGGTTGTGCCAGATCGTCGCTTTCATCTCAGTCTCCCTTTTGGCCTGCCTAGCCTATTTTGAGAGACATGAAAATTCTTCATCTCTCGCTTGCAATTGCGAGTGATTATCAATAACGACCTATTTCATCGTCATTGAGAATCAGTCTCAATAGATCGGATAAGGGCATTAACATGCGTTTTCTGCTGGCAAGCACGGCACTGGTACTAAGCGGGGCAAGCTCTGCTTTGGCCGCCGAAGCGGAAGACGCAGGCTCGGTCATCATCGTGACTGGCCAGTTGGACGGCTATCGCGCGGTTTCCACGACCAGCGGCACCAAAACAGACACGCCGATTCTGGATGTGCCGCAGTCAATTTCCGTCGTCACAGAAAAGCAGCTGCGCGACGAAGCCATTTTGAGCGTGGCTGACCTTGTCCGCCATGTGCCTGGCGCGTCTGCGGGGCAGGGAGAAGGCCATCGCGATCAAGTGACGTTGCGGGGCAATGCCTCAACAGCTGATTTCTTTGTCGATGGCCTGCGCGATGACGCCCAATATTATCGCAGCTTTTATAATATTGAGCGGGTTGAAGTGCACAAAGGCCCCAATGCCATGATCTTTGGCCGCGGCGGCGGCGGCGGCATTATCAATCGCGTCACCAAGAGCGCGATGGCCGGTGAAAACCAGAGCAGCGCCTTGGCCTCGCTCAACAGCTTTGCCAGCTGGTATGCCAGTGTCGACAGCAATTTGGCGCTGGGAGACGCGGCGGCCGTTCGAATGAACGCCTTTTACGAAGGCCTCGACAATCATCGGGATGGTTTTTCGGGCCATCGCTATGCCGTCAACCCCGTGCTGGGCGCAGACTTGGGCCGCGCGCGGCTGCAACTGGGCTATGAATATGTGCGTGATAGTCGCGTGGTGGATCGTGGTGTGCCGTCACAAAATGGCACCCCATTGACGGGCCATCGCGATCTCTTTTTTGGTGTCCGCGGCGTGAATGACGCCAATATCACGGCCCATATTCTGCGCCTCCGCGCGGAAACAGAGCTCACTGACACTCTGAAGGCGGATGTCAGCGCCCTTTATGCCAATTACGACAAAATCTATTCCAATGCCTATCCAGCGACAGCCTTGGTCAATGGCCAATTGGGCATTGAAGCCTATCGTGATCCAACGCAGCGTGAAAACCTGATCGCGCAGGCCAATTTGCAATGGAAAGTAAACACTGGGGCTGTTGAGCACCTCATCCTCATTGGCGCAGAGCAGACCAATCAGGATACAGAAAATGAGCGGATTAACGGCTTTTTCAGCGCGACACAGCCCAGTGCCGCCAACCGGCGGACGATCATCAACTTCACGCAGCCGCTGGTGATCCCCAAGCCCTATTTCATTGCCGGTGCCGCCGCGAACGGCAATCGCAAAGTCACCAGCGCGCTGCGGCAGACATCTGCCTATGTGCAAGACCAAATGGGCTTTGGTGATCAGCTGAACCTGATTATCGGCCTGCGTTATGATCGCTTTGACTTGAAGCTGACCAATAGCTTCACCCCAGACCGTTTTGCGCGCGTGGATGATCTGTGGTCGCCCCGCGCTGGCCTGGTCTTCAAGCCCGCCAAAAACGCCTCACTATACATAAGCTATACCAAAAGCTTTCTGCCGCAATCGGGCGATCAGTTCACGTCGCTGGATGCCACAACAGCCGCACTCGAGCCGGAAGCCTTTCACAATTATGAACTTGGCGCCAAATGGGACATCCACCCAAAGTTAAGCGCGGCCGCAGCCGTCTATCAATTGGACCGGACGAATACGCGCGCCACAGGCCCAGTGCCCGGCACGCTTGTGCTCACAGGCGCGCAGCGGACGCGAGGGGCGGAAATTTCGATTGTCGGCCATGTGACCAAAGCTTGGGAAATGGCCTTTGGCTATGGCTATACCGATGCCAGCATTCGATCAACCACCACAGCCGCCCCTGCGGGCCGCCGCGTCGCACAAGTGCCGCGCCATCAACTCAGCTTGTGGAATCGGTATGATTTGACGCGCAGCTTTGGGCTGGGCCTTGGGCTTTCGCATCAATCCCGCGCGTATACAACCATCAGCAACGCCGTTGTTCTGCCCGCCTATACGCGGATCGATGCAGCCGCCTTTTTCAAAATCCGTCTGGGCCTCGAAGCGCAAATCAATGTCGAAAATCTGGCCAACACGGCCTATTTTCCAACCGCGCATACCGACAATAATATCACAACGGGCGCGCCGCGAAATGCGCGGCTGACTTTGGTCGCCAAGTTCTAATTACCGCGCAAACCGCGCACTTCACCGCGTCGGCCTCGACTTTATCCACAGGGGTTGCGTATACCCCCTGTCATGGAAAACATCCTGTCCTCAAAAATTGGTCGGCGTGACCTTTTGGCTGGATCAATTGCGACTGCAGCGGCGGCCCTGCTCCCCGCGCGGGCCATCGCGGCACCTACAGACGCCCGGCTGCTGGACATTGCGCGACGCCAATTAGAGCGGATGGATAGCTATATCTGGGTCCGCGATGTGGTGGGCTTGGCTGATTTTTCCATGCCCTCATCAGAAGAGCGCTTCTTCATCGTCAACATGGTCTCAGGCGATGTCCGCCGCTACTATGTCACCCATGGTCGCGGGTCTGACCCCGAGCATGATGGCTGGTTGAAAGCCTTTTCCAATCAATATGGGTCAAACGCGACCTCGCGTGGGGCCTATCTCACGCGCAATTATTATGAAGGCAAGCATGGCCTATCCATGCGGCTGACGGGGCTTGAGCCGGATAATAATAATGCGGAAACCCGCGCCATTGTGGTCCATGGCGCAGATTATGCGAACCCAAATCTGATCCGCACCATGGGCAAATTGGGCCGGAGCGAAGGCTGTTTTGCCTTTCCGCAGGATAATCTTGTGGAAGTGATGGCGCGCATGGGGCCGGGCCGCATGATCTTTGCTGATCGGCTGGAAAACCCCAACTTAGCGTAAGCGGCGGCGCGCTTCTTCCCCTTAATCGAACAGGCTTGAGACAGAGCTTTCGTCCGCAATGCGCTTAATTGCCTCACCCAAAAGCGGCGCAATGGTGAGGTGGCGGATCTTTTGAGCAACCTTGGTCGCGTCTGACGCACCAATCGAATCGGTCACGACCAGCTCTAACAGCGCAGACCCTTCAACGCGCGCAACAGCGCCGCCTGACAACACGCCGTGCGTGCAATAGGCCACGACATCTTCGGCCCCCGCCGCCTTCAGCGCCGCCGCCGCATTGCACAGCGTGCCAGCCGAATCGACAATATCGTCAATCAGGATGCAGAAGCGCCCTTCGACATCGCCAATGATGTTCATCACTTCAGATTCGCCTGCGCGCTCGCGGCGCTTGTCGACAATGGCAAGCGGGGCATTATCAAGCCGCTTGGCCAGCGAACGCGCGCGGACCACGCCGCCCACATCGGGCGATACAACCATGATATTCCGATCACCAAAGCGCGCCAGAATATCAGCTGACATAACAGGCGCGCCAAAAAGATTGTCGGTCGGGATGTCGAAGAAGCCCTGAATCTGCCCGGCGTGCAAATCAACGGACAGCACGCGATTGGCCCCGGCAGTTGTAATCAAATTAGCGACCAGCTTGGCCGAAATCGGCGTGCGCGGGCCGGGCTTACGATCTTGCCGGGCATAGCCAAAATAGGGCAGTACGGCTGTGATCCGCTTGGCCGAGGCGCGGCGCAGCGCATCACAGATGATCAGCAATTCCATCAAATTGTCATTGGCCGGATAGCTGGTCGATTGGATGACGAAGACATCTTCGCCGCGCACATTTTCCTGAATTTCGACAAAGACTTCTTCATCGGCAAAGCGACGCACACTCGCCTTGGTCAGCGGGAGATCGCAATAATCGGCAATTGCCTGTGCCAATTGCGTGTTGGAATTGCCGGTGATGAGTTTCATGAATCGGTCCCCGCCCTGAAAGGATGAAGGCCCCTTAAAGCGCAGGACCGGTTGGGGAAAGAGTTAATCCCGATCCGCCGCCGGAAATCACTTCCATCCTTGTGCGATTAACGCTTTGCGCCCCTCGCGGGAAACCGGCACCCGAAGACCGTTCACCAGCACAAGTTCAAGCCGTCGACCCGATTTCTCAACGCGGTCAATCGCGCACAGCGCAACCCACCAGCTTCGATGAACTTGGACGCCCGCGTTATCCGGCATGGCAGCTATGGCATCGCCCAACCGCATGAGCAGCATCTCCTTATGGCAATCGCCATGGACATGAACATAATGATCTTCGGCGCGCAGCGCATAGATCACGCCAAAATGCTGCGGCAGGCGATTTGCAAGCACAGAGCCAAGGGATTGTTGCTCGATTTCGGTTACGATCTCGATGGTTTTGGGTGCGGCTTTAGCAAGAGAGGCTGGACCAACTTCCGGGCCTCGAAAGATGAGCATGAACAAGCCGTTGATTACAAAGCCAACCAACCAGACCTGCAGATAAAGGCTCGTCAAGCCCGGCCAAGCCAATACGGCCGCGGCATTCTGCTTCCACATCAGCATCGCGATGAAGAAGGTAAGCGGGAGCGCGGCCAGAAACAGCGCCAGCCCCATGCCAATGACTGCAGGCGTTGCGGTCAGCACGCTGAGCCAGTGACCAATGATGAGCAAAGGCCGAAAAATCGCATAGCCCATAAGGCCAACACCTACCCAATAGGCAATCCGCGCGCCCACCGGCATGGTATAAGTTCCAAATGGGCCGAAAATGCCCAATACAAAGGCCACGCCAGCAGCGAGCAGAATTTCAATGGCGAGCTTTTTCCCCATAGCGCGTTCGTGCCTGCCCATTGGCGAAGCGTCAACGGGGCTGGGCGGCTTTTTGGCGAAGTTTTCTGCCCGCTTCGCGCAGCTCCGCTTGTTCTCTGCTCGGTCCTCTCCAAGCAAAGCTGCATGGTTACAGCATGAAGGAGAAGCGCCATGCCGCTCGAAAATGAGCAATCCCGAGAACAGTCGCGCCGACACCAAGTTACGCCATCGTTAGCCTCTGCGCTGGAGCGAAAATCTGGCTCGTCTCCCGTCACCAAACACTTCATCGCACTGACAGCGGGCGGAACGCTTTTGTTCACGCTTATCCTTCTGGTTATTGGTCTGAGTCAGAGGGTTGAGGCGAACTATCAAACGCCGCGCTGGGCCATTGCGCTGCATCTTAGCACTACTCTGCCTGCGCTTCTCATAGGCTGTATCTTGTTCCTCAATCCCAAAGGCACCCTGCTTCATAAGGCGCTGGGTCGAATTTGGGCTGCTTTAATGATGACGACTGCGTTTGCCAGCATCTGGATTCGCGACTTAACAGGAGGCTTTGGGCCGATTCACATCTTTACGCTCATCACGCTCGTTAGCATCCCCTATGCCATTTGGAGCGCCGTGCGTGGCGATATTGAGGCGCATCAGCGGAGCATGATGGGCACCTTTATTGGTCTTGTCATTGCGGGCGCATTTTCGCTGATGCCCGGTCGCCTTCTCGGCAGCTTCATCTGGTCTATCGGCTAAGCTAGGTCTATGGCTTACCCACCTTAGGCCGGTGGTGATTGCGCAACGCGAGCGCCCTCAATAGAGAGGGCGCATGACCGAGCGTCTCCATATTGTTCTTGCCCAGCTAAACCAGCGTGTGGGTGATCTTGTCGGCAATGCCGATGCCATGCTTGCACGGCGGGCAGAGGCGGCGGCGATGGGGGCTGATCTTATTGCATTCCCGGAAATGCAATTGATTGGCTATCCCGCTGAAGACTTGATTGAAAAGCCAGCGCTATCCGCGCGGGCGGCAGAGCAATTGGCGCGCATGGCTGCGGCAACGGCCGATGGCGGGCCGGCAATGCTGGTCGGCACGCTCCACAAGGATGACGCAGGCACGCTCTACAACGCCTATGCCCTGCTGGATCAGGGCAAAGTTGCGGCCATTCGTCTCAAGCATGAATTGCCCAATTACGGCACTTTTGATGAGAAGCGGTATTTCCGCCCCGGGCCCATGCCCGACCCAATTTCCTTTCGAGGCGCAAAAATTGGCCTGCCCATTTGCGAAGATGTCTGGTGGCCGCACGTCTGTGCGCATCTGAAAGCCCAAGGAGCAGATTTCTTCATTGTGCCCAATGGCAGCCCTTATGAAATTGATAAGGATGATTATCGCGCCAGCAAAGTAGCCGGCGCGCGTGTTGCAGAAACGGGTCTGGGCTTTGCCTATTTAAACCGTGTGGGGGGGCAAGATGAGTTGGTCTTTGACGGCGCGTCGTTCGTCCTTAATCCCGATGGCCATCTGGTCCACCAACTGGCGGATTGGGACGAAGAATTACGGCTGACCATTTGGGAAAAGGGGTCGGCAGGCTGGCACTGTCTGCCCGGTCAGATCACCGCGTTAGAGGCCAATCCCGGCGATGTCTGGCACGCGATGATGATTGGCCTGCGCGATTATGTGAACCGCAATGGCTTTCCCGGCGTGGTGCTGGGCATGTCCGGCGGCATTGATAGCGCGATTTGCGCCGCCATTGCCGTGGATGCGCTGGGCGCAGATCGGGTCTGGTGTGTGATGTTGCCCAGCCAATATACCAGCAGCGACAGTCTGGAGGATGCCGCCGAGGCTGCCCGGATGCTGGGCTGCCGCCTGGATACGGTGCCGATTGCGCCAGCCGTTGACGCTTATGGCACGATGCTTGGGGATTTGTTTGCGGATAAGCCTGTGGATATTACGGAGGAAAACCTCCAATCGCGCATTCGCGGCGTGACGCTGATGGCGCTGTCGAACAAATTTGGCCATATGCTGATGACCACGGGCAATAAGAGCGAAATGTCCGTCGGCTATGCAACCATTTATGGCGATATGGCAGGCGGCTACAACCCGATTAAAGACGCGTATAAGATGACTGTCTTTGCCCTTGCCCGCTGGCGCAATGCCCACAAACCACGGCTGGGCCTCGGCCCCGACGGCCCGGTGATGCCTGAGCGGATCATTACCAAACCGCCCAGCGCCGAACTGCGCCCTGACCAAAAAGATTCAGACTCGCTGCCCGATTATCCCATTCTCGATGCCATCCTCGCCGCCTTGGTCGAGGAAGAGGCTTCGGTGGATGAGATTGCCGCGCGCGGCTTTGACCGCGTGGTTGTTGCGCGCATTGAGCGGCTGCTGAACCTCGCCGAATATAAGCGCCGCCAAGCGCCGCCCGGTGTCAAACTGGGTAAGCGCAATTTTGGCCGCGACCGCCGCTATGCCATCACCAATGCCTTTAGAACGGCCTGAATTTTCATGACCATTATCACGCGCTTCGCACCTTCGCCCACGGGCAATCTGCACATTGGCAATGTCCGCACGGCCCTCCACAATTGGCTGTGGGCCAAAAAACATGGCGGCCAGTTTTTGCTGCGCATTGACGACACGGATCTCGAACGATCCCGCGAAGAATATGTTGATGGGCTGCAGGCTGATCTGCGCTGGCTGGGCCTGAATTGGGATGGCATGGCCCGCCAATCGGCCCGCTTTGCGTTGTATGAAGCGCGCTTTGAAGAGCTGAAGGCCAAGGGCCGCGTCTATGCCTGTTATGAGACACCCGAAGAGCTGGAGTTGCGCCGCAAGGTTTTGCTCGGTCGCGGCCTGCCGCCCGTCTATGAGCGTAAAGACCCGGAGGCCCCAGTGCCCGAAGGCCGCACCCCGCATTGGCGCTTCAAGCTCGATCATGACACGCCCATTCGCTGGACCGACATGATCCGGGGCGAACAACAATTTGACCCCAAATTGCTGTCAGACCCCGTGATCCGCCGGGCTGATGGCAGCTGGCTCTATATGCTGCCTTCCGCCATTGATGATATTGATATGGGTGTGACACATGTCGTGCGCGGCGAAGACCATGTGACCAACACGGCCACGCAAATTCAGATGTTTGAGGCGATGGGGGCCCCCGCCCCGCATTTCGCGCATGAAGCGCTGCTGACGGGCAGCGAAGGTAAATTATCGAAACGGCTCGGCTCCTTAGGCATGGCCGAACTGCGCGATCAGGGCATTGAGCCGATGGCGATCCTCGCGCTGCTCGCGCGGCTGGGCACCAGCCAGCCCGTTGAGCCAGTCACAGATTCCGCCCCGTTAATTGCGGGTATTGATTTTGGACATTTTGGCCGCGCGCCAGCCCGGTTTGACGAAGCTGAATTGGCCCAGCTGAATGCCAAGATTTTGCACCAGACAGACTTTGCTGCTGTCGCAGATCGCCTGCCGCAAGGCATGGATGAAGCCGGGTGGACTGCCATTCGCCCCAATATTGAAAAGCTGGCCGATGCGGAAAGCTGGTGGTCGGTGGCTACAGGCGATGTCGTGGCCAGCGTGGCTGCTGAAGATCAAGACTATCTGCAGGCAGCCATTGCCGTGGCCCAAACGCTCGATTGGTCAGCCGACCCTTGGCACGGCCTAACCAATGCGCTCAAGGATCAAACAGGGAGAAAGGGCAAGCCGCTCTTCCTGCCGCTGCGCCAGGCCTTAACAGGGCAAGACCATGGGCCGGATATGAAGGCGTTACTCCCCATTATTGGCAAAGACCGCGCTTTGGCACGACTGGAAGCTGCCCGCCGCTAAGTGGGAGCGGCATTTGAGCTAGCGTCGTTGGGCTAGCGCATTTGAGATCAAAGGCCTATCTTATCGCTATGCGCGTTTTCCCCCGTCCTGTCAGTCCCAAAGCCGCATGGCGTGATCTCATCGCCTATTTGCGGTCACGCCAGCGCCATAAAATTGGGCTGGCACTGCTATCCATTTGCATTCCCCTATTCTTCATCGCGCTATTTTATATTGACCAAGTGCCGATGGAATATCGGCCGCCCAAGATCATTTATGTCGAAAAGCTGGACCCCCAGCGCAGCGATGCCGACATTATCGCCCAGCAGAAAATTGATAAGCAGAAGCGCGATGCCGAAGAGGCGGAGCGCCAGCGCATTTTGGAAGAAAACCGCCGTCCATTCAAAGAACTGGACAAGAAGCTGGATGACTGGGGCCTGTGACGGGCACGGCTGACCGACGCTATATGGCCGCGGCCCTTGCGCTGTCTGAACGGGGCCGGGCCCAGACGGGCACCAACCCCAATGTGGGATGCCTAATTGTCCGCGATGGCCACATTGTTGGACGGGGCTGGACCCAAGCGGGCGGACGGCCCCATGCGGAGGCAATGGCGCTGGCGCAAGCCGGGAGTGCCGCGCAAGGCGCCACAGCCTATGTAACGCTGGAACCTTGCGCGCACCAAAGCCCGCGCGGACCAACATGTTCAGAGAGCCTGATTGCCGCGGGCCTTGCGCGCGTCGTGATTGCCCTGACGGACCCTGACCCGCGCACCCATGGCGCGGGCAGTGCGCGCCTGCAGGCAGCGGGCCTTCACGTTGAAACAGGGCTGGAAGCTGCGGCGGCACGGCGGGCGATGGCTGGCTGGCTGATGCAGCAGCAGCACGGCCGGCCGCTGGTGACGCTAAAGCTCGCCACATCGCTTGACGGCTGCATCGCGCGGGAAAATGGCGAGAGCAAATGGATTACCGGCGATGCGGCACGGGCGCACAGCCATTTAGAACGATCTCGCCAGACACTGATTTTGGTGGGGCGCGGCACGCTGGACGCAGATTCTCCGCGCCTGGATGTCCGGCTGGCCGGGCTAGAGACCCGTTCGCCCGCCCGTGCGGTGCTGACGCGTGGCAGCGCCCCGCAAGGCTGGCAGGCCCTGCACGCACCCGAGCAGATTATGGCTCTGACGGGCGTCCAATATCTGATGGTCGAAGGTGGGGCAGAAACGGCTGCTGCCTTTTTGAAAGCCGGGCTGGTGGATCGACTGCTTCTGTATCGCGCGCCGATTTTAATTGGGCGAGGCAAAGCGTGCCTTGCGGATATCGGGCTGGGCCAGCTGGGCGATGCCCATGGCCAATGGCGCCAGATTGATCGCCGCCCGCTTGGCAAGGACCAGTTTGAGCTTTACGAGCGAGCCTGAAAAGAGGCGCATCATGTTTACTGGCATTATCACAGATATTGGCACAATCACCAAGGTGGAGCAGCGCGGCGATCTGCGGCTGGTCATCCGCTGTGGCTATGACATGGCTGGGGTTGATTTGGGGGCGTCAATTGCGTGTTCGGGCGTGTGCCTGACGGTGGTCGATAAGGGCGCCGATTGGTTTGCCATTGATGCCTCTGCCGAAACCATTTCCAAAACAGCCTCGGGCATGTGGGCCGAAGGCCGCCGCCTCAATTTGGAACGCGCGCTGAAAATTGGCGATGAACTGGGCGGCCATATTGTGACGGGCCATGTCGATGGCATTGGCACGGTGTCAGCCGTGACGCCCGAAGGCGATTCACACCGGGTGATGATCACCATTGGTGCGGGCATTGCCCCCTTTATTGCCGCCAAAGGCTCAGTGACGGTGGATGGCGTGTCGTTGACGGTCAACAGCGTTGCGGACAATGCCGATGGCAGTGCGACCTTTGGCCTCAATATCATTCCGCATACATGGTCAGTAACGGCCTTGGGTGACCTTGCAACGGGCCAAGCAGTCAATATCGAAATTGATGTACTCGCGCGGTATTTGGCGCGGATGCAAGAGCGGCTCAGCACGCCCCCAAACAGCTAAGGCTGCGGCGCGGCCACCAGCGTTTGAAAGGTAAAGGCCTCAGCCGTCGGGCCGTGCGCGGCCAGATGGGCAATTTTGCCCATGCCCTCTGCGAGCGTTGGGATATGGCCCGCGGGCACCCACCAGAGCGCCATGAACACGTCCATTTTATGGAACCAATCCCGCCGGCGGCGCATGACGGCCAGATGGTCTGGCTGATCATAGACAAAGGCGCGCAAGGCCGCCACATCTGTCCAGACGGACATATTGGCAATGAGGTTTGGGTCCGCCGCGTCGGGCACAAGGTCTGTCGCGTCGCTGCCCGCGCCGACCAGCCGCCACACAAAGCCCGGCGCCGCATCGGCCATGGCATTGACATGATCCAGAGCTGCCATGAAATCAACATTGGCGGGATCATCCTGGGGCGCGATGAAGCGCGCGACGTTGATCTGCGCCACATGCCACGACATTAGGCCAGCGCCTCGGCAATTAGTTTGCGGCTGTTTTCAATACCATAAAGCGCAATGAAGCTGCCCATGCGCGGCCCCGCGCTGGAGCCAAGCAAGGTCTCATAGAGGGCCTTGAACCAATCGCGCAGATTTTCAAATCCGCCGGTTTTGCCAATTTCATAGACGATATTCTGAATGTCTTCCGCGCCCGTATCAGGGGCGAGGCCCGCCAGTTCAGCATCGAGCCGCTGGAGAGCTGCGACTTCGACACCCTCTGGCTTGCGGCGCTTCAGCGTTGGCGCAATGAAATCACGATTATAGGCGAGCGCCAAATTGATCAGGTTCGCCAGTTCAGGGTGCGTTGCCGCACTCGCATCGGGCACATAATTGGTGAGGTAAGCCCAGACCTGAGGTGCGGTTGCGTGTTCCCCCATCACGCCCACCAAGTTGAGCAAAAGCCCAAAGCTGACCGGCGGCACATCGGCAGGGACTTGGCCGTTGTGAATATGGTGCACCGGATTGCCAAGCTGCTGCTCGACAGCCTGCCCGGCATAATTGCCGCGGAATTGGAAATATTCATCCACCGCCCTTGGGATGACACCCATATGGAGCTGCTTCGCGCTCTTGGGCTCACGATAGGCGTAGAAGGCAAGGCTTTCCTGCGTGCCATAGGCCAGCCATTGTTCGAGGCTGAGACCATTGCCCTTGGACTTGGAGATTTTCTCTCCTTTTTCATCCAGGAACATTTCGTAGATCAGCCCTTCCGGCTTGCGGCCACCCAGCACTTGGGCGATTTTGCCCGATTGGATGCCGCTATCGGTCAGATCCTTGCCATACATTTCATAATCGACGCCCAGCGCGACCCAGCGCATTGCCCAATCGACTTTCCATTGCAGCTTTGCCTTGCCGCCGAGAACCGATTGGGTGA
>JBEDNE010000168.1:0-9028 GCA_041170745.1 Pseudomonadota bacterium
GGCAATGACGGAACAGCCTGCGGCCAATGCCGCTGCCAGCTTTTTCGCCATCAGATAAACCGGGAAATTCCACGGCGTGAACGTTGCCGTTGGGCCAACGGGTTGTTTGATGACAATGGATCGCTGGCCACTGGGCCGCACCAGCACGCGGCCATAAGCGCGCTTGGCTTCTTCCGCATAATAATCAAACAGAGCCGCCGATGAGGCCACTTCGCCACGCGCTTCGACCAGCGGCTTGCCCTGTTCAGTTGTCAGCAGCAGCGCGATATGCTCGGTCCGCTCGCGGATCAGGCTCGCCGCCTTGCGGAGGATCGCCCCGCGCGCCTCAACATCCATCTGGCGCCACGCCGCAAAGCCTTTGGCCGAGGCGTCCAGCGCCTCATCCAAATCCGCTGCGCTGGCGAGCGGAAGTTCGGCAATGGCATTGCCAGTTGCGGGGTTGAGCACGGCATGCGCATCGCGGCCTTCGCCGGTGCGCCAACTGCCATTGATGAAAAGCTTAAGCTCTGCGTCATAAGTCTGTGTCATGCGCACAGGCTTACCGCATCCTCAGCGGTAATTGAAGCTTATCGAGATGCGATCTGTTTTAGCTTTGCTGGGCGTCACTTCATGCGTCAGCCAGCTCTCCCATAGGAAAATCGTGCCGGGCTTGGGTTCGGCATAGATAAAGGGTTGAAACTCTTCGGGCGCATCCGTCGCACGGGCCGGGGCCGCCATCATTCGCGCCAGCCGCGGGTCTTCCAGCTTTAGCGCGCCAGAGCCTTTGGGGACGGAGATATAGCAGGTGCCAGAAATGATGCTGTGCGGGTGGATATGGCCCGAATGTGTGCCGCCGGGCTTTAAGATATTGACCCACAAGCTATCCAGCTTGGATGTGCGCCCCAAATCAAAATGACACGCCTTGGCAAAGGCGCGGACATGCTTGTCCAGCAGCCGCTTCAAATCTTCAAAGGCAGGGTCGCGGATCGGCAGATCGTTGAGCGAGGCATAGGAGGTATAGCCCTTATAGCCATGGTCTTTGGACCAAGTCTGCCCCGCGACATCATCCTCGGCCAACGCATAGCAGCTATGCTCCAGCTCTTCGATAAGGGCCGGAATCTCCAACTGCCCTTCATAAAAGGGCGTCACGAAAAGCGAAAGGATCGTCATGGCTCTGCCATGCCCGCCAGCGGGGGCGGACGCAAGCCATCGCGCGATTTGCGCTTCCCTTTGCGCGGCTTGAGTGCCAGATTTCAGTCCAACGAAAAAAAGGGAGAGTATGCGCATGGAAATCGTCGCTGAAGGTCTGGCCTTTCCGGAAGGCCCTGTCGCCATGCCCGATGGCAGCATCATCCTAACCGAAATTGCCAATGGCCAGATCACGCGCGTCTTTCCCGATGGCCGGAAAGAGGTGGTGGCGCGGCCCGGCGGCGGTCCCAATGGCTTGGCGCTTGGGCCGGATGGTAAGCTCTATTGCACCAATAATGGCGGCTTTAACTGGAATGAGGCGAACGGGATGCGCGCGCCCCATGGCATTGCCAGTGATTATTCGGGCGGGCGGATTGAACGCATTGATATTGAAACAGGCGACGTGGAAATCCTCTATAAATCGGGAGATTTTGGCTGCACGCTGCGCGGGCCGAACGACATTGTGTTCGATAGCCATGGCGGCTTCTGGTTCACCGATCATGGCAAGGTAGATTATGAAACGCGCTGCCACGACATTGTCGGCATTTTCTATGGCAAGACGGATGGCAGCCATTTGGAAGAAGTCATCTTCCCCTCGAACAACCCCAATGGCGTCGGCCTTTCGCCTGATGGCAAGCGGCTCTATGCGGCCGAAACCTATACCTGCCGGTTGATGGCGTTTAACATCATCGCCCCCGGCAAAGTCGATGATGCGGCGGGCCCCGGCGGCCCCGGCATCCCCATTTATCGCCCGGCGGGCTATAAATTCTTTGACAGTCTGGCAATGGAAGCCAGCGGCAATATCTGCGTCGCCACCATTGGCGAATGCGGCATTTCCGTCATTTCGCCAGAGGGAGAGCTGGTCGAATTTGTTGCGACCGATGATATTTTCACCACCAATATCTGCTTTGGCGGGGACGATATGATGGACGCATGGATTTGCCTCTCAGGCACGGGCCGTCTCGCGAAAACGCGGTGGAAGCGCCCCGGCCTGAAACTGGAATATTAAGGCCGTGGCGCGCCTCCACACCGAAAATCATCTGCTTGATCGGATCGGCTGGCTGCGCGCCGCAGTTTTGGGGGCGAATGATGGCATTGTCTCCACCTCCAGCCTTGTCATTGGCGTGGCGGCGGCGGGCGCCAGCTCGTCGGCGGTGATGCTCACCGGCACGGCTGGGCTGGTTGCTGGTGCCATGTCGATGGCGGCGGGGGAATATGTCTCGGTCAGCAGTCAGGCCGATGCCGAAAGCGCCGATATTGCGAAGGAAAAGGCAGAGCTTGCCACCAACCCCGCGTTTGAGCGCGAGGAACTGACCGCCATTTACCAATCCCGTGGGCTTGATCGCGCCTTGGCGGAACAAGTGGCGGATCAGTTGATGGCCAAAGATGCCTTGAAGGCACATCTGCGCGATGAATTGGGGCTAACGGAGGAAATGGCCGCCCGCCCGCTGCAAGCCGCTTGGGCCTCGGCACTGGCGTTTTCGGTGGGAGCTGCGCTGCCGCTCGGTGCCGCATGGCTCGCGCCACAGGCGAGTGCCACCTTCTGGATTGCCGGGGCGTCTTTGCTCTTTCTGGCCGGGCTTGGCGCGACAGGCGCAAAACTTGGCGGCGCGCCTGTGCTGAAGGCCGTTGTCCGCGTCAGCTTCTGGGGCGCCTTTGCGATGGCGGCCACCGCTCTGATCGGATCGCTGTTTAACGCCCCCGTGGCGTAATCCGGCGGGCCTGTCCCGTCATCCTCAACCCACCCGTCATCCTGAACGCCCCGTCTGTCATCCTGAACTTGTTTCAGGATCCATTGTCCCCGTCGGTGCAGATTTGAGCAGCAATGGCGCCAATGGATGCTGAACCAAGTTCAGCATGACGTTGTGGGGGACGGGGCAACTCTGCACTCCGGGCGTGACCCGGAGCCCAGTTGCTCCTCCTAGGCTCCGGCTCGGCGGCCGGAGCACGGAAGGGCGCGTCCCCTCCCAACCTGCACTCCGGGCCTGTCCCGTCATCCTCAACCCTCCCGTCATCCTGAACTTGTTTCAGGATCCATGATCACCGTCGGTGCAGACTTTGGCAGCTGTGGCGCCAACGGATGCTGAACCAAGTTCAGCATGACGTTTGGGGGACGGGGTAACCCGTACTCCGGGCGTGACCCGGAGCCCAGCTGCTCCGTTTAGTGGCCGGAGCACACAGCGGCCGGCCATTTTTGCGCTTTCCTACAGCCCCGGCTTTATGATCTATACTGTCAGATGCACACACCATCTGACACTCCCCTTGATCCCCCCGAAGAGCCAGAGCTTCCCTTTGCCGCGCCCTTATCGCGCACAGAGCAGCCGCTTTTGTCCGATGAGGAAAACCCCTTCGCGTTCGATCATGTTCACCTGCGCTTCCGCCATGATGGCTGGACGCCAGAGCGGCAGGAACGCTTTATCGAGGCGCTGGCCGCAACGGGCTGTGTGGAACACGCCGCCCGTGCCGTCGGGAAAAGCGTGTCCTCGGCCTATGCGCTGAAAATTCGCGCGGAAGCCAAATCCTTCCGCATGGCGTGGGAAGCGGCCTTGGAAGTGGGCATTAGCCGCTTGTCAGAAGCCGCCTTATCCCGCGCCATTTACGGCGTGGCTCAGCCCGTTTTCTATCAAGGGGAACAAGTGGGGGAACGCCGCCATTATGATGAACGGCTGACCATGTTCCTGCTGCGCTATCGTGATCCCGCTCGCTATGGCCCTTGGCTAGACCGCGTTGAAAGCATTGAGGAAAAGCCTGATGGCGCGCCCCTGCTGCTGCGCCGTATGCTCAACCAGTTGATGGACCGGCTCTTTGGCGCAGAGCCAGACACGCCCACCCCCCGGCCGCCTGCATCCCCATCGCTGCAAGACGCAGGGGACGCGGATGAGGATGAGGATGAGGATGAGGATGGCTGGGACGGTGCGGTGGATGACGACACAGGGCAGGCACCTGAGAACGCGGGGGAACAGCCCGTCTTGGGGCATAGCGAAGACGGGCAGCGCACAGATTGGGGCGCAGAGGCCGAAAGGGCTGACCCCGATAGCCTGCCCCAGCCGCGCATTCGGGGCTTTTAGGGGACCCCCCTGTTTCCAAGGCGCTAGGCCCTCAACTTCCTCCACTTCCGCCCGAGCGCAGGCTGTTTTTGATGCACTGCAACATTGCGCTGCAGTGCAGCATTGCTATGGTGGTGGGGTAAGGAGACTCGTCCACCATGAACAAACTCTTTCCCAGTGCTGCCGCCGCGCTTTCGGGCGTGTTGCGCGATGATATGTTGATTGCGGCGGGCGGCTTTGGCCTGTGCGGCATTCCGGAACGGCTGATTGATGCGATTGTCGATAGCGGCGTTCAGGGGCTGACAGTCGCGTCCAACAATGCCGGCATTGATGGCGAGGGGCTGGGTAAGCTGCTGCGCACGCGGCAGATTAAGAAGATGATCTCTTCTTATGTGGGCGAGAATAAGGAATTTGAACGGCAATATCTGGCAGGCGAGCTGGAGGTGGAATTCTGCCCTCAAGGCACGCTTGCAGAGCGGATGCGGGCAGGGGGTGCGGGCATTCCCGGTTTTTACACCAAAACGGGCGTTGGCACGGCAGTGGCCGATGGCAAAGAGGTGAAGAATTTCGACGGGCAGGATTACATCTTGGAACGCGGGATTTTTGCGGACTTGGCCATTGTAAAGGCGTGGAAGGCCGATGAAAGCGGCAATCTGGTGTTCCGCAAAACTGCCCGCAATTTCAATCTGCCCGCCGCCACCTGCGGCAAAATCTGCGTGGTCGAAGTGGAAGAAATTGTGCCCATTGGCAGCCTTGATCCCGATAGCATTCACCTGCCCGGCGTGTATGTGCAGCGCCTCGTGCTGGGTGCGCCTTATGACAAGAAGATTGAGTTCCGAACCACCCGCCAGAAGGAGGCCGCCTTATGAGCTGGACTCGGGACGAAATGGCGGCGCGCGCGGCCAAGGAGCTGCAAGATGGCTTTTACGTAAACCTTGGCATTGGCATCCCGACTTTGGTCGCCAACCATGTGCCCAAGGACATCACTGTGACGCTGCAATCAGAAAACGGCATGCTCGGCATTGGGCCGTTCCCTTATGAGGGCGAGGAAGATGCTGATCTGATTAATGCGGGTAAGCAGACGATTAGTGAGCTGCCGCAAAGCGCCTATTTTGATAGCGCGCAGAGCTTCGCGATGATCCGCGGCGGGCACATCGACCTGACTGTGCTGGGCGCGATGGAGATTTCCGAAGGCGGCGACATTGCCAATTGGATGATCCCGGGCAAGATGATCAAGGGCATGGGCGGCGCGATGGACCTTGTTGCCGGTGTCAAAAAGATCATCGTGGTGATGGAGCATACTGCCAAGGATGGCAGCCCGAAGTTTATTCCAGCCTGTACGCTGCCGCTAACGGGCAAAAATGTGGTCGATATGATCATTACGGACTTGGCGGTGTTCCAGCGGCCAGACCATCAATCGCCGTTCCGGCTGATGGAAATGGCGCCCGGTGTCACCGCGGATGAGGTGCGGGCCAAAACAACGGCGCACTATCTTATCTGATTGATAGGTCGGGGCTTGCCACAGGCGGCCTCGGCACGTCACAAGGGCAAAAAACCGGAGAGTGATTTGCCTGACATAAAATGGCGGCGGCGGGCGTCCCCCGCGCTGGCGCTGACATTGCTGACTGCCATTGCGGTGATAGGCTTTGTCGATCGCATCATCATGAATGTGCTGGTTGAGCCGATCAAAGCCGATTTTGGCCTCAGCGATGTGCAGATTGGTCTTGTCAACGGCTTGGCCTTTGCCGTGCTCAATGTGGTGCTGGGGCTGTTTGTGGCGCGGTTGGCAGAGCGGGTGCGGCGGCTGACTTTGGTGGCCATTGGCACCTTTTTCTGGTCGCTGGCGACAGCGGCCACAGGTTTGGCCAGCAGCTTTGCACAGTTGCTGGTCGCACGGATGAGTGTGGGGGTGGGGGAGGCTGTGGGCCTTCCCTCAACCAATTCCTTGGTGTCTGATTATTTTCCGCCGCACAAGCGGGCTTCAGCGCTTGCCACGCTGCATTTGGCCCCGCCTTTAGGCGCGTTTATTGGGGCTGCTGGCGGGTCGCTCATTGCCCAAGCCTATGGCTGGCAAATGGCCTTGTTCGCCGCGGCTGTGCCGGGGATTATCTTGGCCGGGCTGGTCCATATTTATGTGGCAGAGCCGGTGCGTGGGCAATTTGATGATGTGCCCGTGGATGATGCTGTCCCGCCCATGAAGGCCGTTATTGCGCGCTACCTGACATGGCCGACCATGCGGCATATGTTGGCAGGCTCGGCCATTGCGGCGCTGATTGGGTATGGAATTAATGCCTTTATTGCCGCTTATTTTATGCGGCGATTTGGCTTTTCGCTGTTGGAGGCAGGGCTGGTATCAGGCTTTGTCGCGGCACTGCCTGCCTCAATCAGCATTATTGGCTCGGGGCTGTTGGTGGATCGCTGGGCCAAAACAAATCGCCGGGGCTATGCGCTGCTGCCGGCCATGTGCTTCGTCATCGCCGTGCCGCTGCTGCTTTTGGCGATGGCCCAGACCAATGCCGTCTCTGCGATTGCGTTGGTTGGGTTGGCGGCCTTGTTTCAATATAGCTATTTTGGGCCGACTTTTGGGACGTTTCAAAATATGCTGCATCCCCGGATGCGCGCCACAGGTTCTGCCTTTGGCAACCTTATTTACTCGCTGGTCGGCGGCGGGCTTGGCCCGGTTTTGATTGGCGCGATGAGCGATCATTATACCGGGGTCACGGGTAATAATGGCGAAGGGCTGGCCTTGGCGATTGCGTCAGCGGCTTTGCTCTATGTGTGGGCCGCTTTTCATTATTGGCGCGCCGCGCGCTATATTGAAGCTGATCTCGATCGCCCGATTGGGCTGGAGGTGTAAAATGCGTTATGTCCTAATCACGGCAAACCGGAATTATTCAAGCTGGAGCCTGCGGCCATGGCTGTTGATGAAGGCGCTGGGCCTGTCGTTTGAAGATCGGTTAGAGCCGTTTCTCAAGCCCAATAATTATCAGGATTTCCGGGCCTTTTCGCCCACGGGCCAAGTGCCCGTGCTGCAGCATGAAGGGCGGACGATTTACGATAGCCTTGGCATCACGCTCTATCTGGCGGATCGCCACCCCGCCGTCTGGCCTGAGGACGCAGATGCGCGGGCATGGGCCCAATGCGCGGTGGTAGAAATGCATTCGGGCTTTTCTGCTTTGCGCAATGATTGCACGATGAATGTCGGCGTGCGCGTGCGGCCCAAGCCCATGTCAAATGCGTTGAAGGCCAATGTCGCGCGGATTGCGGAGTTATGGACCGAAGGGCTGTCGCGCTTTGGCGGGCCTTATCTGGCGGGCGCCCAATTTAGCGCGGCAGATGCCTTTTTCGCGCCCGTTGCGTTTCGCGTGCGGACCTATGGGCTGGATGTTGGCCCTTCCGGCCAAGCATGGGTGGACCATATTCTGGCCCATCCTGCCATGCAGCAATGGGAAGCAGAAGCCCTGCGGGAAAGCTGGCGCGAAGTCAGCCATGAGGAAGAACTTCGCGCCTGTGGGGATATTATTGCGGATTATCGCACGGGGTAATTAGCGGGCGTCGACCAGCACCAGTTCCGCCTCGTCCACGGCGTGAATGGTCAGGTCAGTCTCGCCCGTAATCGCTACCCCATCGCGGGCGTGGGCGGCCACGCCATTGATGGTGACAGCGCCTGTCGCGGGGACAAGGTAAAGGTGCCGGGCGGGGTCAACGCTCAGGCTTAGGCTTTCCCCGGCTTTCAGCGTCGCGCCCAACACGCGGGCATCCGCGCGAATGGGCAGGGCATCGCCGTCGCCTTGCCCGCTGGCCAGTGTCACCCATTGGCCTGCGCGGTCTCCCTTGGGAAAGGCGCGTTGGCCCCAAGATGGCGCGCCGCCTTGGGCATCGGGCAGCACCCATATCTGGAAGAGCGTGGTCTCTTCGCCTTCCAGATTATATTCTGCGTGTTGAATGCCTGTTCCGGCACTCATCACTTGGACATCGCCGCCCGGGGTGCGGCCGGCATTGCCCAGGCTGTCGCGATGGCTGATCGCGCCAGTGCGGACATAGGTGATGATTTCCATATTGGCATGGCCATGCGGCGGAAAGCCAGTTTCCGGGGCAATTTGGTCATCATTCCAGACGCGGATCGCGCCCCAACCCATGCGGGCCGGGTCATGATAATTGGCAAAGGAAAAATGGTGGCGGGCATTCAGCCAGCCATGATCCGCATGGCCAAGGCTGGCAAAGGGGCGAACGTCAATCATCTTTTATCTCACCTCAGCGGGGTGTTGCCGCTGGCATGGGGCATAAATGGGGTCGTCTGGCCTACGTTCAAGCGCGGGCGGCGAGCCCTGTCAGTGCCGCGCCATCCAGCCGAAAGACGGTCCATTCGTCCATCGGCTTTGCACCCAAGGCTTTGTAAAAGCCAATCGAAGGTTCGTTCCAATCGAGCACCGACCATTCCAGCCGCGCACAATCGCGCTCAACCGCCAGTTGCGCCAGTCGCGCGAGAAGCGCCGTGCCCAGCCCGCTACCCCTCGCTTGCGGGTTCACAAACAAGTCTTCGAGATAAATGCCCGGCTTGCCTTCAAAGGTGGAGAAATTGTGAAAGAACAGCGCAAAGCCTTGGGGGCTGCCATCAATTTCGCCAATCAGCACTTCGGCATAGGGCCGCGCGCCGAACAGCTTATCGGCAAGCACAGCCTCATCAAAGCGCACCTCGTGGAGCAGCTTCTCATAATCCGCCAATGCGCGGATGAATTGGGCAATCAGTGGCAGATCATCGCGCGTTGCGACACGAATGGAGAGGCTCATGCCCCGCGCCCGTGCAGTGTGTC
>JBEDNE010000169.1:0-2839 GCA_041170745.1 Pseudomonadota bacterium
CTATGCGCTTGCGCGGCGTGACTTTGCGGTCACTCTGGTCGATCAAGCGTCCGGCGTCGGCCAAGGGGCGTCCTTCGCCAATGGCGCGCAATTGAGCTATGCCTATACCGATGCGCTGGCGACGCCCAAATTGCTGCGCCATATGCCCGCGCTCGCGCTGGGGTTGGATCCGGTGTTTCGTTTAAAGCCCAGCGTCGATCCGCATTATCTTGGCTGGCTGCTGCGCTTTTTGCGCAATTGTACGCGCGACCGGGCGTTGGATTCAACGCTCGCTGGTCTGGCGCTCGGGCTGGAATCACGCATAGCACTGCATGATTTGCTTGCCCAACACCCGCTTGATTTCGCCCATGATGCGCCGGGCAAGCTGCATCTTTATACAGATAAAGCAGGTTTTGCAGGCGCAGTTACCATGGCGCGGCTAAAGGCGGCGCATGGCGCCCAACAACAGGTTTTGACCCGACAAGAGGCGCTGGCTGTTGAACCAGCCTTGTCCGCTTATGGTGATGATTTTGTGGGGGCAATCTATTCGCCAGAGGATGAGCTTGGCGATCCCCATCGTTTCTGTGGCGCGCTGTTGGAGGTGCTGACAAAATCCTATGGCGTGACATTTCAATCGGGGGTGCGCGTGGCTGAAATCCGCCCCAGCGTCACCCAGCCGGTGTTGGTCTCTGCTGCGGGCGAAGAATTCCATGCCGATCATGTCGTGATCTGCGCTGGACTTGGCTCTCGCCAGCTCGTCCAACGTTTCGGCTTGTGTGATGCGCTGATGCCGATGAAGGGCTATTCCATCACAGCACCAATGGGCGCCCATCCGCCCAAGACGAGTATTACGGACGTCTCCCGCAAATTGGTTCTTTGTCCGCTCAATGGCGCCATCCGCGTCGCCGGGTTGGCAGAACTGGGGGAATGGGATGCAACGCCAAAAAAGCAGCGGCTTGCCCAGATGGTGAATAGCGCCAAAGCTGCCTTTCCAGACGCTGCAGATTATGATGCGCCCAAATCAATCTGGGCTGGCATTCGCCCCATGACCGCCAATTCTTTACCAATTATTCAAAATGTTGCGCCGGGCGTCACTGTGAATATTGGCCATGGCATGTTGGGCTGGACCTATGCGATGGGCAGTGCCGAGCGCGCCGCGCACTGCGTGATGACGCAAGACGCTTAAAAGGGGGAAGAGCAGGAATGAAACAGATATTGGCGCGCATGGCGCGCGTCACTTTTGGCTTTGCGGTGGCGTTGGGCCTGACGCTGCAGCCTGCGCTGGCCCAGAAAAAACAACTGCTGGAATATCCCAGTATTCATTCCCCTGTGGTGGGGGAAAAGGGCATGGTCGTTTCCCAAAATGCCATGGCCTCACGCGTTGGTGCAGGCATTTTGCGCAAAGGCGGCAATGCTGTGGATGCCGCCGTCGCAATTGGCTTTGCGCTGGCCGTCACACTGCCGCGCGCAGGCAATATTGGCGGCGATGGCTTCATGCTGGTGCGTGATGCCAAGTCCGGAGAGTTCGTCTTTTTTGATTTCCGCTCCATCGCGCCACGGGCCGCAAAGCTGCGCCTTTATGTCGATAGCGCGGGCAAGGAAACGGCCCAAGCCAGCAAAGGCTATCTTGCTCCATCCGTGCCGGGCACTGTGGCAGGGCTGTACATGGCGCATAAGCGCTATGGCAAATTGGCATGGGCTGATGTTGTGGCGCCAGCCATTGCTTTGGCGCGCGACGGTATTCCGCTGACGCCCGACGAAGCCTTTGTTTTTGAGTGGGGCAAAGAGCGGCTGTCGACCAGCGCAGCAGCCCTTGCAACCTATTATAAGCCCGATGGCACGCTGTATCGCGCCGGGGAAATTATCAAACAGCCTGACCTTGCTTGGACGCTCGAGCTGATTGCCGCGCGCGGGGCAGATGGCTTTTACAAAGGCCCGGTGGCCGAGCGGTTTGCCGCAGATATGAAAGCGCATGGCGGCATCATCACGCTCGCAGATCTTGCCAATTACAAAGCTGTTGAGCGCCAGCCGCTGCGGGGCAGCTATCGCGGGCTAGAGGTGGTGACCGCGCCCCCGGCCAGCGCGGGTGGGGCAACGCTGCTCAATATGCTCAACATTCTTGAACATTTTGACCTTAAGTCCAGTGGCGCTGGTTCTGCCCAGTCGCTCCATATCATGGCTGAAGCGATGAAGATGGCTTATGCCGACCGCTATCAAGTCCTTGGCGATAGCGATTTCGTGTCGATGCCAATCAATGGCTTTATTTCAAAAGCCTATGGGGCAAGCCGCGCCAAGCAAATTGATCCCAATAAGGCTCAGCCCGTCAAGCTGTTGGGCCGGGGGGATCCGATGAAGTTTGAAAGCCCTTCGACCACGCATTTCTCGGTGGCGGATGCCGAGGGCAATGTCGTTTCAACGACTTATACGCTGGGCGCGGATTTCGGCTCGGGCGTGATGATTGCGGGCACGGGCGTGTTGCTCAATAACCAAATGAACAATTTCAGCCATGAAGCCACAGTGCGCGCGCTGCGCGAAGGCGGGCCACTGCCGCTCAACTCCATGGCGCCGGGCAAGCGGATGCTCTCGACCATGATGCCAACAATGGTGCTGAAGGATGGCAAGCCTTGGTTGGTAACGGGCACACCAGGCGGCAGCACGATCATTGATACGGTGTTGCAAATTGTGGTGAATGTGGTCGATTATGGGTTGAACGTGGAAGAGGCGACGCACCAGCCGCGCATCTTCCAGGATGCTAGTGATACCTTGCGTGTTGAGCCCAATTTCAACCCCGATACCGTCCGCCTGCTAACTCAGATGGGCCATAAGATTACATCTGATGAAACCATGGGCAGTGCCCAAT
>JBEDNE010000170.1:0-3779 GCA_041170745.1 Pseudomonadota bacterium
CACAGACCAATGAGGTGGGTCGGGCGGCGGCCTTATGGCCCGGCATGATGCGCATTGCGCGCCGCTTTGGCCCGCGCATGGAATGGATTGAAATTGGGGCGAGCGCTGGCCTTAACCTCAATATGGATCATTTTGGCTATCGTCTGGGTGGCGTGGTCGCAGGCGATTTACGATCGCCCTTACAACTCATGCCGGATTGGATGGGGGCAGACCCGGATGTGTCCGATGTGATTGTGGCAGACCGACTCGGGATTGATCTGAACCCGCTTGATGTGACGGACGCGGCCATCGCCGATCGCCTGATGGCCTATAGCTGGCCTGATCAGCGGGATCGGATGACGCGCACGCAAACGGCCATTGCCATGGCGCAGAACACACCGCCGCCTTTGGTCAAAGGGAATGCGATGGACTTGTTGGAACCCTTGTTGGCTGAACAACAGGCTGAAGGCCGGACGCGCGTGATCTACCACTCCATCGCGCTCCAATATTTTACCGAAGAACAGCGCATGGCGGTGCGCGATATGATTGAGGCAGCGGGTGCCCGCGCCACGCCGGCACGTCCGCTTGCATGGTTAAGTCTTGAGTTCCAAACCCAAGGCGCGCCTCTGGCTGAACTGCGCTTGCGCTGCTGGCCGGGGACGGGCGTTACGGAAACCTTGGCCCATGTCCATGCGCATGGCGCAATGCTGACATGGGTGGCAGGGGCGGCGTAGGGCGATGCAATTGGGCTCCGGGTCAAGCCCGGAGCGCAGGCGGTGCTCCATCGCTGACTTAGGCCCAAGCCGTGCTCTGGTGGGCTCCGGGTCAAGCCCGGAGCACATTGGGACGCCTATTGATCTGCTGGCCGGGCATGTGCTCCGGCCTTGAGCTGGAGCCCATCTTTCCGCCGACTGGTCTAAGCCAGCCAGCCCCGCATGGCTTTCGTCACAGCCTCGGGCTGTTCCCAAGGGATGAAGTGGCCAGCATCTGCAACGCGGATGATTGTCAGATTGGGGATGTGCGTATCGAGGCCGTCTAATTGGCAGGGCAGCAAGGCTTCATCCTTCAACCCCCAGATCACCAGCACGGGCATGGCAAGCTGAGGAAAGGGCGCATCCAAAAAGGGCGTGCTGATGGCGGGCGCGTCGATTGCTGGCACGTGCAGGGGCGATGCCCGATACCAGTTGAGCATACCCCGAAGCGCACCGGGCTGGCTCCATTCATCAATATAGGCCGCACGGTCGGTGGCACTGATTGCGCCACCGCTGATTTTGGCAAAGCGATCTTCAAAGAACCATGCGACGCCCTTTTCTGCGACTTCGCCTTCAATATCGCGATCGCGAAATTCACTAATATATTGCGACGCGGCGCGTTGTGCCGGATCAAAAACCAGTGTGCGTTGAAAGACATAAGGGTGTGCCGCATTGCACTGGATAAGGCGCATCACCCGGTCTGGATGTTTCAGAGCTGTCGCCCACGCCACAGCCCCGCCCCAATCATGCCCCACCAACGTAAATTGTGCGATGCCCAGTGCATCTGCCACCGCCAACACATCGGCGACTAATATGGGCACGCGATAGGCGTCCACATCAGCCGGTTTGTCTGACCGGGCATAGCCGCGCTGGTCCGGCGCGATGCAGTAAAAGCGATCCGCCAGCCCCGCCATTTGGTGCCGCCATGTCCGGTGCGATTCGGGAAAGCCATGGAGAAAGAGAAGGGGCGGGTTGGCGGGATTGCCTGTGGTCCAGACGTCCAGCTCAACACCCGTGGATAGGTGGAGGCGATGGGGCGTGGGCATCGCTTAAATTGGGTCGCTGTTGGTCAGGGGCGTTTCGGGCAGTGGGATAAATTCCGGGTCATTGTCCACTTTGGGGAAGCGCCCTTCGGTCCAATCCATCACAGCCTGATCGATCCGGTCTTGCCGCGAGGACACAAAATTCCACCATACGCGTCGTGCCGTTGGAAAATCCTGTCCACCCATCAGCATGATCCGCCCGCCAGATTTTGAGGTGAGCGTGCCCATGACACCGGGGCGCAGGACATAGAGCGTATAGGGCTCCATCTCCTCGCCTGAAATTTCGCCACTGCCGCCCACCAGCATCAAGGCGCGTTCATCCGCCTCGGCGTCAATCGGAACAGACCCGCCCGCTTCCAGCACAATATCTGCATAAATGGTTGGCACATGGCAGGTGGTGGGCGCAGTCTGCCCCCAGAGGCTGCCCATGATGACACGGGCCGAAACCCCCGGCGCCGTCAGAATGGGAAGCTGGTTAGCGGCAACTTGTTCAAAAGCGGGATCAATTTCTTCTTTGCCATCGGGCAGGGCCAGCCATGTCTGCATTCCATACATGGGGCCGCCTGCGTCGCGTTCAGCCTGAGGGGATCGCTCGGAATGCACAATGCCTTTGCCCGCCGTCATCAAATTGACCGCACCGGGATGGATGGTGGCAAAGCTGCCCAGCGAATCGCGGTGGTCAATTGCACCTTCAAACAAATAGGTCACGGTGGACAGGCCAATATGGGGGTGCGGGCGCACGTCCATGCCTTGGCCCACATCAAAATGGCCCGGCCCAAATTGGTCAACAAAGCAAAAGGGCCCAACCATGGTCAGGCCGCGCGCGGGGAGAACGCGGCGGACCTTAAACGCCCCCAAATCATGCGTCACCGGAAGCAGCGTGCCTTCAACGGGGTGTTTCATCTCTGGCTCTCCTTATTCGCCCGGCGCACGTGCACGAATGGCAAGCGCATGGACGCGCTGACCGGGCAAATCCCCCAGCGCCCGATTCACCATGCGCTGGCGTTCTAATCGACCAATCCCCGCAAAGGCGGCTGATTCAATGTCCACCGAAAAATGGCTTTCACCGGATCCATCATCGCCCAAATGCCCATGGTGTTTTGCACTGTCGTTGCTGACGATGAGGTGCGTTGGCGCAAAGGCCTGTGTCAGGCGCTGGGTGATTTCGGATTCGATGGGGCGGTCTGTCATGTCTTTTCTTCTAGCAAGTCTCGCGCCATGGGGAAGCTATGGATGTGACAATCACCAAAGGCATGGCCGATGATCAAATCGTGATCGTGCGCGCCGATGGCAGCAAAGCGGAAACGCGCTTTCCCAAAAAAGGGCCGGTGCCGCATGATGCTGTGCATTTCATTGTCGAGGAAACACTGGGCCTAACCCATGGCTTTTGGGGGATGATTGCCAGCGGCATCAGCCCGGATGAGGTGCAAGAGCTTGCCAAAGCGGCGGGGCATGCCAGCGCCAAGCGGGCTGACGTGCCCGATGCGTCAATTGTTATGTTGCTGCAGGCAGAACGGATCGTCGAATCTGTCGAGGCCGCGCTTTGGTCGGGCGGGACCGATGTGGACGGGACACGCCATCTGGCCGAATCAGGCTGTGCGGCCTCCCATGTTCCTGTGCCAGATTTGGATGATGGGCGCGTTGCAGCCATGCTGGCGCGTGCGCGTGCCTTGCTGGCAGATTGGGGGCCGGCACCTGTGGGCCATCAACTCCAATTTCGCTGGCGGGCGGAATGAGCGACAGCGGCGCACGACGGCACGACAAATTTCATGGCCGCATGGCGGGCCAGCCCCGCCCGTGCAATCGGCCCGGCTGTCCTGAGCCGGGGGAGTTTCGCGCGCCTGATCCATCCGGCCCTGCGCCGGGACCCGATGGGCCGGGCCAATGGCAATGGCTGTGCCTCGATCATGTCCGTGCCTTTAACGCGGGCTATAACTTCTTTGCGGGGATGAGCCGGGAAGACATTGAGCGCGCACAAATGCCAATGGGCGGGTGGGACCAAGAA
>JBEDNE010000171.1:0-6642 GCA_041170745.1 Pseudomonadota bacterium
CCACAAGCCCGGCAATTTGTGTAAAGCCAATTTTTACGCCATCGGCCCGCTCGATCAGGAAATGCTGGCGCTCATTATCTTCGCTGGCCTTATCCAAATCCGCATTGAGAAATTTGCCCGCAATATATTCAATTTTCCGAATCGTGCCGGCAATTGGCGCGCGGTTAATATGGACGTCAAAGACGCTCATAAAAATCGAAACACGGATCATGGGTGCATCAGCAAGGCCATCCTCGCCCACCAATTCCCGCGGCGGCGGGACATGGCGGATCAGCGTCACCATGCCATCGGCAGGTGCAACCACCAGATCCGCCCCTTGCGGGACGCTGCGAATGGGATCGCGAAAGAAAGCGAGGATCCACAAAGTCAGGCCAACAAAAAGCCATGCAAAGAAGGTCCAGCCCATCAAGGCGAGCGCAATCGTCACACCCGCCGCAATCAAGGCAAATTTACGGCCTTCCGGGTGCACCGAGGGCCAGCTCCATTTAACGCCCTCGCCCGCAGCGACGGCCTGATCATGTTCTGTCATATGCCTATCATAGAGGCAGGAAGCGCCTGAGACAATGAGAGCAGTTGATTGACGCGATTTCCCGCCCTAAGGCCATCCGCGACCAAGTCCCCGGGGAAAGAACACACTATGTCCAAGATTAAAGTAATAACCCCCGTCGTCGAGATGGACGGCGATGAAATGACTCGTATCATTTGGCAGTGGATCCGCGAAAAGCTGATCCTGCCCTATCTCGATATTGATCTGAAATATTATGATCTTTCAGTCGAGAAGCGCGACGAGACGAACGACCAGATCACCATTGATGCAGCCAACGCGACCAAACAATATGGCGTTGCTGTAAAGTGCGCGACCATCACGCCTGATGAAGCGCGCGTCGAAGAATTCAGCCTCAAGAAGATGTGGAAATCGCCCAATGGCACGATCCGCAACATCTTGGGCGGCGTTGTGTTCCGCGAACCGATTGTCATCAAAAACGTTCCCCGGCTGATCCCGGGCTGGACGGACCCCATTGTGGTTGGCCGTCACGCCTTTGGTGACCAATATCGCGCCACGGACTTCCTCGTCCCCGGCCCGGGCAAGCTGCGCTTGGTGTGGGATGGCGATAATGGCGAAAAGATTGACGAAGAAGTCTTCCACTACCCGTCTTCAGGCGTGGCGCTCGCCATGTACAACCTCGACGATTCGATCCGCGACTTTGCGCGTGCGTCGATGAATTACGGCCTTGGCCTTGGCTGGCCGGTCTATCTTTCGACCAAGAACACCATTCTCAAGGCCTATGACGGCCGCTTCAAGGATCTTTTCCAAGAAGTCTATGAGGCTGAGTTCAAGACCAAGTTTGAAGAAGCGGGCATTGTTTACGAACATCGCCTGATTGACGACATGGTGGCCTCTGCCCTCAAGTGGAGCGGCAAATTTGTTTGGGCGTGTAAGAATTATGATGGCGACGTGCAGTCGGATCAGGTCGCGCAGGGCTTTGGTTCGCTGGGCTTGATGACCTCGGTTCTGATGACGCCCGATGGCAAGACGGTGGAAGCAGAAGCCGCGCACGGCACGGTAACGCGCCACTATCGTATGCACCAGCAGGGCAAGGCGACCTCGACCAACCCAATTGCGTCGATCTTCGCGTGGACCCGCGGCTTGATCTATCGCGGTAAGTTCGATGGCACGCCTGATGTCACGCGCTTTGCCGAAACGCTGGAACGCGTCTGCATCCAGACTGTGGAAAGCGGCCATATGACAAAGGATTTGGCAATTCTGATCGGCCCCGATCAAGCCTGGATGACAACGGAGCAATTTTTCGAAGCCATCCGTGCCAATCTGGAAAAGGAAATGGCCGCTTGGGCCTAATTTAAGCCCACCATCTCCACAAAAGAGGCCGGTTGCCTGCGCGACCGGCCTTTTTTTATGCTCCTGCCCTGACAAAACCGCCAAGCCGGCCTAAGCTTGGGCCATGGCCTTGAATGCAGACACCACCGCATTGCGTGATGCCCTTGTTATCTTGGGGGCGGCTGGCCTTGTTATCCCAGCCTTTGCTCGCTTTCGGATTACGCCGGTTATCGGCTTTATTCTTATTGGTGTTCTGGTTGGCCCTTATGGTCTGGTTCGCCTGAGCGAAGCTCTCCCCTGGATCACCGCTTTCACCATCACCAACAAACAGGTGATCGAACCCTTTGCAGAATTTGGCATTGTCCTGCTGCTCTTTTCGATTGGGCTCGAACTTTCTTTCGCGCGGTTGAAATCAATGCGCCGCCTTGTCTTTGGCGTTGGCGCCGCCCAGCTTTTTGGCGCGGGCCTGCTAATTGCCCTCGCGCTCATTGCCTTTGGTCAGGATAGTCGCGCGGCCTTTGGCCTTGGAATTGCCCTCGCCCTCTCGTCAACAGCACTCGTCATTCCCATTACAGGCACATCAGGGGCCGTGGGGCGCAATGCCTTTGGCATGCTGTTGTTTGAAGATTTGGCGCTGGTCCCAATTGTCTTTCTGCTCGGATCGCTGGCTGGCGCGAGTGCTGGGCTTGTCGATTTTAGCCATATTCTTTTGACAGGCGGCGCAACACTTGTCGTGATGATGCTGGTGGGGCGCTTTGGTCTGCCGCGTTTGTTTGCGCAGGCTGCGCGAACAAAAAGCCCCGAGCTTTTCCTGTCGGCCACGCTATTGGTGGTCATCCTCTCTAGCTTGATGACGCTTTGGGCAGGTCTTTCCTCGCTTCTTGGCGCGCTGGTTGCAGGACTATTAATTGCGGAAACGGCCTATCGCAGCGAAGTCGAAAGCGTTGTTCTGCCCTTTCGGGGACTCGCGCTGGGTATTTTCCTCATTACCGTTGGTATGAGCCTCGACCTCACCCGGCTAATGCATGACTGGCCAATGATCTTGCTGGCCCTCACCGGCGTGGTCGTCATCAAATTCGGCGTTACCGCAGGCCTGTTGCGCCTCAATGGCGTCCGTAAAGGCGTTGCCGCTGAAGTGGGCGTTCTGATGGGCAGCCCGTCGGAAACCACTCTGATTGTCTTGGGCGCCGCAGCCCAAATCGCGATTATTGATCCGCAAACGGCTGGCTTTTGGCAGGTTGCAACGGCCCTTGGGCTGACCATCACCCCGCTGCTTGCCAAGCTTGGCCGATTGGTTGCCGCGCGCATTGAAGCTGGCCACCTCAACGCACTTCAGGACGACCAGCCAATTCCCCCCGACGGGCGCACAATCATCGTTGGCTTTGGGCGTGTCGGCCGGATGGTCGCGGCGATGCTTGACGCGCACAATCAGCCTTGGGTGGCAGCAGAGGGCGATATTGATACAGTCACGCGCGCCCGACGCGAAGGCAAGCCAGTGCAATTTCTGGATGCGAGGCGGCGGCAATCGCTCGAGCGGCTCGGCCTAGACCGCGCGCGCGCTGTTGTTATGACCATGGATGATCATGTGCAGGCCGCACGCCTCATCCGCCAGCTGCGGGCGGATTACCCTGATCTAACAATTGTGGCCCGTGCCCGCGACACCAGCCACGCGGCTGAACTTTATCGTGCAGGGGCCAGTGATGCCGTGCCCGAAACGTTGGAAAGCTCTCTGCAATTGTCAGAAGCCGTGCTGGTGGATCTGGGCGTGGCAATGGGCCCTGTCATTGCGTCGGTACATCAGATGCGAGAAGATTTGCGCTCGGCCATTCGCCATCGTGCTGAACTGCAAAACGCCCCGCGATTGGGCGCGCTGAAACGGCCGGCCAAGCCCAGTAACTAACTGTTTTTATACGATAACGGCGTGGTGGGCGCGACAGGGATTGAACCTGTGACCCCACCCGTGTGAAGGGTGTGCTCTACCGCTGAGCTACGCGCCCACGCCATGAGCGACTGCCCCTAGCGAAGCCGTTCACGCAAAACAAGACGGGCGGCGCTTTTTCAAGCACCGCCCGCCGTTTTTTTCCTAAAAGGAAAGCGCGTCTTAGTTGACGGCGTCCTTCAGGCCCTTGCCAGCCTTGAACTTCGGCTGCGAAGAGGCCTTGATCTGCATCGGGGCGCCCGTGCGCGGGTTGCGGCCCGTCGAAGCCTTGCGCTTCGAAACGGCAAACGTGCCGAAGCCAACCAGACGAACTTCGTCGCCCTTCTTCAGAGCGCCCGTGATGGCGTCAAAAACGCCTTCCACAGCCTTGCTGGCATCAGCTTTCGTCAGGCCAGATGCTTCAGCGACAGCTGCGATCAGATCTTGCTTGTTCATTAGGAAACCCCCTCGTCGAGTGTTGAGCGTATTTGTATTTTCGGCAGAAAGCCGTGTTGCGAGTAATGCCACGCACAGGCCGCCTGTCAAAAGAAATTCGGTGCTCGACTCGCGTCAAGACCATGATTTAGTCGTTTTTTGACACCAAATTGGCCGTAACAGGTTGTAAAAACGGTATAATGTCGAAATTTAACAAAGGCCCACGCAATTTTACCAATCGCGCGGGCCCGATTCGTCGACCAAATTAATGGCGCACCACATCGCCTTGAGGGGGTGTCGCAGGCGGTTGGGCCGCCAGTTCATCTGCCTCTGACCATTCAATTGGCTCAAGTGGCCCTGCCAAGGCAATGCCGAGCACCTCATCGACATGATGCACGGGCAAAATGGTTAACCCCTGCTTCACATTCTCAGGAATCTCAGCGAGGTCTTTCTCATTCTCTGCCGGAATGAGGACCGTGGTGATGCCACCGCGCAGCGCGGCAAGCAGCTTTTCCTTCAACCCACCAATCGGCAGCACGCGGCCACGCAATGTGACTTCACCTGTCATGGCGACTTCGCGACGCACGGGCACGCCGGTGAGCGTAGAAACCATCGCTGTCACCATGCCAATGCCGGCCGAAGGCCCATCTTTGGGCACAGCACCTTCGGGCAAGTGGATGTGGATGTCCTTGCGCTGGAACACGCTGGGCTTGATGCCATAGCCCGGTGCACGTGCCTTCACAAAGCTCATCGCGGCTTGGATCGACTCAGTCATCACATCGCCCAGCTTGCCCGTCGTTTTGACGATGCCTTTGCCGGGCACGGTCACTGCTTCAATCGTCAGCAATTCGCCGCCCACTTCGGTCCAGGCCAGACCTGTGACCGCCCCAATCTGGTTTTCCTCTTCGCCAACGCCAAAGCGATACTTCGGCACACCCGCAAAATCAGCCAGATTGTCAGGCGTGATTTCAACAGTCTTGGCTTTGCCTTCCAGAATGCGGCGCAGCGCCTTGCGCGCAAGCTTCGCAATTTCGCGCTCCAACGTCCGCACGCCCGCTTCACGGGTGTAGAGCCGCACCAAATTGCGCAAGCCGGCCTCCGTCAGGGTAAATTCGCCCTTTTTCAGGCCATGGGCTTCAATTTGCTTTGCAATCAGGTGGCGTTGGGCAATCTCAACCTTCTCATCTTCGGTATAGCCTTCCAGCCGGATGATCTCCATTCGGTCGAGCAACGGCTGTGGAAGGTTGAGCGAGTTTGCCGTGGTGACGAACATCACGTCCGACAAGTCCACATCGGTTTCCAGATAATGGTCTTGGAACTTGCTGTTCTGTTCGGGATCAAGCACTTCCAGCAGCGCCGACGCGGGATCGCCCCGGAAATCTTGCCCCAGCTTGTCAATTTCATCGAGCAGGAAGAGCGGGTTCATGGTGCCAGCCTTTTTCAGGTTGGTCACAATCTTGCCCGGCAGCGAGCCGATATAGGTCCGCCGATGGCCCCGAATTTCGGCCTCATCGCGCACGCCGCCCAAAGATTGACGGATGAACTCACGCCCTGTCGCCTTGGCGATCGAGCGGCCCAGCGATGTCTTCCCCACGCCCGGCGGGCCAACAAGGCAAAGGATCGGCCCTTTCAGCTTATTGGTGCGCGCCTGCACGGCCAGATATTCCACAATCCGGTCCTTCACCTTTTCCAAGGCATAATGATCGGAATCGAGGATCGCTTGGGCAGCCGCAATATCTTTCTTCAGCC
Source organism: Pseudomonadota bacterium (assembly GCA_041170745.1). Classification (GTDB taxonomy): domain Bacteria; phylum Pseudomonadota; class Alphaproteobacteria; order Sphingomonadales; family Sphingomonadaceae; genus Aquisediminimonas. Next base: position 5,940 of record JBEDNE010000171.1, read on the forward strand.
TCGATTTTTTGCCCCAAGGCAGGCCAAGCAAGACATCGAGATAATTGCGCACAACAGTCGCCTCGGCGCTCATCGGCGCCATGGTTTTCAGCTTCTTCAATTCTGCCTGGGCTTTGACGCGCGCGTCTTTCGACAGCTTCAGCTTATCAATTTTGTTCTGAAGCTCTTGAATCTCGTTGCCATCGCCATCTTCGCCCTCATTGCCGAGTTCGCGCTGAATGGCCTTCAACTGTTCGTTCAGATAATATTCGCGCTGCGTCTTTTCCATTTGGCGCTTCACGCGGCTGCGGATCTTCTTTTCGACCTGCAGCACGGACAATTCGCCTTCCATGAAGGCGAGCGCCATCTCGAGCCGCTTGGCCATATCAAGTTCAACCAGCAGGCTTTGCTTATCGGCAACTTTGAGCGCCAGATTAGCCGCCACGGTATCCGCCAACTGGCTGGCATCCGTGATTTCATTGAGCTGCCCAGCCGTTTCTGCCGGCAATTTCTTATTGAGCTTGGCATAATTGTCGAACCGATCGACAACTGAGCGCATCAGCGCTTCAATTTCTTCGGCATCTTCTGCTGCGGACAGCGTCACCGGCTCTATGTCGGCCATAGGTGCCGTCTGATCGTAATCGACGTCAATCAGTCGGGCACGCTGCTTGCCTTCCACCAAAACGCGCACTGTGCCATCGGGCAGCTTCAACAACTGCAGCAC
>JBEDNE010000172.1:0-5315 GCA_041170745.1 Pseudomonadota bacterium
GTTATCTTAGTCTCCCGAGTGGCTCGACCGCTCTGTCCAACGCTTCTTTTGCTGCGTTTCCATAACGCCGCAGAGCTTCAGATTTTGAAATATATGGATCGTCTGGATTCTCATGTGTGAGATTTGTATGGTTCACCAGATCGGCATAGAGCTCACTGCCTGAGTACAGATACGCGACTAAGACTAACGTCGTAGACGCGGACTGCCTCAAGACAACCGACCCATCTAGGCGGGCTTTTGATGATGATGTTGCTTCTTCTCGAAACAATCGCATCGACTCAGACATCACGCCAGTAAAGTGGAATTATTTCCTTTGTACAATAGCGCCATTAGAATGCGTGTCTCATTTTGAACCGCTAGGGTGATGGGGTGCACGTGTGTCTTTTAAAGAGCGCCAAAACGATCTCTTCGCCACTTCGCCTAAGCGGCTGAGATATGTGCCGGATGCACATTAAAGGTTGCCCTTTTTAGAACCGTTGCAAGCGGCATCATGCACACAGCACTTGGGCGTGATGTTCGAAGTCACCTCTCCCGTGCCCAGAAATTCCCCTGATGCTTATCTGATACCTGGGCTCTGGAGGAGCAAAGGCCAACAGCGTAAATTCGGAAATAACGCACACAAAGGCGTGGTGCCGGCTGCAGGATTCGAACCCGCGGCCCCCTGATTACAAATCAGGTGCTCTACCAACTGAGCTAAGCCGGCACGCTGGGTGCGCCTCTAGCCTTAAATGCAGCCAAAGGTCCAGCCCTCAGTGCGGGCAATTTCATCTGTAAGACCTTTAGGCTGCCAAAGCGTCGGATTTTCGGCCACGGCGCGGAGCCACGCCGCCGATAACAGCGCGTCTGTGGCATGATCATTATAGCGGGCAAGCGGCGCGTGCGGGCGGCTGCCCAAAGCGGCCAAGGCAGCATCAAGGGCGGCGCCATCACGCATTTTGCTGCGCCCGGCGCGGATGCCAGCGGCGCGGGCGGCAAGGCTGGTGTAAATTTCCACAATCACGGGGCCAGTTTCAGGCAGAGGATCAAAAGGCCAGATTGGCACGGCCCCGCGCAACCGATGCAGCACGCGCATGCCGGTGAGGCTGGATTTGCCAACTTGCGCCGCGCCGACCAAGTTGAAACAGCTATAGGGGGAAAGGCCCAAGGCTTTTTGCACACCCTCACACACGCGCAACCGGCCGCGGCCCGTGCCAAATAAATCCCCACAATCGCCCATCTGCCGAAAATGGCGGCGCGCTTCGCTATGCGCGATAAACGAGGTGGCGGACATATGCGGATCCTCTGCCGCCAGCCGATCGACCAGCGCCCATAGCGCGGGGCCATCATCGGGCGTGGCGTGCCAGCCGGGGAAATAGGCGCCATGATCCAAAAAGGGGAACGCCGGCGAGAGATCGAGCCCAATCAGCACGCGGGCCTGTTGGCGCGCAAAGCCTGCAATCCAATCGGCCAGATCAGCGCGCGACCAGCCACCGGGCGGCGCAATCAACTGGGGGGCCGCCCCGCCCCGTTCCGCGAGCGCAACCGCCAGCCCCGCCGGGCGCGCAACCGCCTGGCCCGACCAATCAATTGCGGCAAAGGCATCAAATTCAATCAGCGCGCCAGCCCCGGTTCACCACATTTGCGGGCATTATAAACCCCCTTTTTCGACCAACAGCGCGCCGCCATGCTTGGCAAAGGCCGCACGGGCAGGCGCGCATCGGGCTGGAGCACGTCAAATTGCGCTTCGCCGCCTGCCTTCAGGCTGGCGCGCAGAGCACCGAGCTGCGTCATCGCAAAGCCTGCCAATTGCCCGCGCGGCACGGCCAAGCTCTGCCGACCCACTTGGCCTGCCATATAACAAAAGGCCGCTTGGCCCTGCACGGTGGAATAAACGCTGGTGGTCCGCGTGGCGAATTGGTCGAGCGCGTCTTGCGCGGCCTTGGGCTGGCGCAGCGTGCGCGTGAAATAGCCAGATAGCGTGCGGAACGCGCCCGTCAGCTCGGCCGCGTGATTGCTGAGCAAAGCGTTGTAATTGCCGGTCGTCAACAAGGTGGGATATTGGCTGTGGCATTGCAGTGCGCCCAAAAGCAGCGCTTGGCGCAGGCTCCAGACCAGCACGGCCCGTTGCTCAACAGCCGTGGCACCGGGCAAAAGAGGATCAAAAGCTGGATCTGGCGCCGTCAGCACCGGGGCCGAAATTACTGGCGGCTTATAAAAAACCGCAGCCTGAAGCGGCGGCGCCCCCCCGCCCAACAGACCAAAGGCCACGGCAAACTGGGCTCGACGCACTATTCGCATGGAAACGGCATCCCTGTGGAAGCAGAAAGCCCAGTCTCTACGCTGATTCGGGCCGGAAGTGAATCCATACCGGCATAGAAAAAGGGCCGCCCGGCGTGCCGGACGGCCCTAATTCTGTAACGCTGTTAAGCGATTACTGAGCGTTGGTGGCTTCAGCGGCGTTGCCAGCTGCAGCGTCAACGTTCGTCATGGTGTCGTTAGCAGTGCCTTCGGTGGCAACAGCTTCGTTGAGTTCGGTCGCGTTGGCTTCAACGGCTTCTTCCTTCTTGCCGCAAGCAGCAACGGTGAGGCCAGCGGCAACGAGCGAAACGATCATCAGCTTCTTCATAATATCAACTCCCTAGGCAGATATGATCTGGAGAGGGGCGCGCCCCCTAAATACCCAAATCGGGGTGGACATTTATAGATTTCCTGTCCCGGGCTCAAGCTTTTTTGTTCGCTTTCGCAATTGCATCAAGAAATGCCGGAAATTCATGCCTTAGAGCGGCATCCACCATGTCCAAATTAGCCTCTAGATCCAAAGCGGAGAGACTTGTGACCGGAAATTCGCCGAGTCCGCAGGGCACGATTCCCGAAAAATGAGTCAAATCCGGGTTCACGTTGATTGAAAAGCCATGAAAGGTCACCCAGCGGCGCACACGCACGCCAATGGCGCCAATTTTGGCCTCTTGGCCGCGATCATCAGTCCAAATCCCAACCCGGCCCTCTGCCCGACGCGCCGACACACCCAAATCTGCCAAAGCAGCAATCAACCAGCCTTCGAGCGCGTGAACAAAGCAGCGCACATCTGGGCCGCGCTTCTTTAAATTGAGCATAACATAGCCAACGCGCTGGCCCGGCCCATGATAGGTATAGCGCCCGCCCCGCCCTGCCTCAAAGACAGGAAAGCGCGGATCCAGCATTTCTGCCGGGTCGGCACTGGTGCCTGCGGTGTACAAAGGGGGATGTTCCAGCAGCCAAATTTGTTCAGGCGCGATCCCTGCGGCAATATCCGCCGCCACAGCCTCCATCTCTGCCAAGGCCGTTGCATAGTCGGTCAGTCCGGGCAAAACCCGCCACATAATCTCCGAATCAGCGATATGCTCCATGACTGCCAGATCAACTGTGCCGCGCGCGAGTGCAAGCCTTGCCGCGCGCTTGCCAATTGTCCCCAACCGCACAATCGCTTAAGGATAGCGCGTAAAAGCGGCATAGGATGAGGAAAGCGCAGCGATGAAGTTATCTTACGATGCCGTTTGGCAAGATGTGATGCGCCTGCTGCGCGCCCATGCTGATATGATCTTTGTCCTCATAGGCGTTTTTATTTTCCTGCCCTGGTTGGCGCAGGCGCTATATTTTCCTCCGCCCGCCATGGTCCGCTTTGATGCGGCATCGTTGCAGGCCTATCTCACCTATTTGCAGGATCATTTCCCCGCGATTTTAGCGCAGCGGCTTATGGGCCTGTTGGGCACCGGGGCAATTTTGACGCTGTTGATCTGCGCGGATCGCCCCACTGTGGGCGATGGCATTACGCGCGCTGGCCGCCTTTTGCCCAGTTTGTTGATGATCGATATCTTGGTGCAGACGCTGTGGACACTTGGTCTAGTGGCGCTGATTGTTCCCGGCCTCTATCTCATCGGCCGAACTTGCATAAGCCAAGCTGCCATGATGGCAGAGCAGATTGCCAACCCCTTGCGTGCAATAACCCGCAGCTTTGCCCTGACCCATCAGATTGGCTGGCAGGTATTTGGCTTTATCGCCATTATCGGAGTGGTGACATGGATTGGCACTTCGGCGGCGATCACCGTGATTGGCGTGGTAGCGAAATTGCTGCTGCCCGCGGCTGCAACCACGCAAGTTCACGCCGTGCTGGCAGCAATAAGCACCAGCCTGATTAGTGTCGTTGCCATTGTTGTGCCGGCGGCACTTTATCGTGAGCTGTCCACACGCAACAGCGGGACATGAGGCCCGGCGCTTTCAGGCAAAAGCCCGGTCAGGCGCGGATCAGCAAAGCTCTCAATCGCGCGGGCAAAAGGCACAAAGCCTGACTTTATGTAAAAATTGAGCGCCGATGGCGCATCAAGCGTGCAGCTGTGCAGCCACACGCGGCTGACACCCGGCCGCCACGCGGCAGCCATGGCCTGCGCCATCAGCCAACGGCCATAGCCCTTGCCCATCAACTCTGGCACCAACCCAAAAAAGCTGATCTCGCATTCCCCCGCCACGCGAAAATCCAACTCTAAAATGCCCACTTCAATCCCGGCGCGATCACACACGGCCCAAATCATCACATCATCATGATGGATAATGTCCATCAAGTCGGCATCTGACAGGACAAGGCGCGAAAACCAGAGCCACGGGCTTCCAACGCGCATGAACAGCGCGCGATATTTGGCAGGGCTTGGCCGTTTCCAACGCACCAGCACCAGCGGCGCCTCTGGTAAAGGCGCAGGCTTGGGCCGCGCCCGCATTTCCAGCGAGGTGACAAGAGTTGCCAAATGGTCAGGCGGAAGTGGCGTTAGTCCCATTTCGCTTCAGGCGGCAGGCTCATTAAAATGGCATCAATATTGCCGCCGGTCTTGAGGCCGAACAGTGTGCCACGATCATAGACTAAGTTGAATTCGGCATAGCGCCCGCGCCACACCAGCTGCTGATGTTTTTCTGCATCATTATGGGCCATGCCCATGCGCTTGCGGACAATTTGCGGATAAATATCTAAAAACGCCTCGCCCACATCGCGCGTGAACGCAAAATTGGCTGCAAAATCGCCTTCGAGATGATCGTAGAAAATGCCGCCCACGCCGCGATGCACTTTGCGATGGGGAATATAGAAATAGTCATCGGCCCATTTTTTAAACCGATCATAATAATCTGCGCCATGCGCATCGCACGCAGCCTTCAGCCGCGCGTGAAACGCCTCGGTATCCTCGGCATAAGGCAGAGGCGGGTTGAGATCTGCCCCGCCGCCAAACCAGCGTTTTTGCGTGACCAGAAAGCGCGTATTCATGTGGACAGCAGGCACATGGGGGTTGGCCATATGCGCAACCAAGCTGATGCCC
>JBEDNE010000173.1:0-2638 GCA_041170745.1 Pseudomonadota bacterium
GCCGAACACAAGCGCCTGGCGGATGTCGAGCGTTAGAAAAGACAGCCGATCGACAAGTTCTTCGGCCATCCGGTCGAGCAGCCAATGCGAGTCGGCAGGGGCCGCCATGGCGCGCGCGCGGATCAAGCGCCTGCGTGCGCGAGAGAAAATGAGTTCGGACATGGGGCGCTTGTGCCCCGGTCTCAGGCGCGCGACAATATTGGATGAGGTGGATCCCAAAGATTATTTCTTGGCCGCTAGATTTTGCACTGCCACCGCGGTGTGCCGGCTGTGGTGTCGTGCAGCACGGCCCGGGCGATTTTTGTGGACGCTGTTGGCAAGCGCTGTCGCATATGCCCCCATCTGGCTGTGTGCGGTGCGGTCTGCCGATGGAGCAGTCTGGCCTTATTTGCGGCCCGTGCCTTGCAAATCCTCCGGCCCATGATGGCGTTCATGCGGCCGTGGATTATGGGGAGATTGCGCGCCGCGTGGTGCTTCGTTTGAAATATGGGCGCAAGCTGGGCCTCGCGCCTGTGATGGCGCGGTTGATGATGCGCCATGCCGCTGGCGTTCCAGACGCGATATTGGTGCCCGTGCCATTGCACTGGACGCGGCTTTGGTATCGCGGCTTTAATCAATCGCTTATTATTGCGCGGTCGATTGCGCGGCAAACAGGCCAACAGCTTCATCCCAATGTGCTGGTGCGCAGGCGACGGACGCAATCATTAGGTGGCTTGGGCAGGGCCGCGCGTGCGCGCGAGGTGCGGGGCGTATTTGCGCTCAACACCAGGCGCGACTTGCCCGACTTGCGAGGGCGAGATGTGCTGCTGGTCGATGATGTTTACACAAGGGGCGCAACGGCCAATGCGTGTGCCCGGTTGTTAAAGCGCAAGGGCGCTCGGTCAGTTCATATCTTGTGCTGGGCCAGAGTGTTGCAGGACCGGTTTGAACATTGACATTTGCGCCTTGGCTGCCCACCTCCGCACGAGAAGGAAGACGTGGAACAATGGCGAAAGTTGAAATCTACACCAAAGGATATTGCCCTTATTGCGCACGGGCTTTGGCCCTGTTGCGGTCCAAAGGGGCCGCCATTGAAGAATATGAGATCAGCATGGATGCGCCCAAGCGCGCAGAGATGATTGAACGCGCGAATGGGCGGACGACTGTGCCGCAAATCTTTATCGACGGGCAACATATTGGCGGCTCAGATGATCTTGCGGCTTTGGATGCCAAGGGTGGTCTGGACCCACTGCTTGCGGCTTAGCCGATGAAGATTGCGCTTTTTCAAATGCGGTCGGGCATTGATCCCGCCCAAAATGCAGCAGCGCTGGTCGACGCTGTGCATCATGCGCAGAAAAATGGCGCGACCATGCTTTTCACGCCGGAAATGTCTGGCTTGCTTGACCGTGATCGCGCACGTGCCAGCGCGCATATTCTGCCAGAACATGGGCATCCTGTTCTGACGGCTGTACAGGCGGCAGCACGAGAGGCGGGCCTATGGGTGCATTTGGGATCGCTGGCCCTGCAAGGCCAAGATCGCTTCCTGAACCGCGGTTTTCTAATCACGCCCGAGGGGGAAATTAGCGCTCGTTACGATAAGCTGCATCTGTTTGATGTGGATCTACCAACTGGCGAAAGTTGGCGCGAAAGCGCGGCGTATGCGCCGGGGAAAGACAGCGTCATTGCGTCAACGCCAATTGGGCCGCTGGGCCTGAGCATTTGCTATGATCTGCGCTTCCCGGCGCTTTACCAAGCGCTGTCAGCTGCTGGGGCTGAAGTTCTGGCCGTGCCAGCCGCGTTCACTGTGCCGACAGGAGAGGCGCATTGGCACGTTCTTTTGCGGGCGCGGGCGATTGAAAATGCCTGTTGGGTGGTCGCCGCCGCGCAATCTGGTCGGCATGAAGATGGCCGCGAGACTTATGGGCATTCTCTCGTGATTGATCCCTGGGGGCGTGTGGTGTTGGATATGGAAGGCAGTCACGGCCTTGGATATGCCGAGATTGATCCAGCTATTCTGCCCGATGTGCGCGCCCGTGTGCCCGTGTTGGCGCACCGCCGGGCAATTCCGATTGTGCGTGTGGTGTCATGATCGTCTTTGACCTTAAATGTGAACATAATCATGTCTTTGAGGCATGGTTTGCCAATAGCGATGCGTTTGTTGAGCAACGCCAAAAGGGGCTTTTGTCGTGCCCGATCTGCGGCTCAGCCGAGGTGGAAAAAGCTGTCATGGCGCCCAATATTGCGCCCAAAGGCAATCAACGCCGAGACGCGGCTGCTCCGGGTGTCGCGCCTGCTGCGAATGCGCCACAAGCGGCTGAGATCAAAGCGTTGATGGAAACATTGGCTAAGGCGCAGGCCGCCTTGTTGGAAAAGTCCGAATGGGTCGGCAAAGACTTTGCTTCCAAGGCCCGCGCGATGGACGCCGGAGAAATAGACCAAGGGCTGATCCATGGCCAAACCACAGCAGAAGAAGCTAAATCATTGATTGAAGACGGAATTGGCGTGGTGCCCCTGCCATTCCCTGTTGTCCCGCCAGAGAAGCAGAATTGACCCTTGCGGCACACGAGCCTAGTCATCAGCCACAGCGCACCCGTAGCTCAGCAGGATAGAGCATCAGATTCCTAATCTGGGGGCCACTGGTTCGAATCCAGTCGGGTGC
>JBEDNE010000174.1:0-23235 GCA_041170745.1 Pseudomonadota bacterium
CAGATTTCACCTTTTTGCGGCGGTTGGCGCGCGTGGCACGACGGGGCCGGTTGCGGCTGATTACCGCCGCCCAGTCGGACAATGCGACAACAATTGCCGCTGCCCGGCATTGCTATGGCCGGTTGTTGCGCGGTGGCGCTGGCATTTATGAATATCGCCCCGCCCGGCTGCACATGAAGCTGATTGTGGCAGATGACATCGTCTATATTGGATCTGCCAATTATGACACGCGCAGCATTTTTCTGAATGTTGAAGTGATGTTGCGGATCGAAGATGCCAGTTTTGCAGACGCGATGCGCAGCTTTTGCGCTGATCATTTGCCGCTTTGCCACAAAATTGATCGCTTCTGGCTGCAGCGTGTATCTGGCCCATTTCGCAAGCTTCGCTGGGCGCTGGCCTATTTTCTGTTCACCTCCGTTGATTACACAATCACCCGGCGGTTCAACATTGGCCCCGACCGCAGGCGCTGGCGGCTGAGAACGCCAAAGAACAACATAGATTGACGCCGGGCCTGCGCATCGCCAATCACACACGCCATGCGGGGGGCTGCGATCATATTCATCGGCATGATGCTGTGGGCACAGCAGAGCTTGGCGCAAGACCGCGCCCGGCCCGCGGGGGAATTTGAACGGCTGTTGAACAAAGACGCCACCAGCGTGATGGAAATTCTGGGATTGCCTGTGCAGGATGCGCAGGATGGCCCGGCACGGCGGCTGCAATTTGCGGGGCCTGCCTGTATCTTGGATGTCTATCTGTATCCGCCGGAAGACGGGGCGGAACCCCGGGTGACTTATGCCGCAGCGCGCGTGGCCGATGGCCGCGAGGCAGATCGCAATGTGTGCATCACGATTTTGCGGTTGCAGCGTTAAGGGTGCTGAGCGCCCATTGAGCTGCCTCTTGCACGACGGGCGAGGCATCTGCCCTTAAGGCTGTGAGCTGCGGCAGCAGATTTGGATCGCCACTATTGCCCGCAGCAATACAGGCATTGCGGACCAAGCGGTCGCGGCCAATGCGTTTTATGGGTGATCCTGAAAAAACCTGCCGAAAACTGGCATCGTCGAGCTGAAGAATATCCGCAATGCGCGGCGCCACCAATTCTGCACGCGGAAAAAAAGCCCGATTGGCGGCTGCGGCATCAGCAAATTTATTCCAAGGGCACACCGCCAAACAATCATCACAGCCATAAATGCGGTTGCCCATGGCCGCCCGAAATTCCTCTGGAATGGGGCCTTTATGCTCAATCGTCAGATAGGAAATACAGCGCCGCGCATCGAGCCTATAGGGGGCCGTAAAGGCGTTGGTCGGGCAGGCGGTTTGGCAGGCCGTGCAGCGGCCACAATGGTCGGGCTCCGCGGGATCGGCCTCAAGATCGAGCGTCGTGTAAATCGCGCCCAGGAACAACCAACTGCCATGGCTGCGGCTGACCAAATTGCTGTGCTTGCCCTGCCAGCCCAGCCCGGCCTCGCCCGCCAACGGCTTTTCCATGACAGGCGCTGTATCGACAAAAACCTTCAGCTCAGACGAGGATTGGTCCACAATCCAACGCGCCAAGGCCTTGAGCGCCTTTTTGACCACATCATGATAATCTTGCCCCTGAGCATAAACGGATATGCGCGCGCGATCAGGATGGTCTTCCAGCGCCAGCGGGTCTGTGTGCGGGGCATAGCTCATCCCCAGTAAGATCGCTGAGCGCGCGTCGGGCCACAAAGTCTGTGGTGCTGCACGCTGATCAGCCCGGCTTTCCATCCACGCCATATCGCCATGAGCGCCAGAGGCCAGCCAGGCCTGAAGCCGATCTGAAAAATCATGCCCGGCATGCGTAATGCCGCACGCAGCAAAGCCCAGCCGACTGGCCTCTGCCTTTATCTCGGCCGCAGTTAGGATTTTATCAGGGTTAGGCTTGCTAGGCATTGGGCGTCCCCGCTACCACGCGGAGCTTCTAGAGGGAATGCATTCTCATGCATGGTCACGCCGAAGACATTGCCGTTTGGGCAGATACCATTACCAAATCTTTTGGGGCAGCGCAGGCGGTGCGCGGCGTTAGCCTGACTGTGCCCAAAGGCATGATTTATGGCGTTCTGGGCCCCAATGGCGCGGGCAAAACCACCACGCTGCGGATGCTGTTGGGCATTCTTGACCCCGATAGCGGCGAACGGCAATTGCTGGGGCATAGCCGCCCGCGCGATGTGGCCAATCGCTTTGGCTATTTGCCCGAAGAGCGGGGTCTTTACCCGACCATGAAGGCGCGGGAGGCGATTGCCTTCATGGGCGCCTTGCGCGGCTTAAGCTGGGCTGAGGGGCGCAAGCGCGCGGGCGATATGATGGAGGCCGCAGGCCTTGGCCATGCAGTTGATAAGAAAATCCGTCATCTTTCCAAAGGCATGGCCCAGCTGGTCCAATTGCTGGGCAGCATTGTGCACCAGCCTGATTTGATTGTGCTGGATGAACCATTTTCAGGCCTAGACCCCGTTAACCAAGACCATTTGGAAGCCCTGGTCCGCGCAGAAGCCGCGCGTGGGGCAACAATCTTATTTTCCACCCATGTGATGAGCCATGCAGAGCGGCTCTGCGCGCGGATCGCCATTATTGCCGGGGGGCTTAGGCGGTTTGAAGGCACGGTGGCCGAAGCACGCGGCATTTTGCCCATGGAAGCACATTATGTGCCCAGCGCCCGTGGTGACGAGGTGGCCCGGCTTTTGCCCGCCGAGGCGCAATTTGATGGCCAAAGCTGGCGCTTCACGCTGGCCGATGAGGCCGCTGAACCTTTGTTGCTGAACCTTATTCAGGGCGGGTTCGGTGTGTCGGGGCTCAGCCTGCAGCGCCCCGGCTTGCACGATGCCTTTGTGCGCATTGTGCAAGATGCCAAAGCCGCTGACGCGCAGGAGGCCCAGCCATGCTAAGCTTTTGGGCGCAAGTGCGCGTTATTGCCTATCGCGATTTTAAGGCCATTGTCGGCCAGCCTGTGTTTTTGCTGTTTCTGCTGGCGCCGTTGTTCATGGTCGCCATGGCCCTTTTGGGCGGCAGTGGATCGCGTGATTTTGCGGAAAAAGCCAGCCAATCTGCACGCATCGCCGTGCTCACAGATGCCCCGATGGCGCGCTATTTCAAAGCAGCCGATGCCCAGCTGCGCGCGCTGCATTTTGGGCCAAGCACGCCGCCGCGCCTTGTGACGATTCCCACACATGGGGCGTCTGATGCGCACATTGCGCGCGCGATGATCACAGCACCGGGCAGCAGCTATGAGGCCGTCCTCTTTGGGCCAATGGAGCGACCCAAGATTTTGGCCGCGTCCAAGCCGTTGGCCCGCTATTTGACGCAAGTTGCCGAACAGGCAGCCCAAGCGCGCAGCGCCGGGCTAAGGCCCGGCCAAGGGCTGGTGCAAGCCGATGTTGAGATCAGCGATAAATCCGCGGGCACCGCGCGGGCACGCCAAGCCATGGGCTATGGTGCGGTTGTCCTCATCTTCTTGCTGACCTTGCTGATCGCGGCCCAATCGATCAGCACCTTTGTTGAGGAAAAATCGAATAAGATTATCGAGATTCTGGCATCGGCCGCGTCGCTTGAAGCGATTTTTCTGGGCAAGCTGGTTGGCATGTTTGGCGTGGCCATGCTGTTCATTGGCTTTTGGGGGCTGTTGCTGACAGGCGGGGTGCAGCTGGTGCTGGCCCAACTGGGCGCAACGCTGCCCGCGCTGAATTTGGCAATGACAATGCCAAGCTTTGCGACATTGGTTCTCCTCTATTTCACAATGTCCTTCTTCCTATTTGGCGCGGCCTTTTTGGGCATAGGGGCGCAAGCGCCTTCGGCGCGGGATATTCAGCTGCTTTCGCTGCCGATAAGCGTCTTTCAAGTCAGCATGTTTGGTTTGGCCTCGTCTGCCGCAAGCCAGCCAGACAGTCGGCTTGCGCTCTTTGCCCAAATCTTTCCGTTCAGTTCCCCCATGGCCATGGCGGCACGCGCAGCCAGCGATGGCGCGCTGTGGCCGCATCTCTTGGCGATTCTCTGGCAATTGCTGTGGGTGATTTTAATTGTACGCCTCTCCGCCCGGCTGTTCCGGCACGGCGTGCTGAATGCCAATCCTGGCCTGTTTCGCTTTTTTCGCCGGAAAACTGCCTAATTCGGCGCAGAGAGCCATCATTTCGTCGCAGGCCAACAGAGTTGGCCGGAATCGTCATTGACACGAATGTAAACAGTGGCAGACTGCAACTGAATCAGAAAAGAGAGAGGACCGCTGCCATGGCGACCGTGCTGAAAGACGCTGCCCTTGAGGGAAATCCCTGGGATGTCTCCCGGGCTGAGTTATATGCCAACGATGTCTGGCAAGACCCTTTTCGCCAGATGCGTGAACAGGCCCCGATTAATTATTGCCCGGAATCAAAATTTGGCCCCTATTGGTCAGTCACAACCTATAAGCCCATTCAGCATATTGAGGCGCTGCCCAAAGTGTTTTCCTCCAGCTGGGAATATGGCGGCATTACCGTTGCGGGCGATGGTCTGGAGCATTTGAAAGAGGACGATGTGCCCATGCCGATGTTTATCGCCATGGACCCCCCACAACACACCGCCCAACGCCGCACCGTTGCCCCTGCCTTTGGCCCCACTGAGGTAGAACGGATGCGGGCAGACACAATTGCCCGGACAGCCGCCGTGCTGGATAGCCTGCCCGTGGGCGAAAGCTTTGATTGGGTGGAAAAAGTCTCGATTGAGCTGACGACCCAAATGCTCGCCATTCTCTTCGACTTCCCCTTTGAAGAGCGGCACAAGCTGACCTATTGGTCGGATGTTCTGGGCGATATTGAAGGCTTTGACAGCCTTGAACAGCGGCAAGCGCGGCTGGCCACGGCCTTTGAAATGGGCGCCTCGTTTAAGCAGCTTTGGGACCGCAAGGCCCAAAATCCGGGCCAGCATGATCTTATTTCCATCATGCTCCAATCCGACGCGATGAAGCATATGAGCCATGAAGAATTCATGGGCAATCTCATCCTCCTCATCGTGGGCGGCAATGATACAACGCGCAATTCGATGACGGCCTTTGCCTATGGGCTCGATAAATTCCCCGCAGAGCGCGCGAAGCTGGAGCAGAACCACAGCCATGAGCTTGCGGTAAATGCGATGCACGAACTGATCCGCTGGCAGACGCCGCTGGCGCATATGCGCCGCACCGCGACCGAAGATACTGAGCTGTTCGGTCACCAAATCAAGAAGCGTGATAAATTGGCACTGTGGTACATCTCGGCCAACCGCGACGAGAGCGTCTTCCCCGATGGCGACAAGATCATTGTCGACCGCGAAAATGCCCGCCGGCATTTGTCCTTTGGTTATGGCATCCACCGCTGCGTGGGCGCGCGCGTGGCCGAATTGCAGCTGACGACGCTGATTTCGGAAATGCAAAAGCGCCGCCTGCGCGTGAATGTGTTGGAAGAGCCAACACGCGTGCCCGCCAGCTTTGTGCATGGCTATAAGAGCATGAAGGTGGAATTGACCAAATATTAATCTCAAAACAGGCGGATTTCGCCCCAACACAAGGCCCGCTGGCACCCCGCCGGCGGGCCTTGCTGCATCGGCCACTGCCTGTCGCAAAACCATCCCCAACGCCATCCGCTTAGATGCCGTTTTTCCTTGGGTTATGGCCGCCTATTTCCTATAGGCTGACCATGGCTGACGAAACTCCAAATACCTCGACTTCTTCCGACTATGGTGCGGATTCCATTAAGGTTCTCAAAGGTCTGGATGCCGTGCGCAAGCGCCCCGGCATGTATATTGGCGATACCGACGATGGATCGGGCCTGCACCATATGGTGTTTGAAGTCTCGGACAACGCGATTGATGAGGCGCTGGCCGGCCATTGTGACCGCGTGATCATTCAGCTCAATGCCGATGGATCGGTGTCGGTGGAAGATAATGGCCGCGGCATTCCGACCGATATTCACGCCGAAGAAGGCGTGTCCGCTGCCGAAGTCATCATGACGCAGCTGCACGCGGGCGGGAAGTTTGAAAACACGTCAGATGACAATGCCTATAAGGTTTCGGGCGGCTTGCATGGCGTGGGTGTTTCGGTGGTCAACGCGCTGTCGATCCGGCTTGATCTGACGATTTGGCGCGATGGGCAGGAACATTATATGCAGTTCCAGCACGGCGATGCTGTCGCCCCGCTGAAAGTTGTTGGGCCCGCCGGCAATGATGAACAGGGCCGCCCCAAGCGCGGCACGCGCGTCACCTTTTTGCCCAGCCCAGACACCTTCAAAATCACGGAGTTTGATTTTGATAAGCTAGAACATCGCTTCCGCGAACTGGCCTTTCTCAATTCGGGCGTCCGGCTGTTTCTGGTCGATGCACGCCATGCCGAAAAGAAGGAAGTTGAGCTTTATTATGAAGGCGGGATTGCGGCCTTTGTGAAATGGCTTGATCGCGCCAAAACCCCGCTCTTTCCAGATCCCATTGCCGTATCTGGCCAGCGCGATGGCATTGGCATTGAAGTCGCGCTCGAGTGGAATGACAGCTATTACGAAAATGTTCTGTGCTTCACCAACAACATCCCGCAGCGCGATGGCGGCACGCACTTGGCGGCCTTCCGCGCCGCACTGACGCGCACGCTGAACAATTATGCTGAAAAATCTGGCCTGCTGAAGAAAGAAAAGGTCACGCTGACCGGGGAAGATATGCGTGAGGGCCTGACGGCCATTGTCTCGGTCAAGCTGCCGGATCCGAAGTTCAGCTCGCAAACCAAGGACAAGCTTGTCTCGTCTGAAGTGCGCCAGCCGCTCGAAAGCCTGATGGCAGACAAAATGGCCGAATGGCTGGAAGAAAACCCAGCCAATGCCCGCGCGGTTGTGCAAAAAATTATTGATGCCGCAGCGGCCCGCGAAGCGGCCAAGCGCGCGCGCGAACTTACCCGACGTAAAGGCGTGATGGACATTGCCTCGCTGCCCGGCAAGCTCGCGGATTGCCAAGAGCGTGACCCGGCAAAGTCCGAACTCTTCCTGGTCGAAGGGGACTCCGCCGGTGGCTCTGCCAAGCAAGGCCGCAACCGCCATTATCAGGCGATTTTGCCCTTGAAGGGTAAGATCCTGAACGTAGAGCGTGCGCGCTTTGACAAGATGTTGTCGTCGAAAGAAGTCGGCACGCTGATTCAGGCGATGGGCACGGGCATTGGCCGTGATGATTTCAACATTGAAAAGCTGCGCTACCACAAAATCGTCATCATGACTGACGCTGACGTCGATGGCGCGCATATCCGCACGCTGCTGCTGACTTTCTTCTACCGGCAAATGCCGGAAATCATTGCGCGCGGGCATCTCTATATTGCCCAGCCGCCGCTCTATAAGGCGGCGCGGGGCCGGTCTGAAGTTTATCTGAAAGATGATGCCGCGCTTGATGATTATCTGGTTGAAGGCGGGCTGGCTGCGACAGCGCTGGAAACCAATGGTGGCACGCGATCTGGCCCTGATTTGAAGACGCTGATTGATCATGCCCGGCGGATGCGCGCGTTGATGCGCTATGTGCCGCGCAAATATGATCCGGCCATTATTGAAGGGCTGGCGCTTGTGGCGGCTTTGGACCCGGCCTTGGATGCGGCAGGCCGTCAAGCCGCTGTGGACCGGGCCGCAGCATGGCTGAGCCGCGCCGAAACCGAGGCTCGCTGGACAGGCATTGTCAGCGAAGATGGTGGCTACCACCTCCAGCGCCTGTGGCGCGGCGTGACCGACCATCATATTATTGAGGCCAGCTTCTTGCTGAGCCAAGAGGCGCGGCGCCTGCACACGCTGGTCGCCGAACAGGCAGAGGCCTATGCCCAGACCAGCCGGTTGGTCGCCATTGGCAAGGCGCAAGCAGATGCCGCCCCCGTTGACGCGGATGAAGAGGATGCACCCGTTTCTTCCGGCAAGGGCGTCACCCCTGTGTCGCGTCCGTCGGAACTGTTGGATGGCATTTTGGCCGCAGGCCGCAAGGGCCTGTCCATCTCGCGCTATAAAGGCTTGGGCGAAATGAATGCCGAACAGCTTTGGGAAACCACGCTGGATCCGGATAATCGCTCGCTCTTGCGCGTGGAAATTGCACAGGCCGATTTGGCGGATGAAATCTTCACCCAGCTCATGGGCGATGTGGTGGAGCCACGCCGCGACTTCATTCAAGAAAATGCGTTGAACGTCGCCAACCTGGATATCTAGGCCATCTCAAACCAATGCATGGCACATATGAGAAGGGCCGCAGGGCATATCTGCCCTACGACCCTTCCGCATGGTCAGCGACCGGAAGTATGGGATCCGCTTTGCCTTAAAGGCGCGGTCCATTCCCGGGGAGACCAAAGGCTGCGATAAACGCGCCTATCCCCGGATCACCCTTTCCGACCTCTTAGCTTGACCATGAGACATCGGATCACCTCCTTTCGCTAGTTGCGCCTCGCAAATCCCCAAGCCGCGCTTCGGATTTGCCCTGCGAACATGAGTCAGACGCGCGATGCTTTCAAGGCTTGAAAACTATTTATTTCCTGTCACACTCAAAACTTCGGGCTGCCATTTTAACGGCCCGGGTTCACCCCCGACATTCTTCTATGACACGCGCCACTTCTGCGGCACGCGGCAGGATCAGATCCTGCTCGCCAGGCTGCATCAGGCCCCATTTTCCACGTGAAAAAGCAATAGCATCCAACAGCGTATCGCTGGCGGGCACCTCAGCCGTCATATAGACAGGCCCGGTAAAGGGCACAGATGCGCGCAGCGATGCAGCCCGGCTGCTGGTGGAGATTTGCACCGTCCCCATAGTGCCCGGAGGCGCGCGCGTGACACGCTGCACCAAAATCTGCCGTTGCGCGCGCACACATCGGATCACCATAATCGCCGGGCTGGCGGGCAGGCCAAAGAGCGCCGCCGGCGCCGCTGCATCTGCCCGATAGGCCCAAGAGCCGGGGGTAAGGGAGGCGGCCTCCCAGCCCAAGGACGGGGCCTGCGGCGCGGCCTCCGGCAGGCGGGCCTGTGACGGCGCAGGGATGGCAGGTGGCGCGGGACGGGGCGGGGTGGCACAAGCGGCCAGCAGAAGCGCCGCCAGCACGGGAGAAACAAGCTCTAACCGAGAAATGCTAAACGCCATGCTGCTGGTGTGCGGCGGATTGGCCTGATTGGCAAGCATGGCGCGAGCATATCTGCCCGCTTTCCCGACAGATGCCCCCAATTTCCAGCTGACTCGCAAGCCCCATTGCAAGCGCGACACAGCACCGCTAAGGCCGCTGTCTCGGGTGCGGGGCTGTAGCTCAGTTGGTAGAGCGCATCGTTCGCAATGATGAGGTCAGGGGTTCGATTCCCCTCAGCTCCACCATCCGAACACGCTCGCAAGGCTTCCCCCCGCCCATCTGCATTGTCCGGCCTGCATTTTCCCGCCTGCATTTTCAGACTGGCCATTGCCACAATTTGCCGACACATTGGACCAATAAGCCGAACCGACATTTGGGAGAGGATGCGATGACAGCTTTGGGCATTTGGGGTGGAGCCCTGCTTATCTATCTGCTTTTTCTTTGGTTTTATGATGGCATTCGGCGGCCATTAACGCAGGCTGAAGTCGACGCCTTTATGGAGGATGTCGGGCCGCGGCTGGCAGAGACAGGCAATGATCAAGCTGTGATGCGCGCCTTTTTAGAAAATGATGATGGCCGTGAATTCATCATGCTCAACATGGTCCGATCCCCCACAGGCCCCGTGACTCATCCCGAAACAGGCGAGACACGAAGCGGCCGAGACTGGCTGGAACGCTATTCCACGCCCTTTGTCCGCCAGTTGATCCGCCGCGGCGGACACCCGGTCTATGCGGGGCGCAAAGTGGCTGGCTATATTGATGCCTGGGGCACATCGGCGGACCCGGGTTGGACAGTAACCAGCACGATGCGCTATCGCAGCCGGCGCGATCTGGTCGCCATGGTGCGGGATCCGCGCTTTAAGGCGGCACACCCCAATAAGCTGTTGGGAATCGATATGACCTTTTCTTTCCCAACGCAGAAGATGTTTGCCGGATATGCCAGCCCGCGTGTCACCTTTGCGCTCATCCTCGCGCTGGGGGCTGCGCTCACGCAGCTGGCGCTTTAGGGCCGGTGGCGGTCAAACGCTGCGGCGACATTGCGCGCATAGGGGCGGCCATGTTCGGTAATCCGGACTTCTGGCCCCGCCCGCTCAACCAATCCCAGCGACGAATAATGCGCAAGTAGCGCCTCTAGGTCTGGGTCCATGAGCCGTGGATCTGGCACCGCCCGCATTTGACACAACAAATGTTCAATCACTTGCGCGCGGGCCTGATCTTCCCCGCCGCGCTGCACCCCGCGCACAGCCGCCAAGTGCGAGGCGGCAATTTTCTCGCGATAGGCGCCGGGGTTTTTCTCATTCTGCAAGATAAGATCGGGAAAGAGGCTGATCGCACTGGCCCCCAGACCAATCATCACATCTGCCTGATCCTCAGTAAATCCCTGAAAATTACGCCGCACCCGGCCTTGGCTGGCGGCCTGGGCCAGCGGATCTTGGGGCAAAGCAAAATGGTCAAAACCAATGGCAACATAGCCTTCGCGCACCAGCCGCGCATGGCCATGCGCCGCTTGCTCAAAACGCGCAGCGGGGCCGGGCAGTGCCGCGGCATCAATGCGGCGCTGGCGGGGAAATAAATGGGGCATATGCGCATAGCCAAACAGCGCAATCCGGCTGGGCCGCAGCCGCACAACATGGTCCAGCGTGGCATCCAGCTTGGCGATATCTTGATGCGGCAGGCCATACATCAAATCAAAATTGATCGCGCTTATGCCCCGCGCACGCAGCGCGGCCATGCAGGTTTCAATCATCTCGACAGGCTGAATGCGCCCAATGGCTGCCTGAATCTGATCATCAAAGCTCTGCACGCCAAAGCTGACGCGCGAAACTTGGGCAATGGATAACGTCATGGCCCAGTCTGGCGTGAAGGCGCGCGGATCAATTTCAATTGATATATCCGGGGCCTGCCCGCCCCCAAAAATCGTGACGAGCCGATCGACCAAACGAACAAAGGCAATCGGATCAATGGCATTGGGGCTGCCGCCGCCAAAGGCAATGCGGTGTAATTTGCCACGCCCGCCCAACAGCTTGGCAACCAGGGCAATTTCACCCTCAAGCGCTGCCAAATAGGCCGCCAAGCGGTGCGTCCGTCCGGCAACCCCCGTGTTGCAGCCGCAATACCAGCAAATCTGCTGGCAATAGGGAATATGCACATAGAGCGACAAAGGCGTGCCTGCTGCCACAGCATTGAGCGCACGCGCCTGCGCCTCTGCGCCCACGCCATCGCGAAAGGCAGTTGCTGGCGGGTAGCTTGTGTAGCGCGGAATGGGACGCGCCATCAGCTCGGGAAAATAGGGCCACATTGCGCCCAGTTTAAGGGAAATCTGGGCGCACGCTTTGACTTTGATCAACTAGGTTATTGTCTTGGGTCAAGGACAAGCCGGGCAATTCAATACAGAATCCTCTCTATGAGAACGAACAGAAAAGGCATCTCCCATGAAAGCCGTCCTGCTTCATATCTTTGAGGATGATGGGCTGGAAAGCCGCCTCGCTGTCGCGCTAGACATCTGTCGCGCCCATGACGCCCATTTATCCTGCGTGTATGTAACGCCCTATGCTGCCTATGTCGGCATGGACCCAATGGGCGGCATATTTGCCTCTGGCGCCTTGATTGACAGCCTGCGCGATGCGGAAGACCAAATTCGCAAGCGCGTCGAAGCCCGATTGACCCAAGAAGACGTCCGTTGGGATTGGCAGTCTTATGATGGCGACCCAGCACAGACGCTGATCTCAGCCTCGGCGCTCGCAGATCTTGTCATTATCAGCCAAACCGATCCCGATGCAAAGGGCGGCAACCCACCGCTTCCGCTTGTTGATGTGGTGTGCGTCAATGGCGGCTGCCCGGTGCTGGTGGTGCCCAAAGCGGTGCGCCAATTTGATGCCCTGGCCCCCATAGTGATTGGCTGGAATGACAGCGAAGAGGCTGCCCGCGCCATTCGCGAAGCGCTGCCCGCACTGCGGCTGGCCCAACAGGTCATTCTGGTTTCGGTGGGTGAAGAAGAGGAAGACTATCCTCAAACCGAGGCCTGCACCTATCTGGCACGCCACGGCATAAAATCTGAAATTCGCAGCTATCCAGCAACCGCTGGGCCCGCCGATGCGGTGCTATGCGATGTGGCGGAGACCTTGGGGGCCGGCGCCATTCTGATTGGCGCTTATGGGCATAGCCGCTTGCGTGAAACGCTGTTGGGCGGCGTCACACGCCGTCTGGTGACGCGCAGCACAACACCGATTTTGCTTGGCCACTGATCTTCAAGGTCAAAATTTCACTGCTCATAAAAGGAGAAACGCATGAGCATCCATAAGGGAACCATTTTGCTGGCGGCACTTGCGACCACCGCCATCACCACGCCTGCCATGGCGGCCGCGGGGGACACACTTATTCGGGTTCGCGGCATTGTTGTGGCGCCAAATGAAAAATCGGGCGGCATTCTGCCCGGACTGCCCAATGAACGCGTTCGCGTGAATGATGCCGTGACGCCGGAAGTTGATATAACCAAGATGGTCTCGGACAATATTGGTTTTGAGCTGATTGCCGCGACATCCAAACATTCCGTGTCTGGCGTTTCTGGCACCACAGGCAGCATTGGCAAGCTGGCCTCCACTTGGGTGTTGCCGCCCACGCTGACGGCCCAATATCACTTTGCCCCCAGCGCCAAAATGCGGCCTTATGTGGGCGCGGGTCTGAACTACACCATGTTCTATTCCGACAAGGCAACGGCTGGTTTTGAAGCCGCCGCAGGCAGCACCAATGTGCATTTAAAAGACAGCTTTGGCTGGGCGGCACAAGCCGGTGTCGACATTGATCTGGCGCCCAATATGTTCCTGAACATTGACGTCAAATATATTGATATTGATACCACGGCGCGGCTGAGCACCGCCAATCTTGGGACACAGAGCGTGAAGGTGAACCTTAATCCGCTCGTCTTTGGCGTGGGCCTGGGCTTCCGCCTCTAACACCTGACAGACAAGCTCCTCCCCTGCGGGGTCGGCGAAAGCTGGCCCCGCTTTTTTATCAACAGCGTGGGCGTCAGCAACAGTCCGCCAGAAGATCAGATTTTTTGCGTCGGTCAGCACTGGCATGGCACGCCTTGCGGCAACAGCCATGGCTGTCTTCTGGCGGCAAAGGGCCATTGAGAGGCAATTGGATCGTGCGGCTTGCCCCGCCGCACATGGCAATGGTGACTGTCTTCGCTGCAGCCATTGGCGCGGGCAGCATCAGGGCCGCCATCCAAAGCGGCGCAAGCCTGGCTGCTGGCAGCCTCATGACCTGTCCTCCATTGCGGCGTCACCTTCATCATCCATCAGGATCCGCAAGGCAGCGCCATCCAAATCGTCAAACTGGCCGGCATGGAGCGACCAGAAAAAGGCCGCCAGCCCCAGCAAGCCCAGCCCCAACGCAATGGGAATAAGCAGCAATATTCCCCTCATCGTGCAGATCCTTTCAGGCGCAGCGCATTTGCGACCACAATCAACGAACTGCCCGACATGGCGAGCGCGGCAATAAGGGGTGTGACGTGCCCGGCAATTGCCAGAGGAACGGCAATGGCATTATACCCAATAGCGAGCACAAAATTCTGCCGAACAATGGCTTGTGTCGCGCGGGCAACCCGGACGGCAATCACCACCGGGCGCAGACTATCTCCTAAAAAGACAGCATCTGCTGCATTTTGCCCGGCATCGCTGGCAGAGGCAGGGGCCAGTGAGGCATGGCCTGCAGCCAGCGCTGGGCCATCATTCAGCCCATCGCCGACCATCAAGACTCGCTCTCCACTGGCAGATAGCCGGGCAATGGCATCGAGCTTGTCCTGCGGCTGCATGCCTGTCTGCGCTGTCAGCCCCAGGCTGCGCGCCACGGGGGCCACAGCCTCAGCCCGATCGCCTGAGATGATGGCGCTTTCAATGCCCAGCCGCTGCAAGTCAGCAATGGTCTCACGCGCTTCTGGCCGAAGTGCATCTTCAAAGGTCAGCACCTTTGCTGTCTTTGCCAGCTTCAATTCAACACTCAGCGCCGAGCCTGCGCCAACTGCATCATCGGGACGCCCCAGCGAGACGGGCTGCTGACCCCATTGACCTGCCACGCCAAAGCCCGGCATTTCCGCCAAGCCTGTGACATCTGCCGCAATGCACGATTGCGCTTCAAGCGCGCGGCGCAGGGATTGGCTCAAGGGGTGACGGCTGGCCCGCGCAAGCGCCAGCGCGACGCTGGCTTCGGTTGTCGTGAGGCACGCCAAATTCATTGGGTCGGGCCGGCCAAGGGTGAGCGTACCTGTTTTATCAAACAACGCGCGCGTCACATCTGCCAGACGCTCTAGGGCCGATCCATCCTTCACCAAAATGCCTTTGCGCATCAACGCGCCAGCAGCGACAATTTGGGCTGCAGGCACAGCCAAGCCCAATGCACAGGGGCAAGTGATGATAAGAACAGCAACCGCAATAAGAAGGGCCTGATGCCACCCTGCGCCGGCCAGCATCCAGCCAGCAAAGCTAAGGGCCGCCAGCGTGTGAACCGCGGGGGCGTAGATGCGCGCCGCACGGTCTGCAATGCGCACATAGCGAGACTTAGACTGGCTCGCCTCTTCCATCATCCGCGCAATATCGGCAATGGCTGTGCCTGCGCCTGTGGCCGTCACGCGCACCTCAATGGGCGCATCAAGGTTGAGCGTGCCGGCATGGACGAGCACATCCACCCCCATTGGCACAGGCTGCGATTCTCCGGTCAAAAGCGATAAATCAAAGCGCGCCGTGCCGCGCACAATGATGCCATCGGCGGCAAGCCGCTCTCCAGCGGCCACAAGCATGACCATGCCCCGTTTAAGATCCGATGCGGCGACCCAGCGGCTTGTGCCCTGCTTTTCCAAAACCAGCGCACCGGGGGCTGTGTGCTTCAGCAAGGCTGCCACCCCATCGCGGGCGCGATCGCGCATCACGCTGTCCAATGTTCGCCCGCCCAGCAAGAAGAAGAGCAGCATGACTGCGCCATCAAAATAGGCGTGTGGACCATGGACAAAGGTTTCAAACAGGCTGAGCGCCGCTGTTAGCACCACGCCAATGGAAATTGGCACGTCCATATTGGTCTGGCCGTGCGACAGCGCTTTCCACGCCGATTTGAAAAAGGGTCGGCCGGAATAGGCAAGTGTCGGCAAGGCAATAGCGGCAGAAAGCCAGTGGAATAAATCCCGCGTGCCCCCTTCTGCCCCCGACCAGACAGAGACTGAGAGCAACATGATGTTCATGGCCGCAAATCCAGCCACAGCCAGCGCCTTCATCAGCGCGCGGCTTTCACTGGCCTGCGCATCGGGCAGAGCCTCTAACAGCGGCTGCGCCTCAAAGCCGAGGCGCGCAATGGCCTGTGTGAGATCCGGCACTGTCACCGCCGGATCATGCACAATTGTCACGCGCTTCGCCGTAAAATTGACGCGCGCGCCAGCAATGCCCGGTTGCGCGGTCAGGCCCTTTTCAATCTTGGCGATACAGCCCGCACAATGCATGGCGGGCACCGCAAACAGTGTTTCAACTGGCGCTGCAAAGGCCTGATCCGACCTCTCTTGGGCGAGTATATTCATTGCAGATTGTCAATGCGTTGGAACGTATCGTTGCCATGACGAACGTTCAGATGCACCAGCCAGCGCCCAGCGGGCAGTGGCGCATCGCTGACCCAATGGCCGTCCTCGGCATGAAACCCCATGGGGCGCTCGGCCGCGCGGCCCAGTGGGTGGCGCACCAGCGCCGTCACCTGCGCACCAGATAAGGCCGTGCCATCCCTATCTGCTGCAACCCGAACATGCCGATCTGCCGTCAGACCGGCCTCCACTGTCCAGCCCAAAGCCTTTTGGGCCTCGGCCTTGTCGAGCCACTGGTTAAAGCGCTGGCTGGCAACATAGCTGTTGTCCACCACCACGCCGCCAAAGCTGCCAATCGCCGCGCGTGCCATGAAAAGATTGACTGAGATGACAATGGCAAAAAAGCCAACAAGAATGGCTGTCATATGCCAGCCGGTAAATTTGCGTGTCATTCGCCATCCTCCTCATGCTGGGTTTCGGGTCGCTCAAAAACAACGACATCACGATCGCCCGTGCGATCCCCATCCTGTGCCTCAGCGCGAATGGTAAACTCTTCCCGTTCTTCCCCGCGCGCGGGCGCGGCCACAAATAAGCGAACTTTCTGAACGCTATCTGCCGGCACATCGACAGTGATGCGGCGGGCATTGCTGGTGCGCGTGGCATCTGCGGTCCAGATTGTTGCGCCCTCAAGGCCCGTCACGATCAACGCCACGCGGCGCGGGCGTGTTTCCATATTGCGGATTTTAACCGTGTAATTGTTGCGGATCATGCCATCTGACAGCTGGACATAAACGGGGTTACGATCATGCTGGACACTCAGGTCCAGCCGCGTGCGCGCACCCAGCGCAAACAGCATGGCAAAACCAATGGCCGCCCAAATGGTGAAGTAAATCAGCGTGCGGGGCCGCAAAATCGTCCGCAAGGGGCGCTGTGCAATGCCACCCGCTTTTTCGACTGCCGCATCATCCAGCGTGCAATAATCAATCAGGCCACGGGGCTTGCCAATTTGGCCCATCACCGTGTCACACGCATCAATGCACAAGGCGCAAGTGATGCAGCCAATTTGAGGCCCTTCGCGGATATCAATGCCTGTTGGACAGACAGCAACGCATTGCAGGCAATCAATACAGTCGCCAGCTTTCAGACTCGCGTCTTGCGTCTTTTTCAGCCCATGGCTGCGCGGCTCGCCGCGCCAATCCTTATAGGTAACAATCAGCGATTTCTCATCGAGCATGGCTGTTTGGATACGCGGCCAAGGGCACATATAAATGCACACTTGTTCGCGCATGAAACCGCCGAAGATAAACGTTGTCGCGGTTAGCACCCCCACAGTGGAATATGCGACCATCGGCGCGCTGCCCGCCAGAAACGCCTGCGCCAAGGTCGGCGCATCGGCAAAATAGAAAATCCATGCCCCGCCAGTACCCATGGCAATGACCAGCCAGATTGACCATTTCAACACGCGCCGTGCAATTTTGGCGGGGCCCCATGGCGCCTTATCCAACCGCAGCTGCGCATTGCGATCGCCATCAATCCAGCGCTCAACGTGCTGGAACAAGTCTGTCCACACAGTCTGCGGGCAGGCATAGCCGCACCAGGCCCGGCCAACAGCCGAGGTCACCAGAAACAGGCCAATGCCTGCCATGACGAGCAGCCCGGCGACATAATAAAATTCATGCGGCCAGATTTCGATCGCGAACATATAGAACCGGCGATGCGCCAGATCGACCAGCACAGCCTGATCGGGTGCATAAGGCCCCCGGTCCCAACGCAGCCATGGGGTCACATAATAGATCGTCAGCGTGACGATCATGATCGCCCATTTCAGCCGCCGGAAAAAGCCATCGACGGCTTTAGGGTAGACGGCCTTGCGCTTTTCATAAAGCGACTCTGGCGCCGGGGGGTTATTGAGGCTTTGCATCTGTGGGTTTGGCTTCCTGAGGTGCTGGGCTTGCCTCCCCACCGCCCAACGAATGAACATATGCCGCCAGCATTGTGATCGTCGCTGCGTCGAGCTTATGGCCCCAGCGCGGCATCACCCCTTGCCGTGCTTTGAGGACTGTCTCGGTCAGCGAGGCACCATCCCCACCATAAAGCCAAATGCCATCCGTCAAGTTTGGCGCGCCGACTTGGCGGCTACCCTTGCCATCTGCCCCATGGCAGACCGCACAGTTGTTCGCGAAAATTTGGGCGCCTTGCTGCGTCAATCGACTGGCGGGGCGTTGGCCCGAAATATGGCGGACATGGGCCACAACGGCCGCCACTTCTCCTTCGCTCAACACGCCGGCAAAGGCGGGCATTTGCGACTGGCGTGTGGCGGCATGATCCGGGTTACGAATGCCATGTTCCAGCGTGTAGCGAAGCGCCTTTAAATCGCCGCCCCATAGCCAATCATCATCATTGAGATTGGGATAGCCTTTTGAGCCTGCCGCGCCGGAGCCATGGCATTGGACGCAATTGACCTTAAAGGCAGCACGGCCGCCTTCAATTGCAGCGTTCATCAAGTGCGGCTTGGCCGGCAATTGCTCAATTGGTGTCGCCGCAATAGCAGCAATGATCGGCGCACGCTTGGCCTGCTGCGCCTGCAGCTCGTCTGCCAATTGCCCCTGGCTGGTCCAGCCTGTGATCCCCGCCGTCGCACGGCTGATCATCGGCCAAGCTGGAAACATGATGGTATAGCCAATCGCCCAGATAATTGTGGCATAGAAGGTCAGCAGCCACCAGCGCGGCAGCGGCGTGTTCAATTCTTCAATGCCATCCCATTCATGGCCAACAAATTCAGTGCCCGTCGGTTGATCGACGCGCGGGCCCGTGTCTTTGGGTGCCTTAGCCATTGTCATCGTCCTCGAAGATCATATGGGCGACGCGATTGCTCACATCGCGGGAGCCGGGGCGAAAGGCCCAGCCGGCAAAGCTGAGGAACAGCACAACCATGAAGGCCAGCCCCCAGCTATCTGCAAAATGGCGCAGCGCATCATAGGTCATTTGGGCTGCTCCTGCGCTTCAGCGGCCTTGAAATCGACCAAGGTGCCCAGCATTTGCAGATAGGCAATCAGCGCATCCATTTCGGTCAGGCGCGCAGGATCCCCATCATAATCGCGGATCTGTACCTTGGGATAGCGCTTGGCGAGGTCGCCCGCATCCGCATCGGGATCCGCTTGGGCTGCCAGATCAGCATTGGCGCGCTCAATATCCTTCGCGCTATAGGGCACGCCTTCCATTGTCAGCGTTTTCAAATGCGCGGCCATGTCGCCAGCCTTCAAATCCCGCTCGGCGAGGAAGGCATAGGGCGGCATGATTGATTCTGGGACGACCGCACGTGGGTCCTTCAGATGCTCTTGATGCCATTGGTCGGAATAGCGGCCACCCACGCGCGCCAAATCTGGCCCGGTGCGCTTTGAGCCCCATTGGAAGGGGTGGTCATACATGCTTTCAGCCGCCAGGCTATAATGGCCATAGCGTTCCACTTCATCGCGGAACGGACGGACCATCTGGCTATGACACACATAGCAGCCTTCGCGGATATAGATATTGCGGCCCGCCAGTTCGAGCGGGGTATAGGGCCGCACGCCTTTGACCTTTTGCACGGTGGAATCGATCCAAAAGAGCGGCGCGATTTCCACCAGCCCGCCAATCATCACGGTGACCAGCGCTAACAGGCCGAGCAGGCCAACATTGCGCTCCAGCTTGCCATGATCGAGTGCCTTCAATGCCATGATATCAGCTCCTTATTCGGCGGGCACAGCGACCACAGGGCGGTCGGCTTCCGGATTATAGGGGGTTTCGGTCATTGGCTTTTCGTCGCGCAGCTTGCCCGCGATGGTCAGCCAGACATTATAGACCATGATGATCGCGCCCAAGAGGTAGAGCAGCCCGCCTGTGGCGCGGATGATGTACATCGGGTGCATCGCCGCCACAGTCTCGCTAAAGGCATAGACCAGATAGCCATCGGCCCCATATTCGCGCCACATCAGGCCCTGCATGATGCCCGCAACCCACATTGAAGCGGCGTAGAAAACAATGCCAATGGTTGAGAGCCAGAAGTGCCAATTGACCATCCGCAGCGAATAGAGCCGCTCACGGTTCCACAACCGGGGGACGAGGTAATAAAGGCAGGCAAAGGTAATCATGCCATTCCAGCCCAAGGCCCCCGAATGGACATGGCCAATCGTCCAATCCGTATAGTGCGACAGGCTGTTGACCGCCTTGATGGACATCATCGGGCCTTCAAAAGTCGACATTCCATAGAAAGCCAGCGCCATAACCATCATGCGGATGATGGGATCGGTGCGGATTTTGTCCCACGCGCCGTTCAGCGTCATGAGGCCGTTGATCATCCCGCCCCAGCTGGGCATCCACAGCATGATCGAGAACACCATGCCCAAAGTCTGCGCCCAATCAGGCAGGGCCGTGTAATGCAGATGGTGCGGACCCGCCCAGATATAGAGGAAGATCAGCGACCAGAAGTGGATGATCGACAGCCGATAGGAATAGACGGGACGTTCCGCCTGCTTTGGCACGAAATAATACATCATCGCCAAAAAGCCTGCCGTCAGGAAGAAGCCCACTGCATTATGGCCATACCACCATTGCGTCAGCGCATCTTGCACGCCTGAAAAGGCCGAATAGCTTTTGGACCCCAAAAAGCTGACGGGGATCGCCAAGTTGTTCACCACATGCAGCATCGCCACTGTGATGATGAAAGAGAGGTAGAACCAGTTGGCGACATAGATATGCGGCTCAGACCGTTTCACAATCGTGCCGACAAAGACTGCCAGATAGGCAACCCAGACAATGGTCAGCCAGAGATCGACATACCATTCCGGCTCAGCATATTCACGGCCTGCCGTAATGCCCATCAAATAGCCGGTGGCGGCCAGCACGATGAACAATTGATAGCCCCAGAACACAAAGCGCGCGAGGCTGGGGAAAGCCAGCCGGGCCCGGCAGGTGCGCTGGACAACATAAAAGCTGGTCGCGATCAGCGCATTGCCGCCAAAGGCAAAAATGACGGCAGAGGTATGAAGGGGCCGCAGCCGCCCAAAGGTCGTATATTCAAAGCCAAGGTTGAGCGCAGGGAAGGCCAACTGAAGCGCAATATAGAGCCCTGCCAAAAAACCTGCCATGCCCCAAAACAGCGTGGCAATAACGCCCAGCCGAACCAGATCATCATCATAGCGCGACAGCGCCGCGCCACTGGGCCGCCAAAAACGCCCGGCCTTATAATCAAAGCCCGCATTGGACGCGAAAGCAGCAATTAAAGCTGCGCCACAGACAATTGACATATGCACCGAAAAGCCAGTGTCGACGCCAAAGGCCGCTGCCAGAAATGCAATAAAGGCGACGAGATACCAGGCCCCGCCGCGTAAAATGACTTCTTCCATCGTCTTTCCCCGAGCGGCCGCGTGATGCGACCAATCCCAGTGCGCCTTTTCGCACTGCAACACGGGGCGGACATTGACTTAGGTCAAAAGCGTGAGGAACAACTGCCAATTCACGCTAAAATGCTTGCGTTAAAAGAGATTTAGGCCGCGTCGGCCAATTGCTCCAACCGGCGGCGATCCTTAATCACCACGCGGCGGCGATCGGGCAGTTCGATCATCTCCGCCTCTTTCAGTTTCGTCAGTTGGCGGCTGACGGTTTCAATGGTCAGGCCCAGCACATCGCCGATTTGCTGGCGATCCATCGGCAAATCAAATTCATTGAGGAAGGGAGCAATCGCGGAGCAGCCGTTGCTGCCCAACCGATTGGACATTTCAAGCAAAAGCGTCGCGATGCGTTCGCTGGCTGTTTTGCGGCCTAAGAGCATCATCCATTGGCGGGCGCGATCCAGCTCATCCAGCGTGCGCTGGAGCAGCTTATGCTGCAGATCGGGATGTTCCTTGGCAAATCCATCAAAAGCGGCGCGCGTGAAGATGCACACTTCAGCATCGGTCAGCGCGGTGACGCCATACGGACTTTCCTTGCCAAAGGGACGGCCAATAAAGTCCGACGGGAAAACGACGCCCACAATCTGTTCGCGCCCATCGGCGGTTGAGACCGAGAGTTTGAGCACGCCCTGAATAACATTGGCGACAACCAGCGCCTCATCCCCCTCCCAGACCAAAGTCTGGCCGCGGGTGACCAGTTGCTTGCGGCCCAGTTGCGACAGGGCCGCCAACTCGTCTGTGTCAAGCGCCGAGCAAATGGCGCGGTTTCGTACCAAGCAGGAGTCACAATCAGACATGCCCCTTGGTACAACCCCGCGCGATTTTGGTCCAACCAAAAACGATAGAATTTGATCGATTTAGATATGATTTTTAGCGTTATTTACAGCTTGTCTTGGCCCCGGCTTCCAAATCAAGGCACCGCCCATCAACGGAGCCAGGCGCAATGGGCAGACCCACAAGACTGGCAAGAGTCGGCAGAATATCGACAGTTTCAACAGGCTGAGGCTGTTCAAACGCCGTCATCCCCTTGCGCCAGAACAGGATGGGCACGCGCCGATCATAATCCCACGCACTGCCATGCGTTGACACATAGCCCTTCACGCCAGCCGGCATGGGCTGTTGGCCATGGGGCAGCACGACATAAATATCGCCCGACCGATCTGGCACGAAAGAGGCACGAACGCGCTGGGCCAATGTCCAAAGCGCAGGATTGCCAGTTGGCACAGGCAAGGCTGCCAAATCTGCCTTGGTAAAGACGGCAGCCACCCTATCCTTATACTGAGCCTCCAAAACCGACTTTAAATAGGCGGCAGCCTCTGCCCGGCGGTCGGCTGGGACATTGGGCGTAAACCAATAATCCCCCCCCAATGCGCGATTGGCCACTAAGGATCCGCTCCAGCCAAATTGCTTGGCCAGCAGTTGCGATAGGACAGGCGCGGCCAAAGTCAGCGCGGCACGCCCGGCCGCCGGATAGGCGTGATGGGCATGGCGCTCAGGCGCATCAAAGCCACCATGATCGGCTGTCAGCGCAACAACATAGTCAATTTTCTGCCGGTCAAGCGCGGCAAAAAACTGCCCCAGCCGCGCATCAAGCGAAACCATCTGGCCGCACATTTCAGGGCCTTCGGTGCCATAGGCATGGCCAATATAATCTGTGCCGGAGAGGCTGACCGCCAGCACATCGGTGCCAGCCTGCTGCCCCAGTTTATTGGCTGCGACCATTGATTCTGCAATGTCGAGCGTTGCCACATCAATCGCACGCGTGGTGCGGAAATCCTTGGCGGTATTATCGGGCTTGTCCGTGCGTGGGCCATCTTCCGCGCCATCCCCTATGGTCAGAGTGCCGACGGCCACAGGAGACACTTTGGCCGCGCATTGGGCAGGCAGCGGCGGAATGACGGGCTTGGCAATCCATTGCGCAATCCGCGCATTCACGCTGGCGAGCGCGGGGATGCTCTGCGCGACGCCGCGGGTGTCGGCCCCCACATAGGTGGTAAAGCCCTTGGCGCGCCAATCATACCACCAGGTCTGATCAGCCTTGCGTCCGGCCAGCAAGGTGGCGCCACGATCTTTGCCTGACACCGCAAAAACGCGCGTCTGGCTGCCCGGCTGGGCTTTCAGCCGATCTCCCAAGGGTTGCCAATCGGCACTCAAATGCGTCAGCGAGACGGTGTAATTATC
>JBEDNE010000175.1:0-9890 GCA_041170745.1 Pseudomonadota bacterium
GATCAAGGAAATGCATCCGCCCCCTTTAGGCGAAATGGCGCAAATGGGAAGCGTTGCAGCAGTCCAACCACCCCAGCTCATGATAAAATGAGCTTATTTTTTGGGTGACTCCTCAGCAAGGCGGGGTGAGTCTGCCAGCAACCGCGTCGCAATATCGCGGGCGGCATCGCGCGGCAGCCCCAATGATCGGGCGAGCGGTTCCCCCAAAAGTGCATCCCCCATGGCCATCAACACCAAGGTCAATGTGTCTTCATGCATCGATGTATTTTCATGGCCCTTGCCAATTTCATCAATCAGCTCGTGAATGGCATCCACCACGGGATTCATGGCGTTTTCATTGCCAGAGAGGATCATCCACGTCGCCAGCTGGCCCGCGCCCTGTTTGTCAAACGCGTCAAAGACCATGTTCACCACGCGTGCAGGATCATGTTCTGCGCCGCCATTTTCGAGGAGAATATCAGCAATGGAATCGCACACCGTGCCAGCCAAATGCGCGGCCAGTGCCATTTGCAGCCCAGCGGCAGACCCAAAATGATGGAGCAAATTGGCGTGCGTGCGGCCCATGCGCGCGGCAACGGCTTTCAAGGTAACGGCCTGCGGCCCGGCTTCCATCAAAATCGCACTCGCGGCTTCGAGTGCGGCGGCACGGCTTTCTTCAGGTGATAGGCGCTTTCTCTCTATTGACATGTATGTAAGTAACCCTTAATTTCAGTCCTCAAGGAGAGTCGCCCAATGACCACAGCTGCGCTGAAAACCCCAGTTGATCTGACTATCACCCCCCGGGACCGCCGCTTTGGCCGCAACAGCCCTCAAGCGCGTTGGTGGATGGGTGGCGACCCGATTGCAACGGCTTTTTACAATGCCTTGTCGATCACCTTCCCCAAAGGCGAAGCCTTTTTTATCGAAAGCGTAAAGGCATTTCGGGCAGCTGCCCCGGAAAAGCTCGAGCGCGAGATTAAAGCCTTTATTCAGCAAGAAGTCATGCATTCGCGCGAGCATGTCTCGTTCAATCGCCGCATTGCCGATGCCGGCTATGACCTGACAGCGCTGGAGCAGCAAGTTGCAGAGTCGCTGGATCTGACCAAGGGCCGCCCGGAAATTCTCAATTTGTGCGTCACGATGGCGCTGGAACATTATACCGCCATTCTCGCCGCACAATTTTTGAAAGATGCCAATGCCTTTAAAGGCGCAGATCAAGAGCAGGTTGATCTGTGGAAATGGCACGCCATTGAAGAGATTGAGCATAAGGGTGTCGCCTATGACACATGGATGCACGCCACGGGCGATTGGACCCGGTTTAAGCGCTGGAAGGTGAAGACCATTATGATGCTCTTGGTCACCAAGAACTTCTGGACCAACCGGTATAAGGGCATGCTCACTCTGTTGGCGCAGGATGGGATTACGGGCGTGTCGGCCAAGGCCCGCGTGCTGTGGTTCCTGTTTGGCTCGCCAGGCGCCTTGCGGCGGCTGACCTTTGCATGGGCAGCCTATTTTCTTCCCGGCTTCCATCCTTGGAATCATGATGATCGCAGCCTGATTGCAACCGTGGATAGCGCTTATGAAGATGCACGGATGCCAGCCCCCGTCGCGGCTTAACCCTACACTTCCCCTTGCCCAATCAACGGGCTAGGTTTGCTGAATGACCTTGATTGCGCCCACGCTCCACACGCCTCGGCTGACGCTGACGGCGCTCTCTATGGATCATTGGGAAGCCTATGCGGCGGCATGGGCTGACCCCGAGCTAACGGCCTTTATTGGCGGCAAACCCCGCAGCCGGATTGAAAGCTGGACCAAGTTTACGCAAGGCATCGGGCTATGGCCGCTCTTTGGCTATGGCTATTGGGCCTTTCTCGATCGCGATACAGGTGCCTTTTTGGGCAATGGCGGTTTGGCACAATTTGAACGCGGCATTCCAGAATTGGGTGGCTTTCCCGAAGCAGGCTGGGCTTTTGTGCCAGCCGCTTGGGGCAAGGGTTATGCGACTGAGGCCATGGGTGCAATTTTCAATTGGGCTGATTCCCAGCTGAAATCAGAAATTCGCTGCATCATTGATCCCGGCAACATTGCGTCAGACCGGGTGGCGCAAAAACTGGGCTTTGTGCGCTTTGCAACCAGCCAAGGGGCTGTTGGCCCGGTGCATGTTTATCAACGCCCAGCGGGCGGTGCTGCGGCCTAGCGGCGCGCCAGACTTGCCCTTGAGCACTTTCACGTTAGAAGCCGACAGATGGACAGAATTCTTATCCGCGGCGGCAATCGCCTCAAGGGCCGCATTCCGATCTCTGGGGCGAAAAACTCGGCGCTGACACTGCTGCCCTGCGCGCTGTTAACGGATGAGCCGCTGACGCTGCGCAATCTGCCGCGCCTCGCAGACGTAGATAGTTTTGGGCATTTGCTCAACCAACTGGGCTGCTCGACCATGATTGAGGGCGCGCGTCCGGAGGATTTTGGCCGCGTGATGACGCTGCGGGCTGGCAAAGTCACAGCGACAATGGCGCCCTATGACATTGTCCGCAAAATGCGCGCGTCCATTCTGGTGCTCGGCCCGCTGCTCGCGCGCGCGGGCGAGGCAACAGTCTCGCTGCCGGGCGGATGCGCGATTGGCAATCGCCCCATTGATTTGCACTTGAAGGCGCTGGAAGCCTTTGGCGCAGAGATTGAAACAACCGCTGGCTATGTCACCGCGCGTGCCAAGGGTGGTCGCCTGCCCGGTGGCACAATTGTGTTTCCCGTTGTCTCTGTCGGCGCGACTGAAAATGCCTTGATGGCCGCTGTCCGCGCCAAGGGCACCTGCATCATCGAAAATGCCGCGCGCGAGCCGGAGATTGTTGACCTCTGCCGGCTGCTTGTGGCGATGGGCGCCCATATTGATGGCATTGGCACCGAAAAGCTGATTGTAGAGGGCGTAGACCGCCTTCATGGCGCGACCTATGCCGTGATGCCCGACCGGATTGAGGCTGGCAGCTATGCGTGTGCCGTTGGCCTTGCAGGCGGCGAAGTCGAGTTGGATGGCGCCTGTGCGGATGATATGCACGCCACCCTCGCCGCGCTGCGCGAAGCCGGCGTCGAGGTGACCGAGCATAAAAAGGGCATTCGTGTGACGTCTGACGGCCAGCTGAAACCGCTGACGCTGTCGACAGCGCCCTTCCCGGGCTTTGCCACCGATATGCAGGCTCAGTTTATGGCTATGCTGCTGCGCGCCAATGGTGCCAGCGTGTTGACCGAAACGATTTTTGAAAACCGCTATATGCACGTGCCCGAACTGGCCCGCATGGGCGCAGATATTCAGGTTAAAGGCCGCACGGCTGTGGTGAAGGGCGTGAACCGCTTGGTCGGCGCGCCCGTCATGGCAACCGATTTGCGCGCCTCAATGAGCCTGATCATCGCAGGCCTTGTTGCTGATGGTGAGACGCAAGTGGCTCGCGTCTATCATCTGGATCGTGGTTATGAGCGGCTGGAAGAAAAACTGTCTGCCGTTGGCGCTGATATTGAACGCGCCAGCGACGGTTAAAGCCAGACGTCAATGGCGTGAATGGCAAGGCCCACAAGCCCGCCCACCAGCGTGCCATTGATGCGGATATATTGCAGATCACGCCCGACCGCGGCTTCCACGCGATCCGTCACGCGCTGCACATCCCAGCTGCGGATGGTGTCTGACACCAAGGTCACAATTCCATCGCCATAGCTGGCGGCGGCGCCCACGGCGGCGCGTCGGGCAAAGCGGTTGACGGTTTGGCGCAACCTTGGGTCATTTTGCAGCGTCGTGCCCAATTGCCGCAGCGTCTCGCCAAAGCGGCCGGCCATGGCCCGGTCAGGCGCGCGGGCCGCCTTGAGCAGAGCCGTGCGGCCCTGTTGCCACAGGCCGTCCATCCAATTTTGGAGGGCGGGATTGGCAATAAGCTCATCCTTCAGGCCATTTACGCGGGCCTGCATCGGCGCGTCATGCTGTAGATCATCCGCCAGATCTTCGAGCAGCTCGATAATCTTGTGGCGCAAAGGATGGTCAGGATCATCCGCCATATCAAAAGCCAGTTTATTAAGGCCCGAAATCACGGCATCGGCGACATTTTCGTCAAGCCCTGTCCAGCGCAAAATGCGGCCGGCGCGCTCATGCACCATCGCGCGGATAATGTCTTCATTCGAGGCAATGATCAGGCTGGTGCGATTGATGATGCCATCCAAGAGCGGGATATGCCGCCCTTCGCGCATGGCGGCTGTCAGCGCCTGACCAAGCACAGGGGCGGCGTCAAGACGACGAAGCCGGTCTGCCAGGGCGGATTTTGCCATGCCGCCCAACCGATCATCATCAAGGCTTTCCAACACATCAGCCAGCAGACGCGATGCCCCTTCGCGCAATCGGCCAGAGCCGCTGCCCGATGGATTGGCAAGAAAACGGCCCACGGCACCTGCCACATCCACGCGTCGCATCCGCCGGGCAACTACGGCAGGCGTTAAAAAATTATCCCGCAAAAAAGCAGCCAGCGTATCGCCAATACGGTCTTTGTTGCGCGGGATGATGGCCGTATGCGGAATGGGCAGGCCCAATGGATGGCGAAAGAGAGCCGTCACGGCAAACCAATCGGCCAGTCCACCCACCATAGCCGCTTCGGCAAAGGCTTTGATAAAGCCTATGGCAGGGTGAATGGGGCCAATGACCCTCGCGGCAATATAGATGAGCGCCATCCCCAGCAACATGCCAGTGGCCAGTCTTTTCATCCTGACAACATCTGCCGCTGCAGCCGGAGTAACAGGCAGCAGCGGTGAAGATGGAGGCGTTTTTGGGCGGTCTATTGTGTTACTCCGCCGGCTGCGCATCATAGCGACGGCGCAATATCCGCCGCTTGACACGTGACCAGAAATCGGCCGGCAACAGCCGGGGTGGCGTTGTGGCCATTTCAGCATGGCCGCCTGTTGTCAGGTGATAACGCAGCCAAGGACCAACACGGCCTTCAAGGCCAACAGCTAGGCTGAAGCTCGCCGGTACGATCAGCAGCGTCAGGAAGGTCGACACAATCAGCCCGCCAATCACAGTCACGCCCATGGGCTGCGCGAAAGCGCCATCGCCTGTCAGCGCCAGCGCCGTTGGCACCATGCCCGCAACCATGGCCACTGTTGTCATAACAATCGGCTGTGCGCGCTTGTGGCCCGCATCCATAATGGCTTCGAACCGGGGCACGCCCTTATCAATTTCTTCCAAGGCGAAGTCGATCAGCAGAATTGAGTTTTTCGCAACAATCCCGAACAGCATCAAAATGCCAATTAACACGGGCATGGAAATCGCAAAGCCAAAGAGCTTAAGCGCAATCAACCCGCCCAACGGCGCCAGCAAGAGGGAACCCATATTGACGAGAGGCGGCACAAATCGGCGATAGAGCAACACCAGCACGGCAAAGACTGAGGCAATGCCCGTCAAACAGGCAATCAGGAAGTTGGTGACCATCTCTTGCTGCCAACGCGCATCGCCCAGTGTCAGCTTTTGCACGCCTTGGGGCAGGTTCTTCATGCTCGGCAGGTCGTTAATGGCCGCCATAGCTTCGCTGTTCACATAGGGTTTGCCCGTCTTGGGATTGACAGCAAAGTCCGCCCCAATCGAAATCCGACGGTTCTGGTTTGATCGCTGGATGGTTGTTGGCCCCGCACCAAAGGAAATCTCGGCGACAGTCTTGAGCGGAACTGACCCACCCGTCGACGTTGGCACCGGCAGGTTTTCGAGCGTCGCCAGCGAACGACGTGATTGCTCAGACAAGGAAACGCGGATGGGCACTTGTCGATCAGAGAGCGAGAATTTTGCACTATTCTGATCAATATCACCCAGCGTTGCGATCCGAATGGTTTGTGACAACGCCGCCGTTGTTACGCCCATGCTGGCCGCAAGGTCGGCGCGTGGCTTAATGGTAATTTCGGGGCGCAGCATATCTCCGCCAATACGCGGGGCCACAATTTCCTTCAGCCCGCGCATTTCTTCGGTCAGCTTTTGAGCCGTTTGCTCCAGCACCACAGGGTCGCTTCCACCGAGCGTAATGGTTACATCTCGGCCCGAGAACCCGCCTGTTTGTGATTGGAATGTCACCCGCGCATCGGGAATTTCGGAAAAGCGCTTGCCCCATGCTTTTTGGAATTCGTCCGACGTAATTTCACGCTCTGGCGTTAGCCGCAGATAGATGCTGGCACGGCCCGGATCGATATCAGCAAAAGCAGCTACAACTTCTGGCGCGTTGCGTTTCAGATCATCCTGAATGCGCCCCACAACGGCTTCGGTTTGCTTCAGCGTGGTGCCCGGCACCATTTCCACGCGGACTTGCGAATAATCAAAGTCCATTGTGGGCTGGAATTGGAACGGCAGCGTGAACATAACCCCAACCGTTGCCGCCAGCGAGGCGGCACCGCCCACCACAACCCAGCGGCGGTTGAGCAATGTCCACTGCAAGATCGACATATAGCGATCCATCAGCGGGCCTTCGCCATGCTTCTCTTCGCCATGCGCCTTTAAGAAATAGGCCGCGATCATCGGCGTGATCATGCGGGCGACGGCAAGGCTGAGCAGCACGGCCGCCACAACAGTAAAGCCAAAATTCTTGAAGAATTCACCCGAGACGCCGGGCATCATGCCAACGGGCAGGAAGACAGCGACAATTGAGAAAGTCGTTGCCACCACAGCAAGGCCGATTTCATCCGCGGCATCAATTGAGGCCTGATAGGCGGATTTGCCCATGCGCATATGGCGGACGATATTCTCAATTTCCACAATGGCGTCATCGACCAGAACACCCGCCACAAGGCTAAGGGCCAGCATGGAAATCTGGTTCAGGCTGAACCCAAGCATTTCCATGAACCAAAAAGTTGGGATGGCCGAGAGGGGAATAGCAATCGCGGAAATAAGGGTTGCCCGGCGATCCCGCAGGAACAGCCACACAACCAGAACCGCCAGAATTGCGCCTTCGGTCATAGCGGCAATGGACGATTTATACTGCGCCTTGGTGTAATCAACCGAGGTATACAGCTCAGTGAAATGGATCTTGGGGTTTTCCTTCTGGATTTTGCGCAGCTCGGCCCAGACGGCGTCATACACCTTCACATCAGAGGCGCCCTTGGCCCGCTGAACGGAGAAGCTGAGCACTTGGCGGCCATCCATGGTCGAAATGCTGCGCTGTTCACCATAAAGATCTTGCACATCAGCCAGAGCCGACAATTTGACAAAGCGGCCTCCGCCCAGGGCAATGTTGGTTTCCCCAAGCTGAAACGCATCTCGCGCATTGCCCAAAACGCGCACAGATTGTTCGGCACCCGCAATTTCAGTTCGACCGCCAGCCGCATTCAAATTGCTTTGCCGCAGCTGGTTATTGACCTGTGCTGCCGTAATCCCAAACGCCTGCATTTTTGCCGGATCAAGAATGACACGAATTTCGCGGTTCACCCCACCTTCGCGATTGATGGCGGCAGCCCCTGGTATGCCCTGCAGGCGCTTCACCACCACATCATCAACATACCAGCTCAATTGCTCGAGCGACATGTCCACCGCTTCGGCAGAAATATAGGCAATGGGCTCGCCCGTGGTGTCCACGCGGTTGACCTGCGGCTCCAAAATCCCATCAGGCAAGTCGCTGCGCACTTTGGTCAAAGAATCGCGGATATCGTTGACGGCCCGGTCAATATCCGTCCCGAGTTGGAACTGAACGAAGGTCATCGACATGCCTTCGCGCACCGAGGAATTAATCTCGTCGACGCCGTTAATGGAACGCAGTGACGCCTCAACAATCTGCGTCACTTGCTTTTCAAGTTCTGTCGGGGCGGCGCCCGGCTGCACAATCACAACTTGTGCGCCCGGGAATTCAATATCCGGGTTGTTGTTCACATCCATCCGGCTGAAGCTGATAATGCCTGCCAGCAGCAGCGCCACAAACAACACAATGGGCGGCACCGGGTTGCGGATGCACCAGGCCGAAATGTTCCGGAGATTCATGGCCTATGCCTCAGTTCGACTTTTGGGAGACGGGAACAACCGTTTCACCTTCGTTCAGGAAGGCACCCGCTGACAGAACCACCCGCTCGGTGCCCGTTAGACCCGACAGAATGATGATGCCGGCGTCCGATACATCGCCCACCTTTACATCGCGGCGGATGACCTTGTTCTTGGCGCCAACAATATAGACATAATTGCCCTTATCATCGCTCTGCACAG
The DNA here is from genome assembly GCA_041170745.1 of Pseudomonadota bacterium. GTDB lineage: Bacteria > Pseudomonadota > Alphaproteobacteria > Sphingomonadales > Sphingomonadaceae > Aquisediminimonas. The sequence goes on from JBEDNE010000175.1 coordinate 8,177, forward strand.
CAGACTCTGGCAGCAATGGGGCTTTGGTTGTTCCCGCACTGATCATCGCGCTCGCAAAGCCGCCCGGACGAATGGCTGGGTTATAGGCCAATGAAATGCGCACCATGCCCTGACGCGTTGCCGGATCAATAACGGGCGGCATCTGCCAAATCCGGCCAGTAAAGCTGGCGCTGGTGCCAACGGGCGTAATCTTGGCCGTGCGGCCAACACTCAGCTTTGACAGATCTGCCTCAGCCAATTGGGCGCGCATTTCCATTTCGCCATCTTTGGCAATGCGGAACAACACACCGCTGCCGCCGCCAACCACTTGGCCCGGCTCAACATTGCGCGCCAACAACAGGCCCGAGGCCGGGGCGCGAATGTCCAGACGGCCAATCCGTGCCCGGCTTTCGTTCAACTGCGCGCGCGCCACATTGGCTTGCGCGGCTGCGGCATCGCGCTGCGCCGTTTTACGATCAATATCGGCTTTTGAAATAAAGCCACGCTCGGCCAAGGCTTTGGCCCGATCCAACTCATTCTGTGCAAGACGTGCATTGGCGTCTGTCACGCGGATTTGTGCTTCAAGAGCGGCCGCTTGCTGGGTTTGAACTTGGCGATCAACAATGGCGAGCACTTGGCCTGCGCGGACCCAGCTGCCGGCATCGACCAACACCTGACGCACCATGCCACCTTCGCCCACGGCACCCACGGGCATATCGCGCCGCGCCGCCAAAGATCCGGTTGCACTAATTGTGCTTTCCACCTCCCGCGCGCCGGGCACCATAACTGTGACCCGCGGGGCCTGACGTTCGGCATTTGCGCCTGATGTGGGCGTGCTGTTCCCGCCCAATAGACGCGCGCCCAGCACTGCGGCCAGCAGCACCACGGCAGCAATGCCAATGATGATTTTGCGACGGCGGCTCTTCTGCGCCAGATCAAGTTCATCTGAGGACAACAAGCCATCCCCATGACGCGTGAAGTTCGTCTCGACGTTCATTCTTTTCGCTTTCGGCCAGACTCGGCGGGATTAGTCGGTGCGGGGTGTATTATCTGAATAAGTCACTCAGCACAAGTTTGTTGCGTTGGTCCTACAGACATCCAAAGTCATATGTGGGCGATCACCGCCTTTTTCGCAAGCAGCATAGAAGGTAAACCTAACCTTTTTAGGAGATGCCGAGACGGTTCGTCCGGCTGGGCCTTGTTCATCTTGCGTGAAGCCGGGATGTGCCAGTCTTCGCCCCTTTCTGGTTAGGAGCCTGAAGCTATGTTGCACTTCATTGGTCGAACTGCGTCCCGCCTTGTGCCGCTTGTCTTGATTGCTGGCCTGTCCACCGCAGGCTTGGCGCAGGCCCCGGGTCTTGTGACCGAGACGATGGGGACACGGCTAGTGGTGCAGGCGCGTGGCGTGGTGCGCGGGGTGCCAGATCGGGCGATGATAAGTGCTGGCGTTGTCACTCAAGCGCCTGATGCGCAAACGGCGCTGCGCCGAAATTCAGAGCAGATGGCCAAGCTATTGGCCGCTTTGCGGGCGGCTGGCATTGCCGATAAAGATATACGTACCCAGTCCATCGCCCTTACACCCCAATATCGCTATCCGGCCAATGAAGCGCCTGTCCTGACGGGCTATCAGGCCAATAATAGCCTCGCGATTTCCATTGCTGAAATTGCGCGGGTTGGAGGCGTTATTGATGTGTTGGTCAAGCAAGGCGCCAATGAGATTAACGGCCCTAATTTT
>JBEDNE010000176.1:0-8981 GCA_041170745.1 Pseudomonadota bacterium
ACGGCTTGTCCTGAACCAGCGGCGCAACAACTTCGCCAATGGCTTCATAGACGTTGTAACCGCCATTGATGTCCGGGGCAGCACCACCAGCGCCGGCCAGATCACCGCTCTTGGCGAGCGCGTCCGAAGCCTGCTGGGCCGTGTACTTGCGATATTCGCCGCCGAGAGCGAACGAAATTGCATCGCCAGCCATCGGAACGGTCAGGCCAAAATCACCCGAAATCAAGGCCTTAGCCTGAGCCAAAGTGGTCTTGGTCTGCACCGTGCTGCTCTGCTGCATGAAGGCAACAGCTTCCGGCGTCAGTCCTGCACCGCTGGTGAAGAAGTTGGCGGGAACACAGCCATTGCTCGTGTCGACACACGCGGTCTTGCTGGTGGCACGCACAGCCTGACGGATGCGCGAGTTCAGCAGATAGCCCTTAATGGTCTGGACCTGCTCAGCTTCGCCATAGCCACCCGACACATCATAGTTGATGCTGTCCGTGATGGCGCCGCGGAAGCCAGCCATATAATCGAACACAGTGTTCTGGTACTGCGAGATACGCGGGCCAGCTTCCACCGCACGACGCGACAGCGTGACAGTCAGTTCCTTATAGTCCGGGTTCGACGGGCTAAGCGCAACAGCTGCAGCATCGCACTGGGTTTGCGTCAGAACCTGACGGCCAGCCGTGACGGGGTCAGCATCCTGATAAGCGCACAGCGTGTCGCGGATCGACTTGGTCAGGAACGGGTTAGACACCGGAACCTGAACAGCGATACCGAACGAGCCCGACGGCGCGATGATGGTGTTGACCTGGTTCTTCGAGAACAGGGCACGCGAATAGAATTCGATGCCATCCGCAATCTCATAACGGCCCTGCGCATACACGTTGTAACGCTTGAACGGCGTTTGGAAGATGTTCAGCGGGTTGTAGTTATAAGGCTGGGTGTACGGCCCGAGGACGTCACCGCCCGAGGAGGACGTGATCTGGCGCGAACCGAGAACCGACAGGATCAAACGTGTCGGGAAGGTCGTGCCCGAACCCGAGCTGCCGCCTGAGAACGAGTCAATCGTGTCCAAACCAATTTTGCGGTCGCCCTGATAGACAGGGTCAGCTTCCTGATAGCCAATGCCGAGAACCACGTTGCCGCGGCCATCGTCAAAGCTGGCGCCGGTGGTGAGGTCGGCACGCAAGGTGTTGCCATCACCCTTTTCGGTGATCTGCTCAGAGAAAGAGGCTTCAAAGCCCGTGAAGTCACGCTTGGTGACGAAGTTCACAACACCCGAGATAGCGTCAGCACCATAAGTGGTCGACGAACCACCCGTCAGAACGTCAACGCGCTCAACCAAGGCCAGCGGGATGTTGTTCAAGTCGAAACGGCCCGACAGGTCAGCCGGAACAACGCGACGGCCGTCCAGAAGGACGACGTTGCGGTTCGAGCCCAGACCACGCAGGTTGACGAACGAGTTACCGCCGTTGCCGTTGTTCACGGCCGAACCGATGCTCGGAACGATACCGGGGATTTCGCGGAGAACTTCTTCAGCAACGTTGTTCTGCTTCAGTTCAATCGCGTCAGCCGTGGTCACGTTGACGGGCGCCGAACGCTGCAGGTTCGGATTGGAAATAAGCGTACCAGTGACGACGATTTCGTCCTTGGCGGCGTCTTCATCAGCCGACTGCTGCGCGAACGCCGGCGAGGCGACGAGCGCGAAACCGAGCACGACTGGCGCAACGCCAGCCTTCAGGCTTGCAAATTTGGTGTTAGTCTTCACGTTCCAGTTCCCTTTCTGGAGTGCGGAAAGGCAGGTGCCCTCCACTTCGTTTCCTTCGCCAGACCCGGGATTCTGCGGTTTGCAGACACACTCCACCCCTTAGACCCCGGACGGCTTGAGCGTGCCCATGCGCGCTTGCGATGCGCAAAGCAATCATGAACAGAAGATTAAGACGTAAGTTCAGGAATTTATGTGGTGTTTGTGCAACACTCAATTTCACAATAGAATTTACATAATTCTCACGTCTAAAAAAATGAGCATAATCACCACATGAGACAATTACATTTTATGATGATGGCTCTCGCGCTGGGTGTTGCCGGCGAGAGCTTTGCTGAAACAGGCACAAATCTCACTGAATCAACAAGCTTGAGCGGGCTCATTGCCTGCAGAAACGTGCCCCAAGCAGACGCACGCCTTGCCTGTTTTGATGCAGAAGTGGCGAGGCTTGATAGATCATTAGCGCAAAAAGACGTCGTTATCGTCAGCCGCAGTGATGTAAAAGAGGCTCAGAAAAGTGTCTTCGGCCTGACCCTCCCAAAACTGGGACTGTTTGGCGGCAGCGATCCTCAGGCGTTGGCCCGCACCAGTGAGGAAGAAGGCATTGGGTATATTGAGGCCAAGCTCGCAGATGCCCGTCAAACCCAAGATGGAAAATGGCTGTTGGTGTTAGAAGATGGAGCCCGCTGGGCCCAAACTGACACAGCCAATATCCGCTCGCCCAAACCGGGTGATGTTGTGCGCATCCGCAAAGCAGCTCTGGGCAGCTATATGGCCAATATTAATGGCCGCCCAGCTATTCGCGTGCGTCGCCTATCCTAGCCTTTGGGGCCTGTTCAGCCGGCATGCGCTTCGCTAAAGAGCGGGCATGACTGATCCTTTTGCCCTATTTGAGACGTGGTTTGCAGAAGCACGGACCACCGAACTCAATGATTCCAACGCCATGGCCTTGGCGACTGTGGGCGCAGATGGCCAGCCCAGCGTCCGCATGGTGCTTCTTAAGGGCCATGGGCCTGATGGGTTTGTCTTTTATACCAACCAAAACAGCCGCAAAGGGCAGCAACTCTCCGCCAATGGCCGCGTTGCCCTGCTCTTCCACTGGAAATCGCTGCGGCGGCAAATTCGCATTGAAGGCCCCGTGTCGCCGGTCGGCAGCGCCGAAGCAAATGCCTATTTTGCATCTCGTGCACGCGATTCTCAGCTTGGCGCTTGGGCATCGCTTCAGTCCGAAACACTTGATCGCCGCGAGACGTTTGAGGCACGCTTTGACGAGGTAAAGGCGCGATATGAGGGCCAAGATGTTCCGCGCCCGCCGCATTGGGGTGGCTTTCGCGTCACGCCAGAGCGAATTGAGTTTTGGGAAGACCGGGAATATCGCCTCCACCACCGCCGCCTGTTTTTGCCTGCGGGCAGTGGCTGGGCGGAAAGCCTGCTTTACCCCTGACCCATGGCAGACGCGCACCCCCTAGCTTCCAACACGCCTGGACCACAGTCTGCAGAGGCCCGTGGCAAGCTTGCGTCGCGCGCCGCCATAGCCAGCGTGGCCATGGCCGCAACACTGCTTGCGCTCAAAATCTGGGCCAGCATCAGCACAGGCTCTGTCTCTGTTCTAGGATCACTGGCAGATACCACGCTTGATATTATTGCCTCGCTGGTGACCCTGTTTTCCGTGCGGTTGGCCGCCGAGCCCGCCGATGATGAACATGGCTTTGGCCATGGCAAAGCAGAGGCAATTTCCGCCCTGTTCCAGACGTGGCTCATTGGTCTTTCGGCGCTGGGCATCGCATGGCAGGCCATCACTCGATTGGGCAGCGGTGCCGCACCCAGCCATCCGACATTGGGCATTGCCGTATCCGCCTTTGCCATGGCAGCAACTTTGCTTCTTATTTGGTATCAGAAACATGTGGTGCGGCAGACTGGTTCGGTCGCCATTGCGGCTGATAGTGCCCATTATTCCAGCGATTTGCTGCTGAACGCGGCCGTCATTGCGGCATTGGTGCTGGACAGCCTATTGGGCGTGCGCGGCGCTGACCCCTTGTTCGGCTTGGCCATTGCAGGATGGCTGGTGTGGCATGCCTGGGGTGTGGCACGACACGCCATTGACCAGTTAATGGACCACGAATGGCCCGAAGAAAAGCGCCAGCGTTTTCTGGCAGTTGCCCAATCTCACCCCGAATTGCGGGGCATTCATGATTTTCGCACCCGTTCCAGCGGCACGCGGGATTTTGTCCAGTTCCACGTCTGGGTCGACCCGTTGATGACAGTGGAAGAGGCGCACCGCGTGATGGACGAAGTGGAAGAGAAGTTAATGGCGGAGTTTCCGCACACCGAAGTCATCATCCACCCAGATCCTGATGGGCATCCGGCTGAAGAACGGCCTGCCTAACTCTCAGCTTTTGATAAAGCCTGCCATATGCGCTTGCGCGGCGCGGCTTTCTGCAAAGGTGAAAATAGGCCAATCATGGATCATGCTGGCCGCTTCTTGATACGCGACACTGGGCAGCTTCGCCTTCAGGGCACGCGCATCGGCCACCAGAATATCATCTCCCCCCGCAAACATCAGCATTTCAGGCAGGCCATCCCAATTGCCATAAATTGGGCTGACGCGCGGATCTTGCACAGGCAGGCTGCCCGCATAACGCCGTCCGGCATCGCGAATGCCACTGCGCGTTAAAATGGCATCGCGCGGTTCAATCAGCAGCTGATCAGGATGGTCGGGCTCGGCATTCAACCAAGGGCAAATCAGCAGCGCCTTGCGCGGGAGAGCAAGGCCTGCATCGCGTGCCGCCATTAAGGTTGCAGCGGTCAGCCCGCCGCCCGCGCTATCGCCCCCCATGACGACATCGGCCGCCTGATGGCGCGTCAGCACATCACGATAGAGGTTCAGGGCAAATTGGGTAATGGCCGCGGCATCATGCTCGGGCGCCAGCGGATAGAGCGGCGCGATGATGGAAACGCCATGTTTTTCCGCCAAATGGCACAAAAACGCCCAATGAAAATTAGACGCCGCATAAATATAGCCTCCGCCGTGGAAATAGAGGAGGATGCGGCTATTGGCCTGATCCTTGGGCGCAATGTGCCACACGGGCCGCCCCTCAAAGCTCTCTTCGCGAATGTCCAAACGGGCACGCTGCTTGGCTGTTGGCAGTTGCGCCGGGGCGGCCCGCGCCGCCGCAATGGCCATATCAAGCGCAGCACCGCCCGAGAAATTGCGACGGACAAAGCCTGTTGACCGGAGAACAAACGCAAAAAGGCGTGCATTAAGGCTGGGCATTGGCTGCTTTCTTTACCGGAATGGACGACATGATTTGACCCAAGCCAGTCCGCACAGGGCCAAGATCAGGATCATTGGTTTTGCCAAGGCGCACCAGCACCGTGCCCTGATCGGGCGAGGCAATGACATATTGGCCCAAATGACCAATGGCCGAAATCAGCGTCGCTGGCCCCTGCCCCGGAAACAGAGCGGCATCTGACCCTGCAGGACGCGGACGATTAAGCCAGATTTGCCCGCCATAGCCGCCATCGCGCTGGCTGGGCGCGCGCAGAAAGGCCAGCCAATCCGGCGTAATAATGGGTGTGGCTGCATCGCCCTGCCCATCCAGCAAAACCTTGCCAAACCGCCCCCAATCGTCGAGCGACATATACAGAATAGAGCCCCCAATTTGCGTGCCCGCGCCATCAAATTCTAGAACGGCACTGGTGATGCCCGCAGGGCGGAAGAGCCGATCTTCCGCAAAGCGGCGATACGCCTCAGCGCGCTCGCGCGGATCACGACTTTGCGTTATCTGGCGCGTGATGAGTTCTGACAGCAGCAATGATGTCATTGAGCTATATTCAAATTTGCTGCCCGGTGCGGCTTCCAAAGGCTTGGCAAGGGCCGCCTGCGCCATCGTTTCAGTGCCGCCAACGAACAAAATCTGATTGGTGTCAGACGCGTAAACGGGATCACCAACTTCGGTATGGGAAATGCCCGACGCCATATTGAGCATTTGCCGCAGCGTAATTTTGCCACGCGGATCGCCTGGGGCCTGCCATTCAGCAAAAGGCACGGGCGCATCTAGCTGTAAACGCCCGTCGGCCACCAACTCGCCGATTAAGACAGCGGTCACCGACTTTGCCATCGACCAGCTGATAAAGCGGTTGGCATCGGAATAGCCGGGCGCATAGCGTTTTTCGACGATCTTGCCGTCTTGGATCAATAACGCAGCGCGCGTTTCGCTGGCCTCCGCCCGAAAGAGCGGATCAAGCGGGCGCGGTTCAGGCGCCGCCGACACCGTCATGCCTGACAGCATGACAGCCAACAGCCCCCCTCCAATGACGCTTTTCATTGTCATAAGACGAGCCTAAGCTGCCTGCTTATGAAAGCAAGCCTTATCCAAAAGCCTGTCGTGCTTCTCTTGATCGCGGCCTTGGCCCTGCTGCTTATTGGTGGCGGCATTTTTGCCTATCGGCAAAAGCCTTTGTTGGAGCTGGGCGTCGGCTATGGCGCCCGCGTGGCCTGTGGCTGCCGCTATATTGGCAACCGGAGCTTGGCGGATTGCAAAAAGGATTTTGAGCCGGGGATGGAGCTCATCCAACTCTCTGAAGATACGGCAACCAAGAGCGTGCGGGCCAGTGTGCCGCTGATTGCCAGCCGCACCGCGCGCTATGATCCACTATTGGGCTGCCAACCAGAGCCGCTGGGGCGCTAAGCCGCCTCGGCCATGGCGCGACGGGTGTCTTCAATCCAGCCGCCGCCAATGATCCGATCTCCATCGTAAAGCACCGCGGCTTGGCCCGGTGCAACGCCATATTCCGCGGCATCAAATTCCAGCCACTCGCCTCGCATGCGCGCGGGCACAGGTTTTGCAAGCGAACGCACTTTGGCCATCACAGGCCGATCTTCGGCGGTGTCGAGCCAATTGGGCTCGACAATGCGCGCCGCAGAGACAGCCAAGGCCTGTTTCGGCCCGACCACCACCTGCTGCTTTTCAGGATCCAGCCGGACAACGTAAAGCGGTTCTGCCAGCCCGCCAATCTCCAGCCCGCGCCGCTGGCCGACGGTATAATGGATCAGCCCTTTATGGCGGCCAAGTTCGCGCCCATCCATATCCACAATTGCGCCATCGCTTTCCGCCTCTGGCCGCACTTTGCGGACGACTGAGGCATAATCACCATTGGGCACAAAGCAGATGTCCTGACTATCGGGCTTGGCCGCAACGGCCAGCCCCATTTCCTGCGCCAGCGCACGCACTTGCGGTTTGGGCAGCCCACCAAGTGGAAAGCGCAGATAATCAAGCTGGTCCTGCGTCGTCGCAAAGAGGAAATAGCTTTGGTCGCGTGCCGGGTCGAGCGCACGGTGCAATTCTGCCCCCTGTGCGCCCTCAACCCGGCGAACATAATGGCCCGTGGCAAGGCAATCCGCGCCCAATTCCCGGGCGAGGCGGAATAGATCAGTAAACTTCACGCCCATATTGCAACGGACGCAGGGAATGGGGGTCCGCCCATTCATATATTCATCAGCGAATTGTTCGATCACCGTGTCGCGAAAGCGGCTTTCATGATCAAAAACATAATGGGCAATGCCCAACCGATCACACACGGAGCGCGCATCGCGAATATCGCGGCCCGCACAGCAACTGCCCGCCCGATTAACGGCCGCGCCATGATCATAAAGTTGCAGCGTAATGCCAATGGTTTCGGCGCCCGTCTGCGCGGCCAGCGCGGCGACGACAGACGAATCCACGCCGCCCGACATTGCCACCACAATACGGCGCGCCTTGGCAGGCCCTTCCAGCTGAAACAGATCGAACATGGAACAGGCCCATAGCGGCGTCAGACAAAAAGTGCAGCAGCAAAAGCTTTGTTTACCTTGCGTTCATTCCTTCTTGGCATCCGCTGCCATATGGATGATGCTGACCCAGTTGAACGCACCCAGATTTTTGATCTGCCAAGCCTGTTGGCGACCACCGCGGCGCGACAAGCAATTACGCCCACAGCGCGCGTGCAAGCCCAGCTCATGGCACAGGAAAGTCAAAATAGTCGCTCCAATTTGGCGACGAAAAATCATCACACACAGGCCGCAGATCAAAAAAACGCACAAAATTTCAACCATTTGACGAGCAGGATCTTGCGTGGACGCGGATGGTAAAAAGGAATGCGTTAACCTTGGCTATTTAGCGAAGTTTCAAGGGATTGGGACTAAAGCCGTAACAGGCACCAGATACGCGCTTCCGATTTGAGGTCTTGATGATTGAAAACCAGAAAATCCGTCCGGCACAGGTAATCGGCCCGCTTGGGGAGCCTTTAACCTTGGACACATTGCCCCCTGCCTCCACCAAAAGATGGGTGGTGCGCCGCAAAGCAGAAGTTGTAGCAGCCGTAAAAGGTGGACTGCTCACCATCGACGAAGTCTGCGCCCGCTATGGGCTGACGCAGGAGGAATTCGCCGGCTGGCAGCGCGCAATTGATCGCTCGGGGATGCCGGGTCTGCGCGTCACACGCATCCAGCATTATAAAAGCCTGTATCAGCGCCAGCAGCTCTACTCAGTTTAAAGCGTTGGCTTAAAAGCCGATTGCTGGCCCATCATTGGCCAGCTAGAGGCAGCGCATGGCAAATTTGCAACTTGTTCTAATGGTGGGCGCCCTGCTGGGGTGGAGCGGGGCGGCCTTTGCATCTGAAGCCTCTGCGCGCACCATTTTAAGCCATGTCTTGGCAGGCAGTATTGGCAGTTTTGCTGGCGCGTTCCTTGTAAAAGACGGCCGGCTCTATGCAGGGCTTGATGCACAAAGCTGGGGCGGTGCCGTTGCAGGCGCCCTGCTGCTAACTGGGGTCGCCGCCTTTATCAGCCGGCGCCACCGCTAGGGCTTCGCCCCCAATTCGACAATGCCTGACACGGTCACGGCAACGTCTTCTTGCCCAGCCGATAGCGTGGTTTTAGGCTCGGCTGCAGCCACACGCGCCATCAGAAATGGCATGGTCGGACCAGCGGGCTCAACAGCCTCGCTCAAAGACAGAATTCGGCGGACGTGCAAACCAAGCGCTTTGGCATAAAGGGCCGCGCGAGCCTGAAATTGGCGGACCGCCTCTTGCCGGGCTTGATCTTCCATCATGGGGCGCTGTGAAAGCACAAAATTAGGGCCGTTAATCTCATTGGCGCCTTGCTTGACCAACACATCAATAACGCCTCCAACCCGCGCAATTTCAGCAATGGAAATCGCGAGGCTATTATTGGCCTGATAGCCCGTCAGG
>JBEDNE010000177.1:0-14050 GCA_041170745.1 Pseudomonadota bacterium
CCCCCGCGCCGCCCCCGTGACGACGCAGACTCTCCCCTCCATCGACGTCACGCATAGTCCCAACGCGGCACGCCGCGCTGGCCCGGCTGGCGATTTGGCGCATATCCCAGCTTCCGCAGCGTTTCGTCCGTCGACTGATAGAAGGTGCCAATCTGGTAAATCGCTTTTGCTTCCGGTCCGGTTGCAACATCGCGGTGCAGTTCATTCGCCAGCCGCACCATCTGCTCAACCTGCTGCACTGACGTCATCCGTTCACCCTTGCGGCTCCACAGATTATCTTCAATGCCGACGCGGACGTGCAGGCCCAGCGCAATGGCTATGGCGTTGAATGGGGCAACATTCCGCATCACGGATTCAATCGTCAGCACGGCCCCATCTGGCACGCGGCGCGCAAATTCAATCAGGTCAGCAGGATGGGTGCCGGCTGCCCCGCTGCCAATCGCCACATAGTTCAGCACGAGGGGGCCGTTATAATGCCCTTTGCGGATCAACCGCTCAACTGTTTCAAGCTGGCTAAGGTCACCCACCATGAAATGCGGCTGGATGCCATTGGCAACAAGGCGCTTGAGATGTTCTTCCATAAAGACAGGACCGCATTCGAAATACATATTGCGATAGGCTTCGAACATGGCGGGGTTGGTCAAGCAGGTACCGGCGATATCATCCGCACTCATCAGGGCTGAGATATCCATCTGGTTGGTGTTAACTGCGATGGTCACTTGATCCGGCTTTGGCGTCAGGTCTGCAAGCATGTGGCGCGTGTCATCAGACAGCCACTTGGCGTCCGCCCCTTCCCCTTCGGGGGCAAAGCTAATCGAGCCGCCAACTTGGATCAGCATGTCTGGGCAGGCCGTCCGGATCCGGTCGATCATCTCGTTGAACATCGACAGGCGCTTTGAACCAGATCCATCCGCTTCACGGCAGTGCAAGTGGAGCACAGTGGCGCCGGCATTGTAGCAATCGACGGCCTTTTGGACCTGGTCAGCCATCGACACAGGAATGTCTTCGGGGAAATCACCGGGCAACCATTGCGGGCCATAAGGCGCCACCTGAATGACAAGCTTTTCTTGGTTTTCGGGCAGCAGGCTATCGTCAAGAAAGTTCATATTCAGTCCTCCGTGGACGCGGGAACAGGCATTCCGCGCGCTTTCATTTCATCAACCAAATGGGGGGTGCCGAGCGCCACCGAATGGATGCCCAGCACAGCGACCAGTTGCAGCACGGCCATGATCTCTTCCGGGGTCGCGCCCAAATCGAGCGCCTTGGCAATGTGCCGTTTGACCCCCGGTGAATACATATGCGTGCAGCTGGCATCGACCGCGATGGCCAGGAATTCATATGTCTTGGGATCGATAATCCCCTTGCGGACAGAATGTGTCCCCATATCGAGGAACTTTTCCATCCATTCGGCATCAAAGGCGGCGGCTTGGTCCCAAGCCTGATTCCATCCTCCGCTGGCGCGGGCTGCATCACTAATTGGTGTGGCGGCTGACATTTCTCTCTCCAGTTTATGCCGCCAGACTAGCATTTCTGGCTGGATATGATTTAGAATTTGCGCCATTCAATTATGAAAATGCGCCAAACACCCACTGTTCGCGCCGCCGCCCTAACGGGGTTCAGCGCCTTGGCCCGGTCATATGGACTGGCGCCTGCCGCGTTACTGCGCGCAGCGGGCTTGCCCGCCGATGCCGAGCGAGATCCAGATCGGCGCCTGCCCTCGCGCGCGATTAACAAGATGTTTGAACTGGCGGCCGAATTGGCCGGCGCCGACGATTTCGGCCTGCGGCTAAGCGAGCTGCGTGGCTTTTCCAACCTTGGGCCGGTGACGCTGCTGGCGCGGGATGAGCCTGATATACGCAGCGCCCTTGCGATGTTCATATCCTATCTGCCGCTGCATAACGAAGCCTTGGCGATTGATCTGTCGGAGCGCGACGGTCTGGCAATTCTTGCCTGCCTTATCGGCGGGGAAGGGCCCAAAGTGCAGGCGACGGATGTGGCGGTGGCGATGCTGTACCGTATTCTGCGCCAATTGCTTGGCACCGGCTGGTGTGCGCAAGGCGTCTATCTGGAACGGCAACGCCCGATCCGGCTTGGCCCTTTTGAGCGGGCATTCAATGCCCGGGTTCTTTTTGGTCAAGATTTCAGCGGGATTGCCTTTCCCGCGAGCGACCTTGACCGCCCTAACCTTCTCGCTGAAGAAGCTTTGCGGCCCTATACGGCGCAACTGCGCGCGTCGCTTCTTGAACTCTCCGACCTATCGCTGACCGAACGGATCCGCCGCCTGCTCCGCGCGATGCTGGCGGGCCGGCGCTGCAATGCCCCCATGGTTGCTGCGCGTCTGGGCCTGTCGCGGCGAACCATGGAACGGCGGCTGGCCGCGGAAGGCACGACCTTTCATACCTTGCTTGACGAGGTGCGCGGAGAGGTGGCGCGAGGTCAACTCGCCGGCACAAGCCGCAGCAATGCCGAGATTGCGGAGCTACTTGGCTTTGCAAGCTCAGCCGCATTCACCGCATGGTTTGCCGCACAGCATGATATGCCGCCTCAGGCCTGGCGAAAAAAGGCCGACACTCTGCTCGCGAAAAGGCTTTGAAAAACTGGAGCGGGCGAAGGGATTCGAACCCTCGACCCCAACCTTGGCAAGGTTGTGCTCTACCCCTGAGCTACGCCCGCTCTGGCGTTGGCGCGGACAGTCTGTCCTGCGCGGGAGCCGGGCTGTTAACAGCGGCTTAAACGCTTTGCAACCCCATCTATCAGCATTTTTGACATGTCAGGAGTTTGGCGCTTTTGCCTCGTGGTCTTTGCAGACACATAGGGGCGATTTATTTTTGGGTTGTCTCTGCCCAGTGCATCCCCACATAGGGGCTGGGTAGATTAAGAGGAGGTTGAATTTGGCCAGCTTGGGCATGAGCGCAGATGAGAAGGCGGCGTTAGACGCATTCCGCCGCGACGTCATTGAACCTTCAATGACGGCGCTGGTCATTCTTGACTTTTGGGCAGAATGGTGTGGCCCGTGCAAGCAGTTAACGCCGATCTTAGAAAAAATTGCCGCTGACTATGCGGATAAGGGCGTGATCCTTGCCAAGGTGAATGTTGACGAACAAAAATTAATTGCCGCGCAGTTCCGTGTCCAATCCATCCCAACTGTTTATGCGGTTTTTCAAGGCCAGTTGGTCGCCGATTTGACGCAGTTCCGCACGGAAGCGCAGATCACGCGTGTGGTAGATCAGCTGCTAAAGCAGCTGCCCATTCAAGGGGCGGCACAGGCACAGGCGCAAGAAATTGAGCCCCTGCTTGCCATGGGCGAAGAGGTGCTGGCTGGAGGCGATGCCGCCCGCGCGCTGGGCATTTTCCAACAGATCGCCGAAATGGCTCCTGACAATGTCGAGGCGCTGTCTGGCTTGGCGCGCGCGCTGATTGCGGCAGGGCGCGCAGACGAGGCCGAGGCGCTGCTGTCCGCCCTGTCAGACGAGCAGAAAAAAACGCCTGGTCTTTCGCGTGCAGTCTCCGCACTGGCCTTGGCGCGCGATGCCAAGCCGGTGGACGATCTCGCCGGCTTGCGGGCGCGTGTCGCGGCAAACCCTGAAGATTATGAGGGCCGTTTTGAACTTGCCGGCGGCTTGATGGCGGCGGGCGATCGCGATGGCGCGGCAGATGCCCTGCTCGACATCATCCGCGCAGACAAAGCATGGAATGATGGCGCGGCGCGCACACAGCTTCTGAAGCTGTTTGAAGCCATTGGGTTGGAAGATCCTTGGGTGGCGGCAACACGGCGCAAGCTGTCAGCCGCTTTGTTCGGATGAGCGTCGATACGCGGACCCGATTGGCGGTTTTTCCGCTGGCTGGCGCGGTCTTGTTTCCGCGCATGCATTTGCCGCTGCATATTTTTGAGCCGCGCTATCGGGCGATGGTGCAGCATGCTTTATCGACGGACCAGCGCATTGGCATGGTTCAGCCCCGCGCTCCAGACAGCCTGCCGCCGCTGTTCAACATGGGCTGCGTGGGCAAGATCATCCATGTCGAGGCGCTGGACGATGGGCGCTATAATATTGTTCTGGAAGGCCAATCGCGCTTTCGCCTGATGCGCGAGTTGGACGTGACCACAGCCTTCCGTCAGGTAGAGGCCGAACTGGTCGACGACGTGACAGATCCTAATTTGGGTCTGCTGGAACGATCGAGCATTGAGCGCGAAGCGCGGCGATTTGCGGAACGCCAAGGCTATGTCGTGGATTGGGAAGCTGTCTCGCGCTTGGATGATGAGGCGTTGGTCAACGGAATTGCGCAAGTCGCGCCTTTTGACCCGGCGGCCAAACAAGCGCTGCTTGAGGCCGATGATTTGGCGAGCCGTGCTGACCTGATTGTGCAGCTGATGCAATTTTTTGGTCGGCATGACGGCGATAGCCGCGTGACGCTGCAATGACGCCAGAGCTGTTTGGCATGCTGGTCTGCCCCCTCACGCGGACCAAGTTGCGCTATGATGCGAACGCACAAGAACTAGTGTCAGAGGCAGCAGGCTTGGCCTTCCCCATCCGCAATGACGTGCCGGTTTTATTGGTTGATGAAGCGCGCCCCTTGGCGGGCGACGAAGATTAACCTTCGAGGGCTGCCAGCGCGCGAATATCCGCGCCCAAGGTCAGGCCGCTTTTATCGGCCATGCGGACCGCTTCGTCGCGGTTGTAAATAAAGCCTGACACGGGATAGCTGGTGATGCCCAGATCGGCCGAACCCGCATGCCAGATGCGCACGCGGCTCCAATCGCCCTTTTCCGACACATCAATGGCGCGCACATTGCGCTCTACCATGCCCGGGCGCGACCAATTGGCGTGCGTCAGCAGAATTTCGCGATCATTCAACACCTTGCTGACCATGGCCACGTGGCCATTGCGCATACCGGCAAAGCTGGGCATCGCCATGACTGCGCCTGCACGCGGTGTCTGGCCGCGATCATAGCGGCCCTCAGCCTGGCCCCACCAGCTATAGGCATTGCCGCGCAGCTCAATCCCCGAGACAGAGCGCGCGAAGGTGACGCACTGCAGAAACCGGGCCGACTGCGCATAAGCCGGGGCAGACGATGCGAAAATCGCCATCAGTGCAGCTGCAATGATCTTGATGTGACGCACGTTTGAGAAACCCCTTTGGTCTTTGGCAAGTGATGCAGCCTCCCTGCCGGTTGCCCGGTTGGTCGCCAAGCGAACAGCGGTGAGTGGATGAGTCGTTGGGATGAGCTGCGATAGGATTTCACTTCACCGACAGACTCACTCGATTCAACGCAGCGCCAAACCAAACCCACTGACAATCTGGGCGAAAAACGCGAATCGGCTGCTCGCCCTGCGCTTAAGACTGGCCTTGCACAGTGGACAATGAGGCGGCATCTTGCTGCAAAATACAGTCACTTGGGATGAGGACACTTATGCTCGGATATATGCAGGATTGGGATCTGCGCGTTAGCCACTTGATTGATTATGCGGCGCGCGAACACGGCGATCGCGAAATCCTGACGCGTTGGGCCGATGGCAGTATTGAACGCACCAACTGGGCCGGCGTGGCACTGGAAGCGCGCAAACTGGCCCAGGTTTTCGCGCGCTGGGGCATGAAACCGGGGGACCGGATTGCCACCTTTGCCATGAACCATCATCGCCATTTGGCGGCATGGTATGGGGCAATTGGCTGTGGCGGCGTGATCCATACCGTGAATGTCCGCTTGTTCGATGAAGACCTGATCTACATCATGAACCATGCCGAAGACCGGGTGCTGATGTATGACGCCCAATTCCAGCCCGTGATTGATCGGCTAAAGCCGCATCTGAAAACCGTTGAGCATTATATCGTGTTCGACAGTGCCGACAGCTATGGCGCGTTGATGGCTGACACGGACGGCCAATTTGATTGGGTGATGGGCGATGAGCGCGATCCGTGCATGCTCTGCTATACCAGCGGCACCACGGGACACCCTAAGGGCGTTCTGTATCAGCACCGCTCCACCATGCTGCACGCCATGGCAGAAATTGCGCCCAGCGTGTTTGATTTGTCATGCGGCTCAGTGCTGTTGCCAGTTGTGCCGATGTTCCATGCGGCAAGCTGGGGCCTGCCCTTTGCGGGCGCGGCGGCAGGCGTGAAGTTCGTCTTTTCGACCACCAATGATGCGCCCACCTTGCACGGCCTGATGTTGCAGGAAAAGGTAACGCATTCTGCTGGCGTGCCGACTGTGTGGCTGGCCATGTTCCAACATTTAGACGCAACCGCCAAAGCGGGCGGCGACGCATCCTTGGGCAAGTTGCGACTGGTAACAATTGGCGGTTCGGCCGCACCCCGCGCGATGATTGAGCGGCTGATGAAGCAAGGCGTGCGCGTTGCCCATGCATGGGGAATGACTGAAACCTCGCCCATTGGGACCATGGGGGCGCCAACCTATGATTGGGATGATCTGTCGCTTGAGGCGCAGATTGATGTCGTCTGCAAGCAAGGCCGCGTGCCCTTTGGCGTCGAACTGCGTATTGTGGATGATGAAGGCACTGTTCTGCCGCGCGATGGTACCAGCTCAGGCAAATTGCAGGTGCGCGGGCCTTGGGTCGTCAAACGCTATTTCAAGGCAGAGGCCGATGCAACAGATGCCGACCAGTGGTTTGATACGGGCGATGTTTCCGTCATCCACCCCGATGGCACGATGCAAATTACCGACCGCGCCAAAGACGTGATCAAATCCGGCGGCGAATGGATTAGCTCGGTTGAATTGGAAAACGCCGCTGTCGGCTGCCCGGGCGTTGCCGAAGCAGCCGCCATTGGCGTGCATCACCCGAAATGGGATGAGCGGCCCATTTTGCTGGTTGTCCGCAAGGAAGGGGCCTCGTTGAGCGAAGAAGACGTGACCAATTACCTTGCTGGCGTGGTTGCCAAATGGTGGCTGCCCGATGAGGTGCTGTTTGTGGATAGCCTGCCGCACACGGGCACGGGCAAAATTCAAAAGGCAGAATTACGCAAACAATATAAGGATTACCAGTTAAAGGCGCTGCAAGCGGCCTAAGGCAGATGGGCTTGGGTTTCGGCACAAGGCCGAGGCCCAAGCCCATGCTTTAAATCAGGCGCAACTGATCCCCTTCGGGCGGGCAGAATAAATCCGTCCTCAAGATTATCTGGTGTTCATTCAGCCCCAATTTGCGGCACGCGAGGCGAAAGCGGGTGCGCAGCAGTTGCGCCCAAACCCCTGACCCCTTCATGCGGCTAAAAAAGTCCGGATCATTATCCCGCCCGCCGCGCAATGATTGGATTTGCGCCATCACCTTGGCAGCCCGGTCCGGGTAATGCACATCAAGCCAGGCGCGAAAAAGCGGTGCAACCTCATGCGGCAGGCGGACAGGAATATAGCTGGCCGACTGGGCGCCCGCCTCTGCCGCAGCCTCAAGAATGGCCTCTATCTCCGCATCGGTAATTGCCGGGATCACCGGCGAAACATTGACGTGAACGGGAATGCCGGCGGCACGCAGCGCGCGAATGGCCGCTAATCGGCGCTCTGGCCGGGCGGCTCGGGGCTCCAGCGTGCGGTGGACCTTAGGGTCCAGCGAGGTAACAGAAAGTGACACAGCAACCAGCCCCTTGGCCGCCATCGGGGCGAGCAGATCCACATCACGCACCACGCGATCAGACTTGGTCGTAATGGTCAGCGGATGGTTGCAGGCGGCCAGAACGTCAAGGCAGCCCCGCATGATCTTCCAGTCCCGCTCAATTGGCTGATAGGCATCTGTATTGGTGCCAAAGGCAATCGGGGCGGGCTGATAGCCTTTCTTTGCCAATTCACGCCGCAGCAAGTCCGGTGCATCGGGCTTGGCAAAAAGTTTGCTTTCAAAATCAAGCCCCGGCGACAGATCATGATAGGCATGACTGGGCCGGGCATAGCAGTAAATGCAGCCATGTTCGCAGCCCCGATAGGGGTTGACGGACCGATCAAAAGGCACGTCTGGGCTGGTGTTGCGCGTGATAATTGCCTTGGGCCGCTCCACTTGAACGCTTGTGCGCAAGGGCGGCAGACCGCCGTCAATCTGTTCCGCCTGATCCAACCAGTCGCCATCCAAATCCCGCGCTGCCAAACCAAAGCGCTGGGGACGATCATTCCGCGGTGCCCCACGCCCTGCGGGCACCGGAAAAGCTATGCGCGAAAGAGGCTGATCGGCCATTGCCCGATCATGACAAGGTATGTGGAACATTTCAAGAACAAAATATCGACCGACTGGCCGGCTCGCGCAATGTTAATTGGCGCTCGCGCGGGTCCCTGACCGGTCTGACCGCACGGCTGTTGGCCCCGGCAAGCCCGGAAAGCGCGGCCACAGCCCTTGGGATAGCGCCGCAAGACTGGCGGTCTCTTCCCCCGTTTGGCGTTGATACATCCAGTAATTGCGCAAGATGATGGTCACATAAGCGCGCGTTTCCCAATAGGGGATGCTTTCAATATAAAGCAGCGGATCGCTATTATCACGCGCCCGCTGGTTCCAGACATCCACGGGCTGTGGCCCCGCATTATAGGCGGCAATCACCTTGGGCAAAATGCCGCCCGTAATTGGCATATCGCGAAGCCGTTCAATAAAGCTTTGGCCATATTCCATATTGGTCGCCGGGTCATTGAGCGAGCCGACCGTGTCGCGCCCTTTTTGACGCGCCATCATTGCAGCCGTGCCGGGCATGACTTGCATAAGGCCTTTGGCGCCTGCGGGGCTCACAACGGCTGGACGAAATTGGGATTCCTGCAGGGCATGCGCATAGACCAGTGCCTTATCAATCCGCCAACCACCCTCTGGCTGCCATGTGCGCGGCATAGGGTAGCGTGCCGAGGCAGGTGCCTGGGCGCCAGCCGGGCCATTATGCGCCAGCCATAGCTGCGTGGCCGGCATATCCATACGGCCCGCCAAAGTGGCAAGCGCTGCGTGTTTGCGCGGGTCGCCAATACGGGCCTGCCAGCGGATCACCTCATCTGCGAGGTCCATTTCATTAATTTCGGCAAGCGCCAACGCCGCCCGGACATTGGGCAGATTTTCAACCTCGGCAATATTGTCAGGCACTTTCTGGAAACTGGCAGGCAGGCCAAGGCGGTTGGTGGCAAGCAAGCCATAAAATGTTTCATTGGATCGGGCGGCCGCGCGCAAATGCGCGTCAGCCTTTTGCGGCTGGCCTGCGGCTGTGGCCGCACGCGCCGCCCAAAAACGGGCAGCTGACACCATATCGGCATCCTGAAAGCGCTGGGCTGCGGACTCAAACGCCACCAGTGACGCTGCATAATCTGCCATGCGCCATGCAGCCAGGCCTTGCGTCCAATCTGCCTGCGCGGCCCATTGACCAACGCCCAATTGCGCATTGGCCGCCACGCGGCGAGCCGCCTCATCCTCTCCTGTGATGAAGTACGACCAGGCGACACGCTGGAATAACTCTGTCCGCCCTTCGAGCGACAATTGCGCCTCATTATCCAAAACCACGGCCTCAGCTTCAAAGGGCAGATTGTCCTTAATCAAAGGCTGGATGCGCGCATTGAGTGTGGAGGCGGCTGGGTCACTGGTTTGCGCTGTGCGTGACCGACGTGGGGCACTGCCCAGCCAAATAAGATCCCGCACAACAGGGAGGCTGATATCAGCCATAATGCCGCGCGACCGCGCCAACCGCGCCAGTTGTGGCGCCTGCGGCAGATAAGGGGCGTCCTGCAAAATAGTGATAAGCTGCTCAGACGTTGGCTTGGGGGAGCCTTTGGCAAGATAGAGTTCAGCCCGCGCAACATTGTGCAACGGGCCTTCAGGCATTGAGGTCAAGCCCGCTTGCGCCTCATCCCACCGCGCCTCACGAATGGCGATAAAAATATCTTTATACCGTTGGCGGGCATTGGGGCCCAGTTGCGGGATAAAGTTGGACACAAAACTGCCGGCAAGCGGAACATCAGGCGCGGCCAGAGCGGCAGTCGCAACAGTTGATAGGCTTAGGGCAAGCAGTCCAGCAAAACGTCTCAAGTCAATCCCCCGATAAGCACCTGCATGTCCTTCCAGACTGAAGCTTTGCGCTGCGGCGCCTGAATCAACAGGCGCGGATGCAGGCTGGCAATGCAAGGTACCTTACCGCGGAAGTGGTTAATATTCTGGCCTATTTTGTCTAGAGTCGCTGTCGAATCTGCCCCAATCAAGGCACGGCTCGTCGCTTGGCCTAACAGCCAAACAGCTTTTGGCTCCGCCAGCGCAATGTGGTGGCACGCCAGATCTCCCAAATCTTTCAGCGCTGAATTTGGTAAACGCCCGGTTGGGGGTCGGCCGGGACAGAGCGGCAAGCAATAGACTGACTGCCGATCCTGCCCCATTGCGGCAAGCATGGCCTCAAAAAGTTGACCAACAGCGCCTGACATTAATTGGCCCGAGTCGGCATCGCCCAATTCGGGCATATCCGTCACAATCAGCAGCGGCGCACCAGCTGTGCCAAAGGGGCGCAGGCGCAAGGTGGGCGGGCCAGCTTCGGGCACGGATGGGTCTGTCATCATCCACGTCACAAAATCAGCCAGATTGTCGGGCAGTGCGCGCGGCGCGGGTGCGGCCGCCGGGGCTGGCACTGCGGCGGGCATCGGAGCAGTTGATGCGCGGGATTCAGCCTGTCCAGAGGGCGCAATGGGCGCTGGCACGCGGCCTAACCAGGGCTCTGCTGTGTCCTCTACCAACACGTCAACGCCCGCCTCTTCCCACCAGCGCAGGGCCGACGCAATGCGCCGCGCGTCAGAAAAAGAGTCCATCCCAGTCACGCTCTGCCTTCAACCCGCATAATTCTGGTTGGTCAACTGCAATCGCTTCGCTATTTGCCAAATGGATTAGGGGCCGAACCGCAAAGACAAGCCGGCTGCAAAGGAGATAAAGAGACCATGAGCGAACGGGAATCGATGCCGTATGACGTTGTGATTGTGGGGGGTGGCCCGGCAGGCTTGTCCGCTGCGATCCGCCTGAAACAGCTCAATGCCGATCTCGCAGTCTGCATTCTGGAAAAGGGATCAGAAGTTGGCGCACATATCCTGTCAGGCGCTGTCTTTGACCCCAAGGCCATTGAAGAGCTTTTGCCAGATTGGGCAGAAAATGGCTGCCCAATGGCCGAAGTGCCTGTAACGGAAAACCATCACTGGGTGATGTCCGCCAAGGGGCATATGGCGATCCCGCACATCTTCACCCCGGGCTGGATGCATAATAAGGGCACCTATACAGGCTCGCTTGGCAATCTCTGCCGCTGGCTGGCGCAGCAGGCCGAAAATCTCGGCGTGGAAATTTTCCCCGGCTTTCCGGCTGCCGAAGTGCTCTATAATGACGATGGCTCCGTCAAAGGCGTAGCAACGGGCGATATGGGCGTGGCGCGTGATGGCAGCCACAAGCCTGATTATCAGCCGGGCATGGAACTGCACGCCAAATATACGCTCTTTGCCGAAGGCGCGCGCGGCCATTTGACCAAGCAGCTTAAGGCCAAATTTGATCTCGAGCGGGATTGCCAGCCGCAAGTTTACGGCATTGGCATGAAAGAATTATGGGATATTGACCCGGATAAGCATGTGCCCGGCCGTGTCATCCACACCCAAGGCTGGCCGCTGACCGAAAGCGACAGCTGGGGCGGAGGCTTTCTCTACCACCAAGCGAACAACCAAGTCGCTTTGGGCTTCGTCGTGGCACTGGATTATAAGAACCCGCACCTCTTCCCGTTTGAGGAATTCCAGCGCTGGAAGCAGCACCCGGAAATCCGCAAGATTTTGGAAGGCGGCAAGCGCGTTTCCTACGGCGCGCGGGCGATTAACGAAGGCGGCTGGCAGGCTGTGCCGAAGCTGGCCTTCCCAGGTGGCGCACTTATTGGCTGTTCGGCCGGCTTCGTAAACGTCCCCCGCATTAAGGGCAGCCATACAGCCATGAAGTCTGGCATGTTGGCCGCAGAAAGCATTGCAACCGCGATTGCAGCGGGCCGCGCGCATGATGAGGTGGCAGAATATCAGGCCAGCCTGAATGACAGCTGGATCGCCAAGGAACTGAAGCTGGTGAAGAACGCTCAGCCTGCGGTTGCCAAATATGGCAATGATCTGGGCACAGTGCTGGCGGGCATTGATATGTGGATGCGCACTTTGGGCATTGGCCTGCCAATCACCATGAAGCACCATGCGGACCATACGCAACTGGGCCGGAAAGACCTGTACAAGCCAATTGACTATCCCAAGCCCGATGGCGTTATCAGCTTTGACCGTCTTTCCTCAGTCTTCTTGTCGAATACCAACCATGAAGAAGACCAGCCCTGCCATTTGCAGCTGAAAAACCCGGACGTCCCCGTGACAATCAACCTGCCGCTTTATGATGAGCCGGCACAGCGTTATTGCCCGGCTGGCGTCTATGAAATTGTGGGCCGGGAAACAGGGGAGCCACGCTTGCAGATCAACGCGCAAAACTGCGTCCACTGTAAGACGTGTGATATCAAAGACCCCACCCAGAACATCAACTGGGTCACCCCGGAGGGTGGCGGTGGTCCCAATTACCCGAATATGTAATCTGGGCCTGTTGCTGCTGGGATCGACAGCCGTTCTGGCTGCGCGCCCGGCAGCGCCCTCCGCTTTGCAGTCCTATGTTCAGGCGCGCATGGCCGAGGCGCAGGACAATGGCCCTGCGGCACGCGCCGCCTATGCCGCAGCGCTGATTGCCGAACCCGGCAATAGCCTGATTGCAGAACGCGCTTTGCGGCAAGCCGTGGAAAGTGGCGATCGCGACTTAGCCGTTGCCGCCGCAGAAACGCTGGCACAGACGGATGACTTGCCACCTGATGCCAGCTTGTTGCTCATTGGCATACGGCTTCAGACACGCAATCTGCCGGGTGCGACGGCGCTGATTGATCGGCTAGAGACAGACAAGAAGCTCCTGTTCCTGACGCCCATCTTGCGCAGCTGGGTTGGGCTGGCCGCGCGCACGCCCAATGCCTCGGCGCAGCTTGGCGTTGCGGGGGGAGAGGGCCTTGATACTGGCCTTATCTTGGAGCAACGGGCACTGGCCGATTTGCTGGCTGGCCGCACGGTAGAAGCTATATCGCTGATCCGATCGTCCCCCCGCGGCGATGCACGGGCCGGCGTGACGCGGATTACGGCTGCAGCCACGCTTCAAAAATTGGGTGATAAAGCAACGGCACAAAGCCTATTGGTCGGCACCGACGCCAGCTTTGTCGCTGCACGCAACCGGCTGGCCGCCAATCGACCTATTGGCGGTGCTGTTGATACGCCCGTTCGTGGCCTTGCCTTTTTCTATGGACGCTTGGCGACAGATTTAGCGCGCGACAATGCCCCGCGTCTCGCCATGACGCTTGCCCGTTATGCCCGGTTTCTTGACCCTGGCAGCCCATTTCTGGCGATGGCAGAAGCCCAGTCGCTTGCCGCAAATGACTTAAACGCTGAAGCCCTAGCTGCAATGGCAGGTGTCGAGGCCGATAGCCCTTATGCAGGCGTTGCCTTTGAAAGCCGCTTGGCTTTGTATCAACGCTTGGGCCGAGGCGCAGAAGCTGAACAACTGGCAGCACAGGCCGCCGATCTCAGCCAACGCAGTATTGATTTTATGCGCCTTGGCGACATTCAGACGCGCTTGGCCAAGCATGGCGCAGCCGCAGCAAGCTATGCAAAAGCGCTTGCCGCCCCTGAAAAATCGGGCGCGCCTGAGCGTTGGGCTTTGTTGATGCTTCGCGGCAATGCATTGGCGCAAGCGGGCGATTGGCCCGCGGCAGAGGCCAGTTTGCGCGCAGCGATTGAACTGGCCCCCAAGGAACCCAGTCTTTTGAATTTTCTGGGCTATTCCCTTTTAGAACGCCGGATAAAAATTGCCGAAGCCAAGGATCTCATTGCGCAGGCCGCCGCGCTGAAACCGGAGGATCCAGCCATTACAGACTCGCTGGGCTGGGCGCATTTCCTGTCTGGTGATTTTGACCGAGCTGTTGAGATTCTGGAAAAAGCCGCGCTGGCAGAACCCACTGAGCCGACAATTAATGAGCATCTGGGCGATGCCTATTGGCAGGTCGGGCGCAAGCGAGAGGCGCGATATAGCTG
>JBEDNE010000178.1:0-4002 GCA_041170745.1 Pseudomonadota bacterium
TTATGCACGCTCGTTACCCCTTTTTACAAAACAGGCTGGGCCCCTCGCGAGACGCTCTCCCCCCCCCCGAGGAGCGACATGACAAAGTCCAGCACAACGCGCTTTCGATAAGCGGAAAAAGTTAAGAAAGTGTTAAAGTCTGACCATATACGGTCAGTTTGCAAGATTAGCTTGCTGGCAAAGCATCAAAAGCCAGTGTCAGTCGCGGATGTGCGTCCAAAAATGGGACAGTGCCGTGCCATGTATAGGATGGGAAAAGCGCCAAATGCCCGGGCTGCGGAATAAGGATGCGGCGCGGGGCAAGCGGATGCGGCAAGTGAACTTCGGGCACTCCAAAAATGAGCGCGCCTGCGTCTGACCCAGTTTGGCCAACACTGGGGGGAAGCGCCGCATAAAACGCAGAACTTAGCCAGCCTTTGTGATGAATATGATGGGCATGATGGCCAGACTCACGAAGCTGAATGGACCATGCCCCTGCAAATCTAATACCTTGATCCGAAAGACGCCCCAGAAAGGGGTGCCCCGCCACAGGTGACAAGGCCTGAAGCGCCGCTTCCACTCGGCGTTGGAGCAGCTTCTTAAAGACCAAAAGGGGTTCTTCCCGCCGCGCGAACAAATCTCCCCGCGTTTGCGTGCCCCCCCGCGCCGATTGATCGAGCGGATGGCTGGTCGTGGTGTGGCACGCAGACAGATAGTCAGCAAATTGCGCCAGCCCATCGCTGCCCAATGCTGCCTCTATATCCTCTTGCAAATCGAGCAAAAGAATGTGCCGGTCATAATCAATCAGCCATTGCTCGCGCGGATCCTCCCGCAATCGCCACAGGATTGAGAGCCACGCCCAGCCAGATTGGTCGAGCGGATCCAGCTGGGTTGCCGCAGTCGCAGCCTGTTCCGCACGCTCCAAATCGCCCGCCTCAAGCAATAACGGCGCAAGATGAAGATGCGCGGCCACTGCATCGGGAACAGCTGTCACCACGCGGTCTAATTGCGCAATGGCAAGATCACGCTGGCCTTGAAAGGCAAAGCCGAGTGCCAACGCAATGAGCAAGTCTGGCGCGGCGCCAAACCGATCACAGGCAGAGGCGGCTAAAGTTTCAAGAGCGGAGCCGAAGCGCAACGCCTTGGCCGTTCCAATGGCAGATGCCCATAACGCTTTGTTATCTGGCTGCGCAGCCAGCGCAGACCAATAGCTCTCCAGGGCCTGATCTGCGGCACCAATTTGGGGCAGAAGCCGAGCTAGGCTCTCATGCGCAGGCAGTAAGTCAGGGGCTGTAGAGAGCGCTTTTTGATAGGCAGTAACGGCAGCCGCAAAATTCCCCTGATCCGCCTCAAGATGCGCCAGCAACATCCAGCTTTCGGCGGGACGAGAGCCCATATCGCCCGCCGAAATAAGCGCCAACGCCTCAACCGTGCGGGTCTGTTCCCGCAGATGCGTTGCCAGATTATGCCGTGTTGCGGCATCTCCGGGGCGGAGCTGCAGCACGGCTCGGCCAAGTGTTTCGACATGCTCTGCCAAACCTGCCGCGCGGGCCACCCAAACGAGCTGCGCCAAAAGCCCGGCATCCCGGCCATGTGCCTCGGCTATTTGGGTGATAAGCTGTGCCAAGTCATCCGGCCAAGGCGGTCGGCTAAGGCATTCAATAAGGGCGCGTGCCTTGGCAGGATCACGCCGGGCTTGATCAAAAGCACGCCGAGCCATTGCAATGGGCGTGCGTGACGAGGATAGCTGCTGTTTAGACATATCAGCCATCCCCCGTTCTCCGCCAAGGCGCGCCTCCGGGCTTAGCCGTTGGGATTAGCCCCGGTGCGGTTTTGTTCAATGAAGCGTTCCGCATCACTATTGCCACGCGTCCGCAGCTCTTCCCACTCGCGGTTGGTTTTGCAGGTTTTTTCCTTTTTCACCAACGATCCCGTAACATCAATCAGGCGGCAGCGCACATAATTGGGGTCTCGCCGATCTTTGGGCGGCAGCGGCTTATCGCTGCTTTGCGCCAAAACAGGCATCGCGCCAAAGGCCGCAACAGACAAGAGAAGCACCAATTTACGCATGAACTTTCCTTTCCGGATCAATCTCAACCCAAAATAACGCCTCAAGCTGTTTGCAGTCCAGCGGACTCGGCAGCTTCGAAGTAACGAGCAATAGACTCCTGCTCTATCTTGCTGAGGTGCGGGTTCCAAACATCGAGCATCAAAATGGCCCGAATTTTCGACGAACGGTTCCACGCTTCATGCTCAATCGTGTCATCAAACGCAAAGGCACGGCCCACTTCCCACACGCGCGTTTCGCCGCCGACACGGAAGCCACAATTTTCAGGGACAATCAGCGGCAGATGAACAACGGCGCGTGTATTGGTAACGCCTGTATGCGGCGGAATATGCGCGCCGGGCTTAAGCACGGAAAACATGATGTTAGGCGCGCGACCAGGAATGATGGCGCTGGGGATCGCCTCAATGGCGCGCGCGGTGACGGGGCAGCGATCTAACACCGCTTGATTGGGCCGGCCAAATTCCCACAGGAACAAGGCGCCCCAATCCAGCGAGTTGTTCAGCTTCGCCCATTGCGCTTCTGGCCCGCCTTTATCCAGCCGAACATAAGGCCGCAGGCTATCACCGGGATCAGCGTAAAGCGCTTCAAACTCGGCCCGGATGGCCTCCGTTTGGGCATTTAGGGCAGCAAACCAAGGGAAATGATGGTCATCAAAATATTCATCGGCGGGCAAAAAGGGATAATACAGGCCCGCGCATTGATTTTGATAGACTTTGCGACGCCCCGTCACATGGTCGATAAAGGCAGACACGCGCCGTTTATCAGGGGCTTCCATTGCCGGAAGCGACCCAGAAAAGGCCGCATCGACAGAGGCGATGAGCTTTTGCCCAACATCGTCAACAAATGCGCGGCCATGTGCCACATCGCGTGCAATATCAGGCGCCATTTGGCCCAGCCCAGCGGAAAGCTGCAAGGCGGCACGCCACGCATCTAAAGCTGACTTGCTATCTCCCAGACGCTCCAGCAATTGCGCTTTACGCAACCATGGCATGAAGTTCAGCCGATCAAGGTCAAGCGCGGCATCCAGTGCCTTTTTCTCGGCCTGGCCGTCTCCGCGCGCGCGCTCAGCAGTGGCAAGGTTCATCCATAGCGGCACGGCGTGTGGATCTTGCGCCAGAGCGGCCTCAAACAGCGCCTTGGCCGCGACAGGATCGCCCTCTCGCAAGGCCTGCAAGCCGGCGGAATTCAGAGCAACCGGGGATTGGGAACCAGTGTCTGCCATCTCTCATCCTTGGCGCGCGGGTCTAGTTGGCCTAGGGCAAT
This sequence comes from Pseudomonadota bacterium, assembly GCA_041170745.1. Taxonomy (GTDB): domain Bacteria; phylum Pseudomonadota; class Alphaproteobacteria; order Sphingomonadales; family Sphingomonadaceae; genus Aquisediminimonas. The sequence continues at coordinate 3,311 of JBEDNE010000178.1, forward strand.
ACAGCAGAGAGGCAAAAAGTCGAGACAAAGCCGATGGACGCAGCAACAGAACAGTTCGTTTTGGCCGATAGCACCTGGCTTGCCCATCGCTATGACGATGCCGCTGACAGCTTCCATTTTTGCAACATCCCCTGGGCGGAGCGTGCGGCAATACCCTTTTTGTCTGAAGAGGCACTGCAGGACCGGCAGCCACGTCATATTGTGTCGGCAGATCAAATTGATCCAAAAAGCCTCGAACGGGCACCGCTTCATTTCATCTTCCATTCCGCATTTTGCGCGTCCACCTTGCTCAGCAAGGCGTTGGGATCAGGGCCAGTAACCAGCCTGAGCGAACCGCAGGTGCTGAACGATATGATTGGCGCGTTACGGCGCGGTAAGCCTGGCGCAGAGGTGGCCCGCGCGCTCGACCAAGCACTTGCGTTACTCAGCCGCCCTATGGCGGACCGCCCGATAGTGGTTCTCAAGCCCTCTAATCTCGTGAACCATCTCGCGCAGGCCATGATGATGCTGCGCCCAGATAGTCGTGCCGTCTTCCTCTATGCGCCCCTTGAGGTGTTTTTAGGATCAGTCGCGCGCAAAGGGCTGTGGTGTCGGCTTTGGGTGCGAGAATTGCTCGATTATCAGCGCCAATTGGGCATGGTGCCCTTTGGCCTCGCAGACGGTGATTATTTTCGGCTCACGGACTTGCAAGT
>JBEDNE010000179.1:0-40576 GCA_041170745.1 Pseudomonadota bacterium
TCCCAGCCTTGCCCCGCCAAATCTTGATAATCGCCTGTCAGGTAATCAATGCCCATGGTGTCAGGCGTTTTCGCTGCGGCTATGCCGGCGCTGCGCGCGTTAAGATCAATCCCCGTTAACGCCACAGCGATATTATGTCGCGCGGCCCAACGGCTCAGGTGGCGCAGCATATCGCCGTCCCCAAAGCCGACATCCAAAATGCGCAAGGGCTGCGATTGCCGGGGCAAACGGCGGAGAAAATCCACGGTCGGCCGACGCGCGAGAGTGACGCTGTTCGCGCGTGCCAAATCCCCCAAAACCTGGGCATAGACATGCGCAGGCAGTGCCGGGTCATCCATTTGCTCTTCGGCGAGGGCGCGCGTCTTCAACATTTAAGCGACTGTCCGAAAGCGAAAACCCTCAGCTGCCACGCCGGGGCCAAAGGCGAGGGCAACGCCGCGGTCCACTGTCTGCTGCATATAGCGGGCCAGAACGAACATCAGCGTTGCGGACGACATATTCCCCCCTTCGCGCAGAATGCTACGCGAGGCAGCGAGTTTGGCGGGATCAAGCCGCAGGCCATGTTCCACTGCATCCAAAATTGATCGCCCGCCCGCATGCACGGCCCAGCCATCCACCAATTGCGGATCTCCGCCGGCCAGTATCCGGACAAAGGCCTCGTCCTGCAGCGCCTGCGTGATCAGCGAGGGGACTTTGCCAGATAAGTGCATTACAAAGCCCGTATCCCCAATATCCCAGCGGATAAGGTCTGCAGAGTCTGGCAGGGTTGTGGCAAAGGGATCGTACAGGGCAAGGCCGGGGCCTTCACCCGTTACCAAGGCAGCTGCTGCCCCATCGCCAAATTGCAGCATCGCCAACAGCGATTCAATATCCTGCGTGGCATTGAGATGCAGGCATGATAGCTCCACTGTGACGACCAGCACTTTGGCCTTTGGCTGTGATCGGACAATGTGGACGGCACTGCGCAGTGCAGATACCGCAGCATAACAGCCCATAAAGCCAACCAAGAGCCGCTCGACATCGGGCGAGAGGTTTAACTGGCGCGCCAAAATTTGGTCTACGCCGGGCGCAACAAAGCCTGTGCAGCTCGCCACAATGAGATGCGTAACATCGCGGACATCCGCCTTCAGCCCCTTTATGGCCTCCAGCGCCAAGGCTGGGGCATAGTCGGCATAGAGTGCCATCCGCGCAGCGGTGCCGGGGGGTGGGCCAGCGTAAAAGCCACCCGGAGAAACGGGAGAGCCGCCTTGGGGCGTGGGCGGCAAGACGGCATAGCGATGGTCAATTCCAGATCGGCTCGCCATGCGTCGAAACACGGCTTGTGCGCGCGGATCCGTGATTTGCGCCTCAGCCCATCCAATAAAAGCCGCATGAATATCATGACTGGGGCGTGCAGTTGAAAGAGCCCGTATCCGGGGTAGGGCCGTCATCACTTGCGCCTCTTTCATCCACGACAGCGTAATGCGGCCGCTAAATGCCTTTTATCAGGCTTAATTGCCTGGGTCACCTTCTCATCGCAGATGCTGGACATTGGTTTCAATATGGCGCGGGCCAGGCAACTGCGCCGGAGCGCGCCAGAGGAAGGACCAGTTGCAATATTGATCTTAATGATACCTTGTATCACGCCTCTCTGTGGCTAGAAGATGAAGAGACAAATTAATCCAAAAAGGAGAGTCTATCCTCATGCGCCTTCCCCTTTTGACGCTTGCTTTGGCTTCCCTCGCGGCCCCCGGCATGGCCCAGTCTGTTTCAGTGGGTTCGGGTATTGAGGCAAGCGACGCTGCCAATTCAGTTGGCCGGCCCATTGGCTTTGGCACAAGCATTGCCCCCGATGGTGTTCTTGTCCTTTTAATGGCGGATGCCAGCATTCCGAACATCGGGTTAGATCCGGCCTTATCCGCCGCCCTTAAATCAGCCGTAGATGCCGCAAAATTTGAAGGTAAGGCTGGCTCTGCTCTGACGCTACGCGGGATAGGCAAATATGCGCGTATCCAGCTTGTCGGCGTGGCAGGCGATGCGGATGCAGGGCGCCGTATGCGCGACGCTGGTGGTAAGATTGCGCAGGACCTTCGCGAAGAGGCTTTTGCGGTTTCAATTGCGGGCAATATCTCTTCCACTGATGCTGCGGCTTTGGCTGTTGGCTATGGGTTGGGCCAATATCGGTTTGATCGATATAAGGTGGCCACCAAGACGGCTCTGCCGAACCAGAAGGTCACGATTGTAACTGCCAGCCCGCAAGCCGCCGAGGCAGAATGGACGGCCCGGGGCCGTGCGTTGGTTGAAGCTGTCACTTTGTCGCGTGATTTGGCAAGCGAGCCTGCGAATGTGCTGTATCCTGAAGCCTTTGTTTCGCGTGTCCGCGAGGCTTTTGCCGGTTTGGCCAACGTAAAGATAGAAGTGCTTGATGTTGCTGCCATGCAGCGGTTGAAAATGGGGTCAATCGCTGGTGTTGGTCAGGGCGCGCGTCGTCCGCCGCGGATGCTGTTGGTAGAATATACGGGCGGGCAGGGTGCCCCCCTTGCCTTGGTTGGCAAGGGCATCACCTTTGATTCCGGGGGTATTTCCCTCAAGCCCGGCTCTGGCATGTGGGAAATGAAGGCCGATATGTCTGGCGCCGCCTCGGCTGTTGGCGCGGTGCTATCGCTCGCCAAATCCAATGCGCCAGTAAATGTCGTTGCTGTTGCCGCGCTGGCGGAAAATATGCCGGGTGGCAATGCACAGCGCCCCGGCGATGTTGTCCGCACGATGAGTGGCAAAACGATTGAAGTTCTGAACACGGATGCCGAAGGGCGTCTGGTGCTGGCCGATGCGACCGAATATGTCATCTCACGCCATAAGCCAGCTGGGGTTGTGACCATTGCAACGCTGACAGGTGCGATTGTTCAAGCCCTGAATGATGAATTTGCGGGGCTTTTCGCCCGTGATGAAGCTTTGGGCGGTGCACTTCTTTCGGCGGCAAGCCGGACGGGTGAAGATATTTGGCGGATGCCGCTGCACAAAAACTACCTGACTGACCTCAAGTCGGACATTGCCGATATTAAGAATGTCGTCGAGGGTGGCGGCCCAGGGGCCGGGCTTGGCGCCACCTTTATTGGCTATTTTGTCGACTCAGCCACGCCTTGGGCGCATCTTGATATTGCGGGTGTGAATTGGGCCGACCGTCCCGACGCAATCACCCCCAAGGGCGCCTCTGGCTGGGGCGTCCGCATTCTGGATGACATGGTCCGTAACTGGAAGAAATAGCCTATTCACCGCCCAATGTTGGGCGGATACGCTATGGTCATAAAAAACTCAGCCTGCGGTGGGGCCTCCCCATCGCAGGCTTGTTTTATGCTCGATCGCGAGCCGTGATGATGCCGGGCGACTTACTGTCCTGCGCTCCAGATGGTTTGGCCCTCTTTCACGGTCCGCATGATCTTAATGGAGCGAATGCTCTCGAGTGGCGTGGTCAGTGGGTTTTTGTCTAAAATAACAAAGTCAGCCAGCATTCCTGGCTTGATCTGGCCTTTGCGCTTTTCTTCAAAAACCTGCCAAGCAGGGCCAGTTGTCAGCATATGCAGCCCCTGCCATGCCGTCAGGCGCTGATCCGTGCCATTGACGACGCCCGTTTTCGATTGGCGCGCCATGCTGCTCCATAATTGGGTCATGGGGTCAAGCGGGGTGACGGGTGAGTCTGAGTGGTTGGACGGGTGGAGCCCCGCCTTTAAGGCCGAGGCAAAGGGGCTAATAAAGCCCACCACATCTGCTGAAAAATTGCTGCGATGGATGTCTGCAAAATAATAAGTGTGGTTGCTGAAATAGGCTGGGCCGACGCCAATGCGTTGATAAGCCGCAAGTTGATCTGGGCGTTGAAACTGCGAATGGATAACAACGGGTCGTGCATCCGCGTTCTTCGTCAGGCCCAGCGTATCAAAGCCTTTAATGGCCATATCAATAGCAGCATCGCCATTGGCATGGACAAAGATTTGCCAACCCCGGCTATGGGCGCGTGCTGCATCGGCATTGAACGCCTCTTGCGACATATTGGGCGTGCCGTGCCAAGGATGATGCCCATCTGGCGCCCCATTGGCATAGGGGCGCGTGAAATAGCCTGTGCGGGCTTGAGGCGAGCCATCCAGCACAAATTTGATGCCCGCCAGCTTCACACGGCCTTGGTAGCTGCCAAAGCGAACATCAGCTCTGCCCAGCAGATGATCCAAAGTCTGGCTGGTGGGCAGGAGGGCAAGGTCTAGCTTGATCAGTCCTTGCGCCCCGGCTTTGAGTAAGGCCTCCGTATCGCCAAGGCTGGCTGCCCCTTCTTGTGCATGGGTAAAGCCATTGCTCGCATATCGGCGTTGCGCTTCGGCCAATGCAGCGCGGCGCTGCTCAGGCGAAAGCGGGGGGATTTTTAGGTAAACAGGGTAGGCTGCATTTTCAAAAAATACGCCCGTAAGTTTGCCAGACGCATCGCGCAACGTAATCCCGCCCGGGGGATTGGGCGTGGACTCTGTAATTCCAGCGGCAGCCATTGCCGCGCTGTTGGTCACCAGCCCATGGCCAGTAAAGTGGATCAGAACAATTTTATGATCAGGAAAGGCGGCATCCAAATCTGCGCGCGTGATATGGCGTTTTTCCGCAAGCTTTGCATCATCATATTGCCAGGCAATCACCCATCCGCCGGGTGCAATTTGCCGCGCTTGAATGCCCGTGCGCAACGCCGCAATTAAGCTGGGAATATCGCTAATGGGGTGATCTGGGTCTTGCAGGTCAACGCCGCTGGCCACTTGCATCATCATGGCAAAGTGCGAATGTGCATCCACAAAGCCGGGGAGCAGCGTGGCGCCGCCAAGATTTTGCTCTTTGGCGGCTGTGCCAGCAATTTTGCGGGCCTGTGCGACTTTGCCTGCGTAGATGATCTTGCCGTCGCGCTCGACCACGGCGTCGACCATATTGGGGCGGTCCCCCGCCATTGTGAGAATGGGGCCGCCATACCAGAGGGTCGCGGGGGGAGATGGCGCGGTTTGTGCCCATGCTGGCCCCGTAATGCTGAAAAGAATCGCGAAACCAGCCTGATAGATGGTCCGCAGTCTTTTCGATTTTTCAGGCAATGTCGTCATGATCGTTGGCTCTCCCTCTTGGAGATGCGTGACGCAGGCCCAGTGTAAATGCAAGTTTGGATTGGCAATTGTCTTTGGCTTTGCCTCAATGGGCGTTGTCAAATTGCTTGATCAGCCAAGACCGGAAGGCAGAAATGGCAGGGTCAGATAGATCATCAGCGTGCAGCTTTAGGAAATAGCCATAGCCGTCCTCAACAACCACATCATAGGGCATGACCAGCCTGCCTTCGGCAATTTCTTGAGCAAACATATGGACATCGCCCAAAAAGACGCCGCTTGCCGCCATTGTGTACTGCGCGGCTGCTACGGCCGTATCAAATGCCACGCCATTGGCTGTGGGAATCGTCAGCCCTTGTTGCCGCACAAAAGCCGACCATAAATAATCGCGTGTTTGGCCTTCCAGCTTGATGTGCAGCAATTCGTTGGTCGCCAGAAACTCCTCAAGTGTCTTATTGGCCCCGGCTTGGGCCGTCGCAGGGGAGCAGAGTGGGGCAACCTGCACCATGCGCAGCAAATCTGTCACTTGGTCATCGACATGGGGTCGATCATAAACAATGGCCATGTCCAGCGCGCGCGCCGGCAGGCCAGTGACGTTTGAGCTTGAAATATCAACTCCAATATCGGGAAATTCGCGTCGGAAATCCCCTAAAATGGGAAGAAACTGCTGTTGGAGAATGGAGGGGGGAACATGAATGCGCAGCATGCGATGCGCTGATTGATCATCTCGGATGGCATTCATCGCCTGCTCAATGCGATCCAAGCTCTTTGTAACAACAGGCAGCAATTCCGCGCCAACGTCCGTTAAAGCCAAACGAGAGGCTTCTCGCTCAAACAATTGTTTGCCAAGCAGTTCTTCCAAAGCGCTGACATGTCGGCTCATCGCGCTTTGCGACACAGACAGTGCCGCCGCACCCGCGGTAAAGCTGCGATGTTGCCCAACCGCTTCAAATGCACGCAGCGCATTTAAAGGAAGCCAGCGGCGATTGATCCTGCCCTTGGTGGAAATGGCGAAGCCTTTCGTTCGATGCTCGTTGTGTTGGTTACGCCATTGTCCCAACATTTTGATATAGGGCCATGCGAAAAATTGATTTTATCGCATGGCGCAGATGGTTCAAGCCACGGATGCAGATAAAAGGGGGGGATTATGAACCTTGGGAAAATAGACGCGCTGTTTCAGGAGCGCCGTGCCGGGCACACCCTTCCTCAAGCGCTTTACACCAGCCAGGACGCCTTTGAGTTCGACGTAAAGGCAATTTACGGGCAAAATTGGCTGATGGCCGGCATGGAATGTGAGCTGCCAAAATCAGGCAGTTACCTGTCCATGATGGTTGGCAACTGGCCCATCATCATCTTGCGCGACAAGCAGGGCGATATCCGCGCCTTCCACAATAGCTGTCGCCACCGCGGGTCGATTTTGTGTCAGCCGGGCCATGGCAGCGCCCCCAAGCTGGTTTGTCCCTATCACCGCTGGACCTATGATCTGGACGGCTCGCTTTTTGCGGCAGGCCGCATGGAGGATGATTTTGATAAATCAGCCCATGGGCTGAAGCCGGTTGCCGTTGAATGTTTTGGTGGCGCGATCTTCATTTGTCTTGCCGATACTCCGCCGCCAATTGATGAATTTCGTGAGAAATTTTCGGCCTATGCAGCGCCCGCCAATTTTGAAAATCTGAAGCTCGCCCATGTCGACAAGCTGGTTGAATACGCCAATTGGAAGCTGGTGATGGAAAATGCGCGGGAATGTTATCACTGCGCAACGGGCCATCCTGAACTGGCAAAGACGTTCCCCGTTGGTATGTCGAAGCATTTTGACGCGCATGAAGATGCGCGGGCCGAAGCCTTTGGCAAGGCGATGGACGCCAATGGCTTCCCGCATGAGCCTGTTGAGGGGCATTGGTGGCAAGTCGCGCGTTTTGCCTTGAACGAAGGCTGCACCACCATGTCGGAAGATGGCAAGCCTCTGGTGAAAAAGCCGCTGTTGACGGCGAATGGCGGAGATGTGGGGTCACTGCGCTGGGCGATTGATCCGCATTTATTTGCGCACGCGACATCGGACTATGTGTTCATGTTCAGCTGCATGCCTGTCAGCCCAACAGAAACGCATGTGTACAGCAAATGGTATGTCCACAAGGATGCCGTTGAAGGCGTGGATTATGATTTGAAAGAGCTGACAGATTTGTGGCTTGTGACCAATGGTCAGGATAAAGAACTGGCCGAAAATAATCATATCGGCGTGATGAGCCCGGGCTATACACCGGGGCCCTATTCGGCCGACGCTGAAATGCTCGCCCGGCGTTTCACCGACTGGTATTGTGACACAGCCCGTGCGTATATTGATGCCCATGGCTAAGAACAAACCCAGCGATTATCGCCCTGAAACACTTGCCGTCGCCTTTGGCTATGATCCGCAGGACGGCATGGGGGCTGCCAAGCCGCCCATCTTCATGACATCCACCTTCGTCTATCCTTCGGCGCAACACGCCAAGGATGTGCACGAAGCCTATTTTGATGGCACAGGCCCCTTGGTTGGGGAAACCAACCATATCTATTCGCGGCTTGGGCATCCTGGCCTTGATTTTCTGGAGACGCGGCTGGCGGCAATTGATGGGGCAGAGGCCGCCGTTGCCTATTGCAGTGGCATGGCCGCGCATTCCAGCATCGCGCTGTCTTATGTTCGCAGCGGCGACAGCGTTTTGCATGGCCGGCCAATTTATGGCGGCGTTGATGTTCTTTATAACACAATCATGGCGCAGTTTGGCGCGCACGCCCAATCCTATCTGGATGGCACGGATGAGGCCGGCGTCCGTGCGGCTGCCGAAGCGGCGATGGCTAAAGGGCCGTTAAAGCTGATTATCGCGGAAACCCCTGCCAACCCGACGGCCGCCATTGTCGATCTCGACTTGATGGTGAGAATTGCGGACGAAGTGGGCGAAAAACAGGGGCATCGGCCGCTGGTTGTTGTTGATAATACGCTGCTTGGGCCTTTTGCGCAGCGGCCAATTGCGCATGGCGTTGATCTGTGTCTGACGTCGCTGACCAAATATTGTGGCGGGCATAGTGATCTTTTGGCGGGCGGAATTTCAGGCCGTAAAGAGTTGATTGAGCCGTTGCGTCTCTTGCGGACAACATGGGGCAATCATCTTGATCCCTATACGTCTTGGCTGGTTTTGCGTTCGCTGGAATCAGTGGCTGTCCGCACTGAGCGGGCGATGAGCAACGCGCGTGCTGTTGCCACCTATTTGCGGGATCATCCCAAAGTGGCGGGCGTGACCTTCCTTGGCTTTCTGCCCGAAGGGTCGCGGCAGCGTGCAGTCTATGATCGGCAGTGCAAGGCAGCTGGCTCCACCTTTTCCTTCCATCTTCATGGCGGCGAGGCCGAAGCCTTTCGCATGCTCGACCAATTGCAGCTGATGAAGGTGGCCGTCAGCCTTGGCGGGTCTGAAACGCTGATCTGCCATTCGGCAAGCACAACGCATTATGCCGTGCCGCGCGACCAGCGGCTGGCAGGGGGAATTACTGATGGCACGATGCGGCTATCAGTGGGGCTGGAACATGTCGACGATCTGATCGCGGATCTCGCACAGGCATTGGAAGCGGTGTAATGGACCTGAATTTCAACGGAACCGATTTGTGCGCGGTCAACGGCACGCGCAGCGCGCCTGAGGCCCGGTATGACCTTGTTGTCGTGGGGGCAGGGCCCAGCGGGATTGCGGCGGCGATTGATGGAGCCGCGGCCGGCCAGACTGTGCTGCTGGTTGATGAAAACCCCGTCTCAGGCTGGTTGATGGGCAATGATACGCCGCTTTATTTCGGCGGGCGCATGACGGCCGCGACGCAGAATAGCGATCGCATGCTGGAAGCCATCTTCATGAGCATGCCGGACCTGGAAAAAGCCATGGAGGCAGGTGTTGAGCTGCTGCTCGGCACCACGGCATGGGGCGTGTATCGCAATGGACCGGGCGTCCAAAGCCTGCCTGAGCAAGTTGTGGGGCTGGCCGATCGGGATCGGAGCTGGCTTGTCGGCTTTAAGAAGATTGTGATTGCGACCGGCGCGCGCGATTTGGCGATTGCATTCCCGGGATGGAACCAGCCAGGTGTTATGGGGGCAGCGGCCCTTAACATGTTGCTAACGCGCTATGATGCCTTTGCTGGGCGGCGATTGTTGATTTTGGGCAGCCATGATCTGGCGTTGGAAACCGCGCTTCTGGCCTTGGACAAGGGGCTGGAGGTCGCTGGGCTGGTCGAAGTGCGCGATACGCCGCAAGGCTCTGCCGCGCTGGTTGAAAAGCTGGCAGCAGCCGGCGTTGGCATTCATTGCGGCCAGAGCATCAAGGCCACCAAAGGCGGGTTGGATGGCGTTGAAGGCGCAACGCTGACCGATGGGACAGACTTTGTCTGCGACACGATCTGCGTTGCAATTGGCTTGGTGCCGTCAATCGAGCTGGTGGATGCCATGCACGGGCCACGTACGCTTAATGCCCAGCGCGGCGGCTATATCCCGGCAGGCGAGCCGAATGTCATTGCTGTGGGGGATTGCGCTGGGTTGGCAGATACGGGCTTTGACCATGTGGCCTATCGGATGGACTGGGTGCGCGCGGCGCTGAAAACCAATGCGCCAGACACCATTATCTGCCAATGCGAAGAGGTGACGCTGGCTGATTTAATTGGTGTGCAGCCGCCGCAATATCTGGACCGTCCCGCTGCTATTCAGGCGCGCTCGCTTGATACATTGCTGCAAGATGGCCCGGCCAACCCGGATCAGATTAAGCGGTTGACGCGCTCTGGCATGGGCGTGTGCCAAGGGCGTCGGTGCCGCGATCAGGTGGCAATGCTGCTGGCAATTGAATCGGATAAGCCCTTCGGCACCATTCCGCTCGCCACGCACCGCGCTCCGGTTCGTCCGCTCCCGCTCAAGATTTTGGCGGAATGGGATGAGCCTGCCGAAATGGATGCCGCCTGGGATGTCTGGTTCGGTATTCCAACACAATGGGTGCCCGTGGAAGATATCGGCACCCCACAAGAAGATGCGCATCGCGAGATGCTCTACACGGGGATGTATAAATGAGCGGCTCGGAAGTCATCATTGTTGGCGGCGGCGTCACCGGCCTGAGTGCGGGCTGGTGGCTCGCGCGGTCGGGCGTCAAGGTCACCGTGCTCGATAAATTCATTGTCGGCTGGGAAGCCTCAGGCCGCAATGGCGGGGGCGCTTCGCACTATTCCAGCCCCTTATTTGATGAAGAACAGCGGATGTGGCCGCAAATGGATGAGCTGCTCGGCTATCCAACCGAACATCAAAAGGGCCGCATCCTGATTGCGATGACGGAACGCCAATGGGAGCAATATCGCTTCATTGCAGAGCGCCATACCCGGCTGAACCACCCCGTTGAGCTGCTGGATGTCAAGCAGGTGCAGGAAGCGGTCCCGCTGGCGGGCGATAATTGCTTTGGCGGGGTCCATTATAAATTTGGTGGCCATGCCAACCCGCAGCGCACCGTGCAGGCCTATGCTTGGGCGTTGCAGGATTTGGGCGGCAAGATCATTCAGCATAGCCCCGTGACAGGTTTTGAAACCGCAGGCGGGAAGGTTACTGCGGTTAAGACGGCAAATGCCACCTATGGCTGCGATGCAGTTGTCGTCGCGGCTGGCCCACAAATTCCGCAACTTATGGCGCAATTGGGCGTGGATGTGCCTTTGGCGGCGGCGCGCGCGGAAATGATAATTACAGAGCCTGCGCCGATGATGCCGCTGGGCGGGGTTGACGGACATAAAATTTATGGTCGTCAAACCTTGCGCGGCAATTTGGCTTATGGTGGCGGTCCGCATGAATGGCTTGATGTCGATGCGACGGGCCCGGCGGCGCGGCCCTCCACGCCGCTTGCGCGCAATCTGGCTAAGCGTTTGGCAGAATTGCTCCCGAAAGCGGCGCATCTCAATGTCATCCGCAGCTGGGCTGGTGTGATTGAGAATTCGCCCGATGGCCGCCCGATTATTGATCGGCTGACCAGCCCGGACAATGTGGTTGTTGCGTCGATGTCGAGCGTGGGCTTTGGCCTATCGCCCGCTTCGGGTCATGCAATCCGCGACTTGGTGATTGATGGCAAATGTTCCTTTGCGGACATTGATATCTTGAAGCTGTCGCGCTTTGACGGGTTGGAAAAGGATTGGCGCGAAAAGCGCGGGTGGATGCCCATCGCATGAGTCGATATTCCGCGTTCAGCCTGTTGCGTGGGGCCTTTAACGGTCAATCACACTGGAAGCCTGCCTGGCGTCACCCAGACCCCAAGCCGCATTATGACATCATCATCATTGGTGGTGGCGGGCATGGGCTGGCAACAGCCTATTATCTGGCCAAGGTGCATGGGCTGCGCAATATTGCGGTGCTGGAGAAAGGCTGGATTGGCGGCGGCAATACCGGGCGGAACACCACCATTGTCCGATCCAATTATCGTCAGGATGCGCTCCATAACTTCTTCGAATTCGGGCTGAAGCTCTGGCACGGCCTGAGCGATGAACTCAATTATAATGTGATGTTCAGCCCGCGCGGTGCACTGACGCTGGGCCATAGCGATGCCGATATGGTGACGCTGGCGCAGCGGGGCGATGCGATGCGCTGTGATGGGATTGATGCTGAATTGCTGACGCGCGATCAGGTGGCAAAGCTAGAGCCTTTGCTCGATATGTCACGCACGGCCCGCTTCCCAATTGAAGGCGGATTGATCCAGCGGCGGGGTGGTTCCGCGCGGCATGATGCTGTCGCTTGGGGCTATGCCCGCGGCGCGGACAGCTTGGGCGTGGACATCATCCAGAAATGCGAAGTGACGGGCTTTGTCCGCGATGGTGAGGCCGTTGTCGGCGTGGAAACAACGCGCGGGCGCATTGGGGCAGGGCGCGTGGGCATTTGCGTGGCGGGGCATAGCGGCCATGTGGCCGGTTTGGCGGGCCTTAGGTTGCCCATTGAATCGCAAACCTTGCAGGCCATGGTGACGGAAGGCGTCAAGCCGATGATCAACACTGTGATCATGACGCAGGCGCTCCATTGCTATATCAGCCAATCTGATAAGGGCGGCATCGTCTTTGGTGGCGATCCTGATAACTGGCCCAGCTATGCGCAACGCGGCAACCCGATGATTATGGAAAATGCCGTGGCCCAAGGTCTGGCGCTGGTGCCCGCTCTGTCGCGGCTCCGGATGCTGCGCACATGGAGTGGGGTCACGGATATGAGCTTTGATGGATCTCCCATTATTGGCGAAACGCCGCTGCCCAATCTCTATTTGAATGGCGGCTGGTGCTATGGCGGCTTTAAAGCCACCCCGGCTTCGGGTTGGACCTATGCCCACACATTGGCAACGGGCACAGCGCACCCACTGAACGCGCCCTTTTCGCTCGATCGCTTTGAACGTGGGGCGACAATTGACGAAACAGGGAGCGGCCCGATGCCGAGTAGTCGATGAGGGCTTGGCGCTAATGATGCAGATCACTTGCCCCCATTGCGGGTCCCGCGCACAGCAAGAATTTGTGTATGAACGCACGGTCGATTCCGTCGTGGCGCTAGATGCGCCGTCGGATGTGGCCATGGCGGCGCTGTTCACGCGCACCAATCCGCGTGGGTTGGATGATGAAATTTGGCGGCATACTTATGGCTGTCGCGCGTGGATGGTGGTGACGCGCCATCGTGTAACCCACGAGATTACTGCCGTGCGTGCCGTTGGGCCGGAGGTGCTGCCATGACCGCCCCGCGCCGATCCGCCAAGGCAGCCACACTCACCTTCACTTTTGATGGCAAAGCCTATCGCGCTGTGCCGGGCGAGACGTTGGCCGCGGCTTTGCTCGCCAATGGCGTGAAACTGGTTGGCCGCAGTTTTAAATATCACCGCCCGCGCGGCATTATGACAGCCGGCGTGGAAGAGCCCAATGCCCTCGTCACCGTTGGGGAAGGCGGGCGGCGTGAGCCCAATACACGGGCCACGGATGTCTTTGTGTATGAAGGGCTAGTTGCGCAAAGCCAGAACCGCTGGCCGAGTTTGAACTTGGATTTTGGCGCGGTCTTTGGCCTTTTCTCAAAGGCTTTGCCCGCTGGCTTTTACTACAAAACCTTTTTTGGCTCAGCCAAGCGCTGGATGATTTATGAATATTTCATCCGCAAAGCAGCGGGCCTTGGCAATGCTCCGACTGAGGCTGATCCTGATCGCTTCAGCCATCGGGCGGCCTTTTGTGATGTCCTGATTGTGGGTGGTGGGCCAGCGGGCTTGCAGGCGGCTCTAGAAGAAGCCGAAGCGGGCAAGCGGGTTATCTTGGTGGAACAGGACGCGATTTTGGGCGCCTCCCTGATCCGTGATCCGCAAACTCTTGACGCTGGCTGGGTTGAGGCAACCGCCGCCCGTATCCGCAAAGCAGGGGGGCGGATTTTAACGCGCACCTCGGCATCAGGATATTGGGAGCATGATCTTGTTACCTTAACACAACTCTGTGTTGAGCCGGGGCAGGTTCCGGAAAACGGCCTTGCGCAGCGGCTCTGGCGCGTGCGCGCGGGGCGCGTGATCCTTGCAACGGGCAGTATTGAACGGCCAATGGCCTTTGCCGATAATGATCGGCCCGGCATTATGCTGTCACAGGCTGTGCGCACTTATGTTCGGCGTTTTGGCGTTGTGCCGGGGCAGCGTGCGATCATCGCGACAAATAATGATGACGCCTATGATACTGCGGACGCGTTAATTGCTGCCGGGGCCAATGTTGTGGCCGTGCTGGATGCCCGCGAGACGGCCTCTGCCAGAGCGGCACATGCGCAGGCCGCCGGGATAACTGTGCATCTTGGCGCAGTTCCAAAAGCTGCCAAGGGCGGCCGTCACGGCGTGACGGGGCTGGTGGCCAATGTCGCGGGGGCACCGCAAAGCTGGGCCGTTGATCTTATCGCGGTGTCCGGCGGCTTCACGCCGGTTGTGCATTTGCACCAGCAAGCGGGCGGGACGCTGGACTGGGTGGAAGATGCACAAGCCTTTGTTCCGGGCAGCGCGCGCCAGAATGTGACAACAATTGGGGGCGCCGCCAAACCAGAAGCGGTGGGCGTGATGCGCCCCATTTCACAGCCTAAAAAGAGCTTCATTGATTTTCAGAATGATGTGACGTTGGCAGATGTCGACCTGGCATGGGCTGAGGGCTACCGGTCCGTCGAGCATTTGAAGCGCTATACAACGCTGGGCATGGCCACTGATCAGGGCAAGCTGGGCAATATGGCAGCGCTTGGCAGATTGGCGGAACAACAGGGTGTTTCGATCCCCGAAGCCGGGCTGACGACCTTTCGCCCGCCATACACGCCCGTCAGCATGGGGCTTATTGCGGGGCCGGGGGCGCCACATGGCGGCGCGCATATCCGCCGATTGGCACTGTATGATCTTCATGCGGCCAAAGCGCCCATTTGGCAGCCGCTTGGCTATTGGTTCCGCCCGCGGGCCTATCCACAGGCGGGAGAGACGCTTGCCACAGCCGCACTTCGTGAGGCGCGGGCTGTGCGCACCAGCGTGGGCATGACTGATGTGTCAACGCTGGCAAAGTTTGAAATCAGCGGGCCTGATGCGGCTGCCTTTCTGGAGATTATCTGCGCGACAAGCGTTGCAAAACTCGCCGTTGGGCGCGGGCGCTATACCTTCATGCTGCGAGAAGATGGGCTGGCCTTTGATGACGGCACCGTCTGGCGTTTGGACGAAAACCGCTATTTGTTGACAAGCTCGACGGGCGGCGCCGACCGGATGGCAACGCATATCTCCTATGTCCGGCAATATCTGTGCCCGCATTTGCGTGTTTCGGCTGTGAATGTGCAGGAACATTATGCCGGTATTGCAATTGCCGGGCCGCGGGCGAAGCAGGTTATCGAAGGGCTTATCGGGCAAGATGCGCCGCGCCATATGTCGGCCATCGCAGCGTCCATACATGGCCTGCCCGTGCAGGTTCTTGCTGCAAGCTATAGCGGGGAACGCGCTTTTGAAGTTTATTGCTCGGCCACTGACGCTGCGCCTATTTGGGCGGCGTGTGAGGCGGCTGTTCTGGCACAGGGCGGTTGCCTCTATGGCTTAGAGGCTATGGAGTTTTTGCGGATTGAAAAAGGCCATCTTGTTGTGGGGGGCGAAATTGATGGTCGCCTTTCTCCCTATGATTTGGGCCTTGAGAAGATGCTGAACAAGGCCGGCGGATTCATAGGGGCGGCAGGCTTGGACCGTCCTGCACTGCGCGACAAGGGACGGCGCCAGTTGGTTGGTCTGGAAGCGATTGAGGGGAATATTCCTGAAGGGGCAATGCTCTTGTCCGCGCCAAATACCGCGCCGCAAGGCCATGTCAGTGCCGCTGCGTTTCGCGTTCTGGAGGGCGGTTCGATTGCGCTGGGCCAATTGATCAATGGCTTTGATCGCCATGGAGAAGAGATGATCGCCGTATCGCCAACACGGGGGCAATCCGCCCGGGTTCGCGTGACCCATCCGCATTTCTATGATGTCGCGGGAGAGCGCTATCGTGACTGAGGTTGCTATCTCGCGCCTGCCAGAGGCCCCACTGCATGTGGTGGAAATCTGGAGCCACCCGCAGGATGTCGCACAGCGATTTGCCGCGGCTATGGGTTTTGCGTTGCCCGCTATGGGCCAATCAGCCAGCAATGATCGCTTGGGCCTTATGCGGTTTGAGCCAAGTGTCTGGCTGGCCGAGGGGGATGTTTCGGGCCTTGCGGACATCTTGGCTGAAAATGGGGCGCTCACTGAAATTGGCGGGGGTGTGGTGCGCATCCGCCTGTCCGGTGCTGGCTGGCGGGCACTTCTTATGGAAGCGGGCGTCTTTGATGCGGAGGACCCGAGTTTTGGGCCAGGCTGCACCGCGGCGACCCTCATCGATCACGTCAATGTGCGGTTGCATGTCGTGGCAGAGGATGTGTGCATTGCCTATGTGCCTGCCAGCTATAGCCGGGCGCTGCTCCATTTCTGGGACGAAGCTGGCAAAACGCTGACGGCTTAATCTTGGGCGGCCCGATGCTCTAGCCGCAATCCTTGGGCATGACGCCGTTGGAAGCCTTTCCACAGCGTGACGCCCGGTCCACCGGGGCTATATGCCCCCCATGCGGTTCCAGGCGGCGCATCCCAAGTGCCAAGATCCGACGTCTCAGTTGCAACATCCAGATAAGACTGCATGGTGTGCGCATTGCGGAGATGGCGTGCCAAAAAAGCTGTGATGAAATGCAGGTTGATCGCACTCACTCGGTCTTGTCGCCAAATTGGGTCTTCAAACCAGTCTAGATCCCAAAGGCTGTGGCGCATGGCGGCGGGGGCGGCATTTAGAGCAATGGCATGGCCCGCTTGGCGGAATGTGAGAAGATATCGGTCACTGTGCCGCGCGTCTTCAAAAAAGGCGCGGGCCGCTTTGTCATAGCCCACGACCGGGTCTGTATCCCCTGCAATCAGCAATAACGGGGCCTTGATATCCGCCAGCCCATCTCCCCAAATATGCGGCCAGCCGCCGCCTGCGGGCGCAAGCGCGATAATGGCCTTTACGCCTTGAACCCGGATCGTTTCAGCACCTGCACTGCCCCGCGCAAGGCTTTTCAGGGCACCATGGGCGACCTGCGCCATGAGCGGATGGTTTGGATCAAGGCTGGCGCCGCCTGCTGTCAGAACACCATAGCCACCTTGGGAATAGCCAATCAGCGCCACATTATCTGGGTCAATCTGTGTGCCGAGAAGAGGGCGGAGCTGGCCTGCAACAAAGCTGATATCGCTCGGCCGAAGATAGAAGGGGGCAGCCCTAACGCTGGGCGCGGCGATATAAGGATTGGGATCAGCATGGCGGATGCCCGCGACAACATAGCCCTTGGAGGCAAGATTTTCAGTCAGCCACGTCATTAATGCTGGGGCGTTGCTATAGCCGTGCGACAAGATGATGAGGGGATGGCGGCTGCCAATTGGCTTGGCATTCGCAACGGCGGCTCCTTTGTGCGTAAAGGTGACTGGCGCTTTTGGCGGTTCACCCCATAGAGTGTTGCGATACACCAGTGTCTTGGCCCGCGGTTTGACGGCTGCAGGATACCAAAGATCAACTGTTAAATGCCGGTCGCGCCGCAGGTTAAGCGTCTGACGGTCTGGCGGGGTCTCAAGATCAGGCTGGTTTGCTTGGACAAGATTAAGGGTGCGATAGCCAATGCCAAAGGCACCCGGCTTTGCCAGTTCTGGGGCGTCCACGCTGGGCATGACTGCAGCAACAGGGGCTGCCCAAGCCAACGCTAGGCCGCTGATCCGTTTAAGCCACACGGCGGACCCCAAGATCATCCTCAGGCGTGGCATCCAGCCAGCGTAATTGGTCTTCTATCCAAGGATATTCGGCCTTTATTCTTGCAAAGCTCTGTTCTTTCAAAACGCGTTGGCAGACGCCCGCGGTCAGACGGGGGATGTCCCCCAGTTCACCTGTGCGGGCGATGACTTGCACATAACGTGAAAAGCGGCCTCGGGTCATGGGGGCGGGGCGCAATTGGCGCAGCAATTCTGGCACAGCAGCAAGGCAGACGGGGTTGGTAATTGTCCATCCCAGCCCGGCGGCCACAAGGCCAAGCTGTTGATGCGCCGATTCCACATCAATCATATGGGGCAGTTTTAACTTCATACGCACAATTTGCTGTTCGATCTGCTGGCCAGTGCCCGTCAGTTTTGAAAAGCGGATAAAGGGCAGATTTGGGGGCTTTGCCGAAACATCCGTGGATCCTGCATAGTCGCGGGGGAAGACGAGGATAAAGCTTTCCTCAAGCACGGGGTGAAGTTCCAGCGCGCCATGATGCTCAAGGTTAAAGCTGCCAGAAATGAGCATATCAATATCACGCGCCAGAAACTCAGCCTGATGTTCCATTGAGATGCCGGACCGCACATTCCACCGATTTGCCCGCGGCCCCAATTCGGTCAGAATGGGCGTGGTCAGCTCATTAGCAAGGCTGAACGACATGGCGACCGTAATGCTCGAAATTGGCAAATTCGCGCCTTCTCGAACCTCATCATAAGTGGTTCGGGCTTGGGCGATGAGGGCTTGGCCCCGTGCAAACAGGGCTTTGCCGCTCGCGGTCAGGCCCATGGGGCGCATGGCACGATCAAATAACGGGGCGCCGATGCCTTGTTCCAATCGCGCGATCGTCTGCGACACTGCCGATTGTGTGACTTGAAGGTGCGTCGCGCATTGCGACATGCCCCCCAGTTCCACTGTCATGACGAAAACTTCAAGCGCGTGAAGATCAAATTCGGGGGGAAGCTTCATGATGCAAATCGGCCTCTAATCCGAAGAAGAGTTATTAGCATTGCTAATAGTACGCGAAAACGCCTCGGATCCCCTTATGCTTTTTCGAGATTGCCCTGTGCAAAATTGGCAGAGCCTGCCTCAGATGGCGGGGGCGCAATATGCCGCGCTTCAATGCCGGCTTCACCCAAATATCGTTGCCGATGCCACAAGAGCGCCGCGCAGATAAATCCAACCAGGCTGAGCCCTGCAAACATAAGCAACATCGCATCATAGCCTTCTGGATGGCCGTGGCTTGCTCCAAAATAATCATTGAGCGCGCCTGCCGCCAAATTGGCAAGGGCAAGGCCAAGCGATTGGATCATATTGATAAGCCCAAAGGCCGTCCCCACACGATGGCGTTCAACCAGCATGGCTGTGGCGGGCCAGATAACGGCAGGAATGACCGAAAAGCTGAGGCCCATCAGTGCTGTTGTTACCCATAAGCCAGCCTCGGTGAGCGCCAATAACAAGAAGTTAAGCGGCATGAGGGCTGCGGCAAGGAGCAAGAGGCTGGCGCGCTTTCCCCATCGATCTGCAATCAGGCCAAAAATAGGCGTGGCAAAAATGGCGGCAGCAAACACATAGGAGTTGGCCGTTCCGGCATCGGCCAAGCTCATGCCTTTTACATCTTGAAAATACTGGATGGAAAAGGTCGATCGGAACGGGAAAAAGACACTCGCAAACAGGACGTTCAGCCACAAAATATGCCAAAAGGAAGGGCTAAAGCCTCTCAGCTCTGATAAACGAAAGCTTTCAGACGGCGCCGTATTCGCCCGCAGATGTGCGTTTTTCCGATCAACAAGAAAATAGATAAGGGCCGTCACAACGCCAAGGCTGGTCAGGCCAGCGGCCAGCCACAAGGGCGGTTGCCAGCCTTCAGCGTAGAGCGGCGCAAACCAGCTGGTCGATTTGTCGGCGCTGTATGACCCAATGCGTGCCGTGGAAAAGAAAAGCGCAACGGCCAGCGCGCCTTGGCCATTAAAGAACCACTGCGAAATGCCAACCAACAGGGCAATATACAGCGTCTCATTGCCCAATCCAAAGATCAGACGGCCCACAAGCATCAGGCCATATGGGTCACCAATTGCAGTCAGAATTGCGCCGAGGGCGCAGATGGCAGCGGCAATCAAAATGGCCTTTGCGGCCCCAATCCGGTCAATCAAGATGCCGCCAATGAGCGCCAAGGCAATATTGGGTAAGTTGAACACAGCATTGAGCAGGCCAATTTGCGCGTGAGAAAAGCCGCGTTCGGTGCGCAATTGGCCAGCCACGGGCGCAATGCTGTCATAGGTATAATAGCTGCCCATGATCGTGAGGGCGGCCAGTGCCAGCATCAGCCATTTTGTCCGCCGTCCCATATGCTTTCCCCCCATGCCTATGTGCCGGTTCGCGGATTATGCGATGCGCGCCCCTTGTCGGCAGAGTTCACGTTGAACTGATTTAATATCAACGCTTTCCAGCCCACACTTCATTTGAATTGATAAGGCTGCAGCCACGCCAGCGCCTTGCCCAGCAACCGCACAGCACATCATGTTGCGGACGGCGGCATGGCTGATTTTATCGCCGCCAATGGCGCGGCCTGTGACCAACAGGTTTTTCACGCCTTTGGGCAGCATGGACCGGTAGGGCACGTGGAAATAGCGGCCCGTGGTCGGCAGGATCAGATAGCCATAGCCATCAATGAATTCTGGAAAAATGCCAATGCTGTCGTCAAAGCGCGCTTCGCCACGCACATCGTCGCCAGTCATGTTATAAGCGGCATCAATCTTGCGGGTGTCGCGGATGCCCAATGTCATCCCAAAATTGCGCAGCTTGGCCGTCTCACAGCCGGGCATGAAGGCGCGTAGCGCGTTGATCGCGTGCATCGCCTGTTTGCGGCCTGCCATTTCGCCATGCGTCAGCGCGTCTGGATCTGTGCCGTCTAGGTAGAGATGGACCATGTTGAGATAGGTCAGATCGCCTTGATCAGACACGGTGCCCCATGTGCCGGCAATTGTCGCAAGGCTTTCGGGGATCAGCCCGGCTTCCAGCGCTTTCTGGAAGGGTTTGCGCAAGAAGGGGGAGAACATATCATCCTCCTTGCCATCAGTGATGACTTCCCATTCTCCGCCCACGGCCCAATCGCCATAGCTTTGCGGATCGGCCTTCACAGCCTCAATGAAGCGCGTTTTATTGACGCCTGACATAGAGAACATGACCGAGACGGACATCATCTCATCCACAGGATGTTTGTGGGTGATTGCCCCAGCGCGATGCGCGATATCGGCATCGCCCGTTGCATCAATCACGCGCTTGGCGAGAATGGCTTCGCGGCCTGCTTTGCTTTCCACAATGATCCCACGGATGGTGTCTCCCTCCATGATAGGGGCGACGAACATCCGGTGCAGCATTGGGATGACGCCCGCTTCTTCAACCAGCGTATCTGCAACACATTTAAAGGCTTCTGCATCAAGGCTGTGGCTGATGGATTGCGGCTCGGGCATGGCGGCGCCCATGTCTTTGGCGCGGTCTTCAAATTCGCGGCCAATGCCTTCACTGTCGATTGTTTCGGGGTGACGATACCATGCAAAGCCTTCCACCCCAACTTGCGTAATGTTGCCGCCAAAACAGCCATAACGTTCCAGCAAAACGGTTTCTGTGCCTGCCCGCGCAGACGCAAGCGCTGCTGCCAACCCGCCAGGCCCGGATCCCACGACGAGCACCTCCGTCTCGCGGATGACGTCAATTTGCCGGGCAGGCTCCGCAATCTGGCGGATCATCTTTGTGCGCTTTCCCAATTTGGCGATTGATAAAAAGGTGCGTTGGAGGGCGCGAGAAGGGGTTTGCCCAAAATATGATCTGCGGCCTTTTCCCCAATCATAATGGTTGGCGCATTCAGATTGCCCGTGGTGATGCTGGGCATCACAGAGCTATCCACAATGCGCAGGCCAGTAACGCCAATGACGCGCAATTCAGGGTCCACAACGGCCATTGGGTCATCAATCGCGCCCATTTTGCAGGTGCAAGAGGGGTGGAGCGCGCTTTCAACATGCTCTGCGATAAAGGCGTCAATCTGTTCATCCGTCACGCAGTCTGCGCCCGGCTGAATTTCACGCCCGCGCCAGGGGGCAAAAGCGGGTTGTTGGAAGATTTCCCGCGTCAGCCGCACGCACGCGCGCATTTCCTCCCAATCATCGGGGTGGCTCATATAATTGAAAAAGATCTTGGGGGCGTCGTGCGGGTCAGCGCTGCGCAGAGTCACGCTGCCGCGGCTTTTGGATCGCATAGGTCCGACATGCGCCTGAAAGCCGTGCTCCGTGGCGAGCGAACTGCCATCATAGTTAATTGCCATTGGGAAGAAATGATATTGAATGTCAGGATAGGGGATGCCTGCCCGGCTACGGATAAAGCCACAGCTTTCAAAATGGTTGGTCGCGCCAATCCCGCGCCGGAAAAACAGCCATTCCGCCCCGGCAAGCGCTTTGCCCAGCAAATTGGCTTGTCCGTAGAGGGACACGGGTTTGGTGCACGCCATTTGGAAATAAAATTCCAGATGGTCCTGCAAATTGGCGCCGACGCCGGGGCGGTCTGCAACCACGGCAATGCCGTGCTGGCGCAATTCAGCCGCTGGGCCAATGCCTGAAAGCTTGAGCAATTGAACGGAGTTAATCGGCCCACCTGAAAGGATGACTTCGCGATTGGCCTTCGCTTCATAGACTTTGCCCCCGCGTTCATAGGCAATGCCAATAGCGCGGGTGCCTTCAAACAAAATGCGGGTGGCCAGTGCGTGCTGCACAATATGGAGATTGGGCCGCTTGCGGGCGGGGTAGAGATAGGCTTTCGCGGCGGAACAGCGTGTGCCGTCTCGCACTGTCATATCCATGCGGCCAAAGCCTTCTTGGCGAAAGCCATTATAATCTTCAGTCAAGGCATAGCCGGCTTGCTGTGCCGCCTCTAGCCACGCGTGATGCAGGGGGTTGTTGAGCGTGCCATAGGCCGTCGACAACGGCCCTTCGCCCCCGCGATAGGCATCGCCGCCTTCTTGGCGACCTTCCGCGCGTTTGAAATAGGGCAGAACCTGGGCATAGCCCCAGCCTTTGGCGCCATGTTCGTCTTGCCAGCGTTCAAAATCCATGGGGTTACCACGCACATAGACGAGCCCGTTAATAGACGAGGAGCCACCTAATCCCTTGCCGCGTGGGCAGCTGAGCCGCCGACCATTGAGGGCAGGTTCAGGCTCGCTTTCATAGCCCCAATTATATTTTTTGCTGTGCATGGGATAGGCAAGAGCGGCTGGCATCTGGATGAAGATGGACCGATCAGAGCCCCCAAATTCAAGAAGAAGCACACGGTTTTTGCCATCAGCACTCAACCGATCAGCCAAGACGCAGCCTGCTGATCCAGCGCCTATGATTATGAAATCAAAATCTGCGCGCATCATCATCCCTGACGGTGTAAAGTTAAAAGACCACGCAACGTCCCCGCCATCATCAACAGCAGGACAGCGATCAGGGGAAGGCCCGCTGCAATGGCGCCGGCTTGAAGGGAATTCAGCCCGCCGCTGAGCAGAAGCACAATGCCAATACCCCCAACGGTTAAGAGCCAGACCAGCTTTTGCTTCAGCGATGTATCGGTGCGCCCGCCCGCCGTCATTGAATCAATCACCAATGTGCCGGAATCCCATCCGGTCACGAAGAAGATCATGATCAGGCAAATGGCAATGAAAGAGGTGATGTGCGCATAGGGCAATTGGCCAAGCAGCAGAAAAAGCTGCTGGTCGAGCCCCGCCTTGGCAAGGCCGGCTGCATCCCCAGCTAGAATATGCGCAATGCTGCTATCGCCAAAAATCGTAAGCCAAAAAATGCCGAGTAAGCTGGGCGCGAGTAGGGCGCCTGCCATGAATTCGCGGACTGTCCGTCCAAGCGAAATACGGGCCATGAACATGCCCACAAAGGGTGCCCAGCTGACCCACCAGGCCCAATAATAAACGGTCCAGTCATGGAAAAAGCCACTGTCCAACCGCTCTGTGGCTCCCGACAAGGCGGGCAGGTAGCGCAAATAGGCAAGGATATTGGATCCAACATCCTGCAAAAGCGCCAAGGTGCCGCCCGCTGTCAGGACGAAGACCAGCAGCCCAAAGGCAACCCACAGGTTCACTTCGCTTAAAATGCGAATGCCTCGGTCAATCCCACCTCTGACGGATAAAAAGGTCACGCCAGACATGAGGAGGATAAGCCCGATAATTGTGACCGGCGTTGTCGGGACACCATAGAGAAAGCTAATGCCGGCCATGGCCTGTTGCGCGCCAAGACCCAGGGAGGTCGCAAGGCCAAAAATGGTTGCAAATACGGCCAGAATATCAATTGCATCGCCCGATCGGCCCCACACCTTCTTCCCCAAAAGCGGGTAGAAGGCAGACCGAAGTGAAAAGGGCAGATTGAAGTCATAGGCAAAAACAGCCAGCGCCAGCCCGACCAAAGCAAATATGGCCCAGGGATGCAAAGCCCAGTCATAAATTGTAGCCGCCATGGCAAGGGTGCGCGCGGCTTCAGCATCATTGGCCGCACCGCCCAAGGGCGCTCCGCTGCCGCCTGCCATAGAGGACATGAAATGGCTGACCGGCTCTCCCACGCCATAAAAGACCAGGCCGATCCCCATGCCCGCGCCGAACAACATCGAAAACCAAGACAGACGCGAATAATCTGGCGTGGCGCCGCGCCCGCCAAGGCGGATGTTTCCCAGCGGCGAGAGCGCGACAAGGATGCAGAATATCAGGATAAGATTGCCTGCTGACATAAACAGCCAGTCAAAATGGGTGACGGCCCCAATTCTGAGGCCCGACAGCAAATCAGCCGAGCCTTGCGGAGAAATAATGCTGTAAAGAATAAGGCATAGAGACAGGATTACAGTTGGGAAGAAGACCGCAGGGTTTATAAGCATGCCTGCCCATAAGCGGTTGGACGCGCCATAATTTCCCGTATCAATGTCTCGCGCCCAATCTGTCATATCCCCCCCCCAATTTCTCTATTCTGCAGCGACTTGGGTGATCGCTGTCCAAAGCCATGGCGCAAAACTCCGCCAGACTTCGACATGAAAACGGTCGCCGGCTTCCCGCTCAACGATGATTTCCACGGTTTCAAAAACGGTTCGGGTCGCGCGCCCAATTTGGAATTTGGTCAAATCTAAGGGGCAGCCTGCGGACAGAACTTCTGCGGCGCGCGGACCTTCCACCACAATCGCGGTGTTGCGATGGCTGATGTCAGTCACTGCCACTAACTGCCCTGACGCAACGGGTGGGGGCGCATCAGGCGCAATTCGGTACATCCACTCATCTGGACCAAGGCACGCCACCCCCTGTGCCGTTGCTCCAATTTTTGCCGGAGCTTCAAACCCCAGAACCGCGCTCACCTCTGCCGCCGTGCGCGCACGCAGCGAAAAACGGGCCATGACTGGCGCGGCCCGGATGACGACGCGGTTGCCTGTGAAGGCCTCGGCCGGAAGAGGCTCGCTGCGTATCAACAGATCAGACATGGAGGCGAGCTCCCTCAGCATCGTAGAAGGTCATGGAACGGACTGTTGCCACATGGGTCTTGTCGGGCATGGGAACGTAAATCTTCTGCCCCATCATGTGATGGCCCCCGGCAACAAGCGCGAGCGCAATCGACCGGCCGAGTGTTTCGCTCCAATATGAGGAGGTGACATGGCCAATCATGGTCATAGGGACTGGCTGGTTCGGGTCCGCCACAATCTGCGCCCCTTCTTCCAGAACGATATTGGGATCGTCCGTGAACAGGCCAACCAGCTGTTTGCGCCCGGAGGCGACCAGATCGGGGCGGGCGAGCGATCTTTTGCCAACAAAATCAGCCTTTTTCTTGCCCACAGCCCAATCAAGCCCCGCATCAAAGGGCGTTACGGTTCCATCGGTATCCTGCCCGACGATGATAAAGCCCTTTTCCGCGCGCAGGACGTGCATGGCTTCTGTGCCATAGGGCGTGATGTCATAGCGCGCGCCTTCGGCCATCAGCTTTTCCCAAAGCGCACGCCCATAGGCAGAGGGCACGTTGATTTCGAAGCCCAGTTCGCCGGTAAAGCTGACACGGAACAGACGCGTGGGAATGCCGCAGATTTTGCCTTCGCGGACCGCCATGTGTGGGAAAGCTTCAGGCGATAGGTCGATCCCCTCAACCAGCGGCTCTAACAGCTTGCGCGCCATGGGGCCTTGCAGGGCAATGACGGCATATTGTTCGGTCGTGCTGGTCAGCCAGACATTCAGGTCTGGCCATTCGGTCTGGAGATAATCCTCCATCATGTTCAGCACGCGGGCGGCACCGCCCGTGGTGGTGGTCAGGTGAAAGCGATCTTCCGCCAACCGCGCAGACACGCCATCATCAGTAATAAACCCATCTTCTTTCAGCAGCAGGCCATAGCGGCACCGGCCCGGCTCCAGCGATTTCCAAGGGTTGGTATACATGCGGTTTAGGAATTCCGCCGCATCGGGGCCGACAACTTCAATCTTGCCCAGTGTTGAGGCATCGAAAATGCCAACCGAGGAACGAACCGCCCGACATTCGCGGTTGACGGCCGCGTGCATATCTTCGCCCGGCTGCGGGAAGTAGCGCGCCCGCCGCCATTGGGCGACAAGTTCAAACACGGCCCCATTGTCTTCAGCCCAGCTGTCGATATTGGTTTTGCGTGTTGGCTGGAACAAGGGGCCCTTGGCATGGCCCGCCAAGGCCCCAAATGTTTGCGGCGTATAGGGTGGGCGGAACGTTGTTAGGCCTATATCAGGAACAGGTCGCGCCAGCGCCGTTGAGGCAATCTGCAATCCGTTGAGGTTGGATGTTTTGCCTTGGTCGGTCGCCATCCCATTGGTGGTATAGCGCTTGATATGCTCAATCGATCGAAAGCCTTCTTGGACGGCAAGGCGGATGTCCTTGGCCGTCACGTCATTTTGAAAGTCCACAAACGCCTTGATCCGGCGGGGGTCCTTGGGTGTGGGCAGGGCATCTATGGTCAGGCCCGTGCCAAAATCCCAATTGCCGGCGCAAGCGCCTACGCACCGCACCTTTTCAGCGGGACGGGCGGGCACAAAGGCACCAAGATCTTCGCGCCAGTCCAGGCTGCCTTTGCTGTGTGACCACAGATGGACAGTTGGCGTCCAGCCGCCTGCCATTAGTACGGCATCACAGGGCAGGGTGGCGCGGCCTGTGCCATCGTTCGCTGCAATCTCAATGGATTGGACGGCATGGCGACCCGTGACCCCAATGATACTCTGCCCAAGCCGGGCTGGGATACCAAGGGCGGTCGCCTGATCTTGCAGCGGATCAGCCACCTCTGATCGCACATCAATAATCGCAGCAATGCCAACGCCAGATTGCTTGAGCAAAAAGGCGTCACGCCAGCCACTATCATGGCTTGTCATCACAACGGCGGACTGGCCCACGGCAACGCCATAGCGCACAGCAAATGTCTTGGCGGCTGAGGCCAGCATCACGCCGGGCGTATCATTGCCATCAAAAACCAAAGGCCGTTCAATGGCGCCTTGTGCCAAGATGACGTCGCCTGCGCGAATACGCCACAGCTTTTCCCGCGGCCCATGCCCGGGTTCTGATTGGTGGTCCGTCAGTCGTTCAACAGCTCCAATGAAGTTGTCGTGAAAATAACCAAAGGCTGTTGTCCGTGTGAGCAGTGTAACATTGGGGGCATCGGCAAGCGCCTGCAGGCTGCGCTCCAGCCAGGCCCACAGGCATGGGTCCGCCAATGCGCCACCGCCAGCTTCATTCTGCTCATCAATCAAGATGACGCGCTTCTTGGTGCCAGCCGCCTCTAGCGCGGCATCAATTCCGGCTGGCCCCGCACCGATGATCAGCAGATCACAATGTGCATAGATGGCTGAATAATGATCAGGATCATCCTCTGTCGGCGGATTGCCAAGGCCCGCCAATTGGCGGATGACTGGTTCATACAGCTTTTCCCAGAAGGACCGGGGCCACATGAAGGTCTTGTTGTAGAACCCGGCTGGGAAGAACATGCCCAGCCGATCATTAATCGCGCCAAAATCAAAGCGCAGCGAAGGCCAGCGGTTCTGGCTGGTCGCTGTGAGGCCGTTATAAACTTCAATATTGGTGGCGCGCAGATTGGGCGTGAAGCGGCCCGGGCCACGTGTAACAGAGATGAGGGCGTTCGGCTCTTCGCTGCCTGCGCCAACAAGGCCGCGTGGGCGGTGATATTTGAACGAACGGCCAAAGAGCTGCACGCCGTTTGCAAGCAGCGCCGAGGCCAATGTATCGCCCTCAAAGCCCTGATAGCTCTTGCCGTCAAAGCTGAACGTCAGCGGCGCGGCGCGATTGATGCGACCGCCTTGCGGTAAGCGATAGCTGGTCATTTGCGCGGTTCCCCAGCTTTATAGGTCGTCTCAAACTTATCAGTCACGGTGTCCCGCACAGCATTGAAAAAGCGGCCGCAGCCATGGCTGTGCCGCCAGCGTTCATGGTGTCGCCCGCGTGGATTGTTGCGGATGAACAAATAACGCTCCCATTCCGCATCGCTCATCGCGCTGGGGTCAAGCGGGCGGGCAATATGAGCCTCGCCGCCATAGGCGAATTCAATTTCGGGGCGATCTTCGTCGCAATAGGGGCAATGGATCAAAATCATATCAGTGCGCCACCGCTGCTGCTGCCGCTTCATCAATCAGCCGACCATTGCGGAACCGATCCAGATTAAAGGGCGCGTTGATGGGATGGGGGGCATCCTTGGCCATGGTATAGGCCAATAGGTCACCCGCACCCGGCGTGGCTTTGAAGCCCCCTGTGCCCCAGCCGCAATTGACATACAGGCCCTGAACCGGCGTCTTGCCAAGAATGGGGGAGCGATCGGGCGTCACATCAACAATGCCGCCCCATGTCCGCAGCATCCGCATCCGCCGGAAAATCGGAAAGATTTCACAGATGGCCGCCAGCGTATGTTCGACAATGTGGAGTGCGCCACGTTGCGAATAGCTGACATATTGGTCCGTGCCCGCGCCAATCACCAGCTCGCCCTTATCCGATTGGCTCATATAAGCATGAACGGTGTTGGACATGACAACGCATGGGAAAATCGGTTTTACCGGCTCAGACACGAGTGCCTGCAGCGGATAGCTTTCCAACGGGAAATCTAGTCCAGCCATTTGCATGATGACCGATGTGTTGCCCGCAGCCGACACGCCAATGCGCTTGCAGGCGATGGACCCGCGCGTTGTTTCAACGCCGGTCACGGCGCCATCTGGACCGCGATTTATGCCCGTAACTGCGCAATTCTGAATAATATCAACGCCCAACGCGGCGGCCGCGCGGGCATAGCCCCACGCCACAGTATCGTGGCGCGCGGTGCCGCCGCGCCGTTGCAGCGCCGCGCCCAGCACAGGGTAGCGGGCATCGGGTGAAATGTTGAGCGGCGGGCAATAGGCTTTGGCCTCTTCGGGTGTCAGCCATTCATTGTCGACACCATTGAGGCGATTGGCATGAATATGCCGCTTAAAGCTTTGAATATCATGCACATTATGCGCCAGCATCATTACGCCACGCTTGGAATACATGGTGTTGTAATTCAGCTCTTGGCTCAACCCATCCCACAGTTTGACCGCGTGATCATAGAGATGCGCGCTTTCATCATAGAGATAATTGGATCGGATGATCGTGGTGTTACGGCCCGTATTGCCGCCGCCAATCCAGCCCTTTTCAAGCACCGCGACCTTTGTAATCCCGTATTTTTTGGCGAGATAATAGGCGGCGCCCAGGCCATGGCCGCCACCGCCGACAATGATGGCGTCATAAGCTGGCTTTGGGGCAGCGTCTGGCCATTGTTCGGGCCAGTCCTTATGGCCATTGAGAGCCTTTGCAATGAGGCTGATCGCGCTAAACCGTGTCATGCCTTGGCTCCTGCCAACGGCGTATATGTAATCAACATTGTACACCCGTTCTGACTGCCGGCCCGGTGCATTGTGCCTGGCATGCGCAGGACAAAATCACCCGGACCATAGTTTGCGTCATCATCAAAGAAATCGCCCTCAAGCACATAGATTTGCTCAATTTCATCATGCGCGTGCAACAGACCTAAAGGTCCCGGTTCGGCCTTTAGGATCATCGTGCGATAGCCCCGCGGGTCATCAATTAGCGACAAAGTGTCGCTGCCCGCGGGCCATGCGCCAGCGGGGATTTTGATTGACCCATGAGGCGGCAACTGCGCCATCAGGAGGCCTTGGTCAGCGCGGCTTTTGCGCGGTCCACATAAAAATCTTTGAAATCTTCAACCAGTTTTTCCTCCACGGCATAGGTGCCGGGGCGATACCCATCGGTTGAAATACCGCGATGGTTGATGGCTGAAAAATGCCCGTCTTGCTCATTTGTCCGCCGCCATAGGGCCGCCAGATGGTCAGGATCATAATCCACGCCTTCCACGGCATCTTCATGGACCAGCCAGCTTGTCCGTAGCAGCGTCTTATCCGCCGCCACAGGCGTCAGCGAGAAGGTGACAACATGATCGCAGCAGAAATGGCTCCAGCTATTGGGTTGGGTCCAGACGGACAGGCTCGAGCTTTCTGGTGCCGTGAAGGGGCCAATTAGCTTTTTGCACGCCAGCTTGCCATCAATGGATTGCGTTACCGCGCCATTGGCGAGCGGAAGACGCGCCATGCGGTGCCACCAGCCATCGGGAAACTCGATCAGCTCGCGGAAAATGCCCATGTCTTTCCACTGCGCGCGCTTTGCCTCCACCATGGCGTCGAACACCTTGTCGTCGACGACATCTTCCTCGCCATCTTCAGGCAGGCCCTTGCCAAAGCCATAGGTGCCCAACACGCTGATGAGCTCCGGATGGCCGCCCTCGCAGTGGTAGCATTCCCGGTTATTCTCCATCACCAGTTTCCAATTGGCGTCTTCGATATAATTGTCCTGCACCGCAACTTTGCAGCGTTCCAAATCGTAGATCGCGATTTGGTCCTCAATATCGGCTTTCACGCGGTCAATTGGCGGCGGATTATCATCCATACAGATGAAGATCATGCCGCCCACATTCTCAAGCGCCACGGGAGCCAGGCCGTTGTCTTTCTTGTCAAAACCCTCGGGCATCCCGCGCGCGGCAAGCAAAGCGCCATCCAGCCCATAGCTCCATTGGTGATAGGGGCAGGTGAGGCGCGGCGCGCGGCCACGCTGTTCTTCACAAATACGCGCGCCGCGGTGGCGACAACTGTTCCAAAAGGCGCGCACCTCATTATCGCGCCCGCGCACAATGATGATGGAGTTATGCGCAAGCTCAAACAGGAAATAATCGCCCGGATTTTTCACATGGGCGACAGTGCAGGCGTAAAGCCAGACGGACTTTAGCATCACCTGCGTATCGAATTTGAACGCCTCTTCGCTGACATACAGGTCACGCGGCAGCGTTATCCCCTTACGGTTTTGGTTCAGCAATTGAGCAATGGGTTCAAAGCGTGACATGGGCCTTAGCTCCTGAGCGCGGTGTTATCCGGGTCAAAGGGGGAATCAGGGATGATGGTTGCCCGATACAGCGTGCCGAGAATGGCAATTTCAAACTCGGCGCCTTCAACCGCAAGATCAGGGCGGATCATCGCCAGCGCCAGGCTTTTGCCCACGCGCCAGCCATAGCCGCCTGAAGTTGCACGGCCAACAATCGCACCATCTTTGTAAATCGCTTCTGATCCGCGCGCATCGGCGTCCGTCACGCCATGGACTTCCAGAGTGACCAGCTTGTTGGCGGCCCCTTTGGCTTGCCATGCCAGCAGAGCCTCCTTGCCATAAAAACCGGGCTTTTTAAGGCTGATGAAGCGATCAAGCCCGCTTTCATAGGCGGAATATTCGATCGAAAGCTCTCTTGGGATGAGCTTATAGCTCTTTTCCAGAGCCATGGAGGTCATCGCGCGGATGCCGAAGGGCTTAATGTTAAATTCTGCTCCGGCCTCCATCAAAAGGTCGAAGATATAATTTTGCATTTCGATGGGATGGTGAATTTCCCAGCCAAGCTCACCAATGAAGTTAACACGCAGGGCATCAACTTGCGCCACGCCAAGGCTGATCTTTTGGCCCGTCAGCCATGGGAATGCGGCGTTGGACAGATCGGCATCGGTAATCTTTTGCAACACGTCGCGCGCGCGCGGGCCGGCCAGCACCAGCACGCCCATTGCCGTGGTCAGCCGCTCAAAATTAACCGAGCCATCACGCGGCATCGCCTTTTTGAGATAATCATGGTCATGCCGTTCATAAGCGCCTGCCGAAACGAGGTAATAACGCTGCGGCGCGACCTTATAGACGGTGAATTCGCTGCGCACGCCGCCCTTGGACGTCAGCAGATAAGACAAGGTGACGCGGCCGACTTTCTTCGGCACGGCATTGGTCAGCAAGCCCTCCAGCCAGCTTTCCGCGCCGGGGCCTGAGATTTCGCACTTAGCGAAGGCACTCATATCTTGAATGCCAACATTTTCAGTCACATGGCGGCATTCATTGCCAACATGTTCGAAGTAATTCGACCGCCGGAAAGACCATTTTTCGCGGATCGCTTCACCTGGCACAACGGGGTGGTTGTCGTTCAACAGCACGTCCGGCTTGTTGAGGTCAGCGGCCGTGAGTTCATAGCCCGGTGGGGCGAACCAATTTGGCCGTTCCCAGCCAAAGACCGAGCCGAAAACAGCGCCCAGTGCTTTCATCCGGTCGTAGCAGGGGGTGCGGCGCAAAGCGCGCGCTTCTTCGCGCTCTTCATCAGGATAATGGACAGTGAAGACCTTGGCATAGGCTTCCTCATTTTTCTTAATGAGATAGCCACGGCCCGCATAGTCTCCGAAGCGCCGGGGGTCGACGCCCATCATATCAATGCTCGGTTCGCCTTCGACAATCCAGTGTGCCAATTGCCAGCCTGCGCCGCCGGCTGCCGTGACGCCAAAGCTATGGCCTTCATTGAGCCAGAAATTCTTAAGACCCCACGCTGGGCCAACAATGGGGGACCCGTCCGGCGTATAGGCAATGGCCCCGTTATAAACTTTCTTGATGCCAACTTCTGCAAAAGCGGGCACGCGGTTCATAGCGGCCAGAACATACGGCTCCAACCGTTCCAGCGCATCAGGGAAAAGCTCATATTCGCTGTTGGCCGCAGGGCCATCGACGTAACACGCAGGCGCACCAACTTCATACGGCCCAAGCAGCAGGCCACCCGCTTCTTCGCGCATATAATAGCTGGCGTCAGATTCCCGCAAAACGCCCATTTCGGGTAAGCCTTGCTTTTTGCGCTCCATAATCGCGGGATGCTGTTCCGTAACAATATACTGATGCTCGACGGGGATCACCGGAATGTCGAGGCCCACCATCGCCCCTGTCTGGCGCGCGAAATTGCCGGAACAGGAAATGACGTGCTCGCACACAATATCGCCCTGATCGGTTGAGACGCACCATTCGCCATTGGGCAGCTGGGTGATCGCCGTCACCGTTGTGTTGCGATAAATGGTCGCGCCGCGTTGCCGCGCGCCTTTCGCCAGCGCCTGTGTTAAGTCTGCGGGCTGAATATAGCCATCCTGCGGATGCTGGATTGCGCCAATTACGCCATCCGTATTGCACAAAGGCCAGATGTCCTTGACCTGTTCAGGCGTTAAAAAGTTGACGTCTACGCCAATCGTGCGAGCAACCCCGGCATAATAATGATATTCGTCCAGCCGATCTTGCGTGGTCGCCAAGCGGATATTGGTGACTTGCGAAAACCCGACATTAAGGCCCGTTTCTTCCTCAAGGCTTGGGTAGAGGCCGACGGAATATTGGTGCAATTTGCCAACAGAATAGCTGAGATTGAACAGGGGGAGCAATCCCGCCGCGTGCCACGTTGAGCCAGAGGTGAGTTCTTTGCGCTCAAGCAGGACAACATCGCTCCATCCCATCTTTGCAAGGTGATAGAGCGTACTGACGCCCACTACGCCGCCGCCAATAACCACTGCCCGCGCTGTCGATTTCATAAACCCTGCCTAACCGGTCCAAATTGCATCATGATTGGCCCGCTATGTCAGCCGACGCTATGGTTCGACAACTCTAGGCGCGCAGCCAGGCTTATATATAAGTTAATCTTATGTATTATATAAGCGATAACAAATTTGGACGTGCGCCTTAAAGGAACAGTTCAGCGGTGGCATCAAATATGGCATCTGCATCCAGCCGATAGACGCTGTAGAGATCTGGCAAATCGCCCGTCTGGCCAAAGCTGGATAGGCCCAAGGGGCTAACGCGCATGCCGCGCACCGAACCCAACCATGATAGGGCGGCGGGAGACCCGTCAATAACAGTGACGAGCCCCGCATCAGGGGCCAAATCAGACAAGAGCTGCTCGATATGGCTTTGACCCGCCGCAGAGTGGGTCCAGCGCGAAGCGTGCTGGGCCGACCAGTCGCGATGGAGCACGTCTGGGGAAGTCACATTCATCAGTCCAATGCCGGGGAGATCATCGGCAAGCTGCTCCCATGCGCTTAAGGCTTCTGGCGCAATTGCCCCCGTAAAGATAATTGCAGCCTTCGCGCCCGGCTGTGGCGTTCGCAGCCAATAGGCTCCCTTCAGCGCATCTGCCTGCCAATCGTCATTCTCTCGCGTAATTTGCGGAATAACGCGGGTGCTCAAACGCAAATAGACTGAGCTTCCCTCCGGCTTTTGCAGATGCTCAAAGGCCCAGCGCATGGTGAGCGCAACCTCATCGGCCCAGGCCGGTTCAAAATAGACAAGATTTGGCTGGCCCATGCCAATTAACGGCGTGTTGATGGATTGGTGCGCGCCGCCTTCTGGGCCAAGCGTTAGGCCAGATGGGGTGCCCACAAGCAAAAAGCGTGCATCCGAATAGCAGCCATAGTTCAAGGCATCTAAGCCGCGCGCAATAAAGGGGTCATACACAGTGCCCACCGGGATCAGCCGTGTCCCAAAATGGGGCCCCGCCAAACCAAGCGAGGTGAGGGCGAGGAAGAAGTTATTTTCTGCAATGCCCAATTCAATATGCTGGCCGGCGGCGTGCCCATCCCATTTTTGGGCAGATGGAATTTTGGCCTCGCGAAAGACATCAATCACTTCTGACCGCCGAAACAGGCCACGCTGGTTCACAAATGCGCCAAGATTGGTGGTCTGCGTCACATCTGGTGCCGTGGTGACGATCCGATCCGCCAGCGGCTCTCCTGATTTGGCAAGCTCTAACAGAATATTCCCAAAAGCAGCCTGAGTGGACTGTGCCTCGCCCATTGGTGCCGGCAGGGCGGTCGGCACCGGAATGGGGGCTGCGCTTTGGTCACCCGCACGCTTATTGGCGAGGGGGCTGCGATCAACAAACGCCTTAAGCCGTGCAGCTTGATTGTCCCCAATGCCGCCAAAAGGATCCCATTCCGCACCTTTGGGAATGCCAAGGCTTTCGCGCAATTGCTCAATCTGGCCGGGGTTCATCATGCCGCTGTGATTGTCTTTATGCCCAGCCAACGGCAGGCCGTACCCTTTGACAGTATAGGCGATGAACAGGGTCGGCCGGTCATCCTGAGCGGCATCAAAGGCGTCAATCAGGGTTTCAATGCAATGGCCGCCCAGATTTGTCATCAAATGGGCAAGGCCCGCATCATCAAAGCTTTCAATCAACTTTCGGGCACGGGCATTGCTGCCGATATCGGCCATCAGCCGCGCGCGCCATGCGGCCCCGCCTTGATAGGTGAGCGCTGCAAATTCGGCATTGGGGCAATTGTCGATCCAGTCCGAAATGGCTTGCCCGCCCGGTTTGTCAAAAATCTCCCGCTGCAACTTTCCGCTTTTCAGCGTGACAACGCGCCAGCCACAGGTCTCAAAAATATCGTCAAAGCGCCGAAACATGCGGTCGGCTGTCGTGCTGTCGAGGGATTGGCGGTTATAGTCCACCACCCACCAGCAGTTGCGAATATCATGCTTGTAGCCCTCAATCAGGCACTCATAGATATTGCCTTCGTCCAACTCGGCATCGCCCATAAGGGCAATCATCCGTCCGGCATCGCTTTCTGCCATCTGGCCGTGCGCAATCAGATAGTCCTGCACCAGGCTTGAAAAGGCTGTGATTGCAACGCCCAGCCCCACAGACCCAGTCGAAAAATCGACGGGGATGTTGTCTTTGGTGCGCGAAGGATAACTTTGCGCGCCGCCAAGAGCCCTAAAACGCTGCAATTTTTCGAGAGACTGGTTCCCCAGAAGGTAATGGATTGCCTGCAGCACAGGACCGGCATGTGGCTTAACTGCCACCTTATCTTGCGGCCGGAGCGCATGAAAATAGAGCGCAGCCATAATCGCGGTCATCGATGAGCAGCTGGCTTGATGCCCGCCGACTTTTAGGCCGTCGCGCTTTTCACGAATATGATTGGCATTATGCACTGTCCATGCAGACAGCCAGCGCAAGCGCGTATCGAGCGTTTCAATGGTTTCAATCAATTCCGCGCGCGCGTCTGCCACCAATTGTGCCATCGACCGACTCCCTATTATGCGGCTGTGATACCGAGAAGATGGTGGGCATGTCCTTGCAATTTGGATCGTGTTATGATGATGTAATGGCAGAAATAGTCTATATGACGTGAAAGATTAGCAGAAAATGCCAATACAGCCGCTAGACGCCATTGATCGTAAGATTTTGGATGCCGTTCAAGTCAATGGGCGCATCACCAATCAGGAATTGGCCGATCAAGTCGGGCTTTCCCCCAGTCCGTGCCTGCGCCGTGTTCGCCAGTTGGAGGCAGATCAGGTCATCTCTCAATATGTGGCGCTGGTAAATCCAGCTGCCTTGGGGCTGAATGTCACGGCTTTTGTTCGCGTCCGGTTGGATCAGCAGGATGACCGGCATCTCGATGCATTTGAAGCCGCAATTTCTGAATTTCCTGAGGTTATGGAATGTTATTTGATGACGGGAGAGGCAGATTATCAGCTGCGCATCCTGGTCCGCTCTCTCACCGAGTTTGAGGATTTTCTGCGCTATCGCCTGACGCGCGTTCCTGGTGTTGCCAATGTCACAACCAGCTTTGCCCTGCGTCCCGTCATTTACAAGACGTCGCTTCCAACGCTAGATCAGGTGTCAAGTTAACAAGAACACTGAAAAAGGGGCGGTGGGATGGCAAAATCAGGGCTGGTGGATCGTGTGGATCCGGTGCCAACGCAAGAGTTGAGCCGAAGCCTGAAGGCGCGCCATGTGTCGATGATTACCTTTGGCGGTATTATTGGCGCAGGGCTTTTTGTTGGATCGTCCACGGCCATTAGCGCCATTGGGCCGGCTGCCGTTCTCAGCTATGCGCTTGCAGGGTTTCTGGTCCTGCTTGTCATGCGGATGATCTCGGAAATGGCAATGGCGCTGCCGGGATTGCAAACCTTTCCTGACTTTGCTCGCGCGGGTGTTGGCAATTGGGCGGGTTTCCTTGTGGGCTGGCTCTATTGGTATTTTTGGGTTGTTGTCATTGCGATTGAGGCAATTGCGGGCGCTAAGATTATTCATGGCTGGCTGCCGCAATATGAGGAGTGGGAAATTGGCGTTACGTTGATGGCCGTGTTGACGGGCATTAATCTGATGTCGGCGCGCTCTTATGGTGAATTTGAATTCTGGTTTGCGTCCACAAAAGTCGTTGCCATCTTGGTCTTCATTCTTGTGGCTGCTGCCTATGCCTTTGGGCTGACGTCACCTACTGGGCCCACTTTTTCCAACCTGACCGCGCATGGCGGCTTTGCTCCGGCCGGAATTGCTGCGATTTTTGCGGGGGTTGCAACGACAATCTTTTCCCTGTGCGGAGCGGAAATTGCGACCCTGGCAGCCGCGGAATCTGACGAAGGGAAGCAAACAATCGCCCGGATGACGATTTCTGTCTCGGTACGAATACTTGTGTTCTTCGTCCTGTCGATTTTGATGATTGTGTCGGTGGTTCCCTGGACGGATATTGAAGTCGGCGTGTCGCCATTTGCCCATGCGCTTCAGGTTATGGGGTACCCCTCAGCGGATCTCATTATGAACGCGATCGTTCTGGTTGCTGTTCTTTCCTGCCTGAATTCAGGGATTTACATCACATCGCGAGCAATGTTTGGCTTGGCACAAAATGGCGATGCGCCGCAGTCTTGCGTTGTCTTAAGCCGCTCGCGCGTGCCGGCACGGGCAATCCTGATCGCCAGCCTGTTCAGCTATGGCGCCTTGGCGGCCTCTGTTTTGGCACCCGACCGCGTGTTCAATTTCTTGGTGACGTCGTCTGGCGCAATCATGCTGTTTATCTATTTGATTATCGCGTTCGCGCAGTTGCGCCTGCGGGCCCGGTTTGAGGCGGAGGACCCGTCGGCGCTTCAAATCCGTATGTGGCTCTATCCCTATGGAACATGGGCGGCGATGGCCGGTATGGTCGGCGTTCTGCTGCTCATGGGCCTCTCAGACGTGCACGCGAGCGAGCTTTGGGCCAGTGTCCTTGTGGCGACCGGGTTCTTGCTTGCTTATGCGGTAAAGAGGCGCGTCCAAGCCTAGAAACACACGCAGAATTTTTCCGATCGCCATATTCTTTTTAATGGCGCGATACGCAGTCGCCACTGCATAAGTGCGTCCGGAGTATATCGGAGCAGAGACATGACTTTGGGAAATGATCCGCTGGCTGCCTTGTGGATGCCATTCACTGCCAACCGCGCCTTTAAGGCGCAGCCGCGCCAGCTGGTCGCTGCCAAGGACATGCATTATGAAAGCGCTGATGGTCGGCAAATTCTGGACGGCACAGCGGGATTATGGGCCGTCAATGCGGGCCATTGCCGCCCGTCCATTGTTGAGGCCATTCAGAAAACAGCTGCAGAGCTAGATTATGCGCCGCCCTTTCAATTGGGGCATCCTTTGTCGTTTGAACTGGCCCGCCGCATCGCAGCGTTGATGCCGCAAGGCTTGGACCGGATCTTTTTCACCAATTCAGGGTCTGAGTCAGTTGATACGGCGCTGAAGATTGCGTTGGCTTATCAACGCGCTCGGGGTGAGGGCACGCGGACACGCCTGATTGGGCGTGAGCGGGGCTATAACGGTGTTGGCTTTGGTGGCATTTCCGTGGGCGGCATCGTCAATAATCGTCGCCAATTTGGGACGCTGCTGACAGGGGTGGATCATCTGCCCCACACGCATAATCTTGCGCATAATGCCTTTTCAAAGGGCCAGCCGCTTTGGGGTGCCCATTTGGCGGATACGCTTGAATCGATCATTGCCCTGCATGGCGCCGAAACAATTGCCGCAGTGATTGTAGAGCCAATGGCAGGATCTACTGGGGTGCTTGTTCCGCCCGTGGGTTATCTTGAAAAGCTGAGAGAGATTACAACAAAGCACGGCATCGTCTTGATTTTTGATGAAGTCATTACGGGCTATGGCCGCGTTGGGGGGGCAACCGCCTCTGGAACGCTGGGCGTAACGCCAGACATTATTACGATGGCCAAGGGTTTAACCAACGCCGCGGTGCCGATGGGGGCCGTTGCCGTGAGCCGGCATATTCATGACGGGGTTGTTGAGGGCGCAGCAGACGGGATTGAGCTGTTCCATGGTTATACCTATTCAGGCCACCCGCTCGCCGCAGCCGCAGGCATTGCGACGCTCGACCTCTATCAATCTGAGGGGATTTTTGAACACGCCCAGTCGCTCCACAGCTATTGGCAAGAGGCCGTTCACAGCCTGCAGGGCCGCCGGCACATTATTGACGTGCGTAACATGGGGATTGTCGCCGGGATTGAGCTGGATCCGCGTCCGGGTGCGCCCACCAAACGCGCGATGGAGCTGTTCCATAAATGTTTCGATGCCGGCCTCTTGGTGCGCGCCACGGGAGACATTATTGCTCTATCGCCGCCGCTCATC
The DNA here is from genome assembly GCA_041170745.1 of Pseudomonadota bacterium. Lineage (GTDB taxonomy): Bacteria > Pseudomonadota > Alphaproteobacteria > Sphingomonadales > Sphingomonadaceae > Aquisediminimonas. The sequence continues at coordinate 39,210 of JBEDNE010000179.1, forward strand.
CTCCAAAAATCACATATTGATGAAATGGTTGGCCGCATCGCGGACATAGTCGAAACGATCGATTAAAGATCAGGAGAGGGGCGGCCTGCGCTGAGGTCACCTCTTTCATTCATTCTTTCTTTCTTGCGACGTTAGAGTGTCAGCACAATCTTGCCGACATGCTGTTTGGTAAGAAAGGCGGTCTGTGCCGCAACAATATCGGCCAGATCATAGGTCGCAGCGATACAGGGTTTGATTTCGCCCTGCTCAATTGCCTTGATGAGGTTCGGGAAGATGTCGGGAGTTAAGACAGTACACCCGAAAAGCTGCAGATCTTTGAGATACAGCGTTCGCAAATCGAGTTCGACGAGGGGGCCGGATATTGCGCCGGCAACGGCATAACGTCCGCCAGGCTTTAGACAGGTGAGAAGCGACCCAAAGCGGGCGCCACCCACACTATCGACAGCCGCATCAAGGGACGATGCCCCAAATAATCGTTCAACATCCGCATCTCGATCAATCACATGATCCGCACCTAAGGCCTTTACAGTTGACGCTTTTTCACCGCCGACCATCGCAATCACCTCGGCACCGCGTCGTTTGGCAAGCTGGACAGCCGCTGACCCAACACCACCAGAGGCGCCCGTCACCAGCACACGATCTCCTTTGCGAAGCGAAAGGCGTGTCAGCATATTTTCTGCAGCAGAATAGGCGCATGGGAAACTTGCAAGATCAACGTCACTGAGCGCACTGGTAATGGCATGGGCGAAGCGGGCGGGAACGCTCGCATATTCGGCAAAGGCGCCATCGACTTCTGACCCAAAATATTGGACGTTAAAGCCTGTGCCGGTGCGAAACACGGGTTCTACTAGAACACGCTCTCCCACACGTGTCGCGTCGATATTCTCACCAACGGCCACAATATGTCCGCAGGCGTCGGCCCCTTGAATGCGCGGGAATTGGAATGGCGTGCCCGACCAACCATCGTCCTTGGCACCTGCCAAGCCGGTGGCCGCGCCACTTTGCGTGGGTTCCGCCACGGCTTTGGAGTACCAGCCGATGCGCGTGTTGATATCTGTATTATTTACCCCCGCAGCGGCGACCCGGATGAGAACATCTTCCGGGCCGCAGTGCGGCACTGGCACATCGTCTCGCAGCTCCAACCTCTCAAAGCCACCATGACCGGTTAGGACGACCGCACGCATGGTCGCGGGCAGGGGCCTCAAGGTTGTCACGCCGATTAGCTCACCGGGAACTGATTGAGATACCATTTTTGGAAGTTCATGACGCTGCCTTCCTGGTCTGAATAACGGCCCGGGCGATAGCGGCTCGACTTGATGCCCGTCTGGTTGTTTTCAGTAATGATTTTGTCTTGCGTTGTGGTGGCG
>JBEDNE010000180.1:0-7700 GCA_041170745.1 Pseudomonadota bacterium
ATAATCGCCGGTCAGGCCATTCACGCCCTGACCGATAAGTTCTGTCACGTAAAAGCCTTCGGTGATGTCGGCCATCAAGTCGGCCGGACTGATGCTGCCCGCTTCCATATGCAGGTTTGATGCGCCAGCACCCGGTGGGCCGCCCACGCCGCGCGCAGCATGGCCCGTGGGCTGCAGCCCCAATTGCCGGGCCGAGGCACTGTCGAGCAGCCATGTCGTGAGCACGCCCTTGTCAATCAATGCCCGGCGACTGGTCGGCAGGCCCTCTCCGTCAAAAGGTTTAGAGCGCAGGCCCCGCAGCCGATGCGGATCATCAATAATCGTGATGTTGGGGCCAAAAATTTCGGTCCCAAGCGCCTCCAAGAGAAAGCTTGTCTTGCGCGCAATGGACGATCCCGTGATCGCGCCAATCAAATGACCAACCAGCGATCCCCCGACGCGCGGGTCGAGCACGACGGGCATTGGCCCGCTTTTCAGCTTGATTGGGTTGAGCCGCGCGACGGCCTTGTCACCTGCCTCGCGGCCAATGGCGGCGGCATCATCCAGATCTGCCAAATGGCGGACGCTGTGATAGGCATAATCGCGCTGCATGCCAGCCCCTTCGCCGGCCAGCACGCTTGCCGAGACGCTATGGCTTGATCCGGAATAGCTGCCGGCAAAGCCGCCACTGGTGGCCAGCGCGACAATTGCCCGGCCTGCACCCGCGCTGCCGCCTTCGCTATTGGTCACACCCTGAACGGCGCGGGCGGCATCTTCGGCGGCCATGGCGCGTTCACGCAAGGCTTGGGGTGACACATCAGCGCCATCATCAATGTCAAGATCGCGGGGCGCATCGCGCATCAGCAAGGCATCTGGCGCAAGCCCTGCAAATTCATCTTCGGGCGCTTGGCCGGCCATCGCAACGGCACGTTCAGCCAATTGAGTGAGCGCATCCAACGACAGGTCAGAGGAAGAGGCGCTGGCCGATTGACGGCCCACAAATACACGCAGGCCAATTTCTTCGCCCTCAGATCGTTGCACATCTTCCAGCGCACCCAAGCGCACTTGGACGCCTGTAGAGGCATCCGCCACATAAATAGCATCGGCCGCATCCGCCCCGGCTTTCAGTGCGCGGGCAATAAGGTCTTGGGCGCGATCACGCGCTTGATCATGAGTGAGCATGAACCTCAGTTAGGCGCTTGTGGCCCAAGCCTCAAGCCGAAGCCCCAATTGTTATCATTGCCAATGCGACAAGCAGCCCCGTGAGCCGGTTGGATCGGAATTTGGCAAGCGCATCGGTTCCATTGTCTGGCGCCAGTGTGATACTCTGCCATGCCAGATGCAGGGCTGCAGGCAAGAGGGCCACCAACGCCAGCCCCTGCGGCCGGACCTGCCAGATGGCCGCCCCCCACAGCAGCACGGCGAGACTGTAGAAAGCTGCGACGCCTGGCTTCACCTTGGCCCCAAGCGCACGCGCGGAAGACCGGATACCAATCAGCGCGTCATCTTCCCTGTCTTGCAAGGCGTAGATGGTATCATAGCCAATTACCCAAAAGATGGATCCGGCATAGACCAGCGCCATCTCAACGCTGGGTGGTGCAATGGCAATCCAGCCGACCAAAGCGCCCCATGAAAAGACAAGACCAAGCCACGCCTGCGGCCACCATGTGATCCGCTTCATGAACGGATAGGCCGCGACCAGCGCAAGGCTCGCAATGGCTACCAATTGGGCCTGCCAGCGCAATTGCAGCAGGACAATAAGGCCAATGCCGGACAAGAAGACCAGCCAACCCCATGCCGCCTTTAGCGACACCGCCCCGCTTGCCACTGGGCGATTGCGTGTGCGCTCGACCTGCGCATCCAAATCACGATCGACAATGTCGTTATACACACAGCCTGCGCCCCGCATCGCAATGGCACCCAGCAGCATCCACAGCGCCAGCGCCCAGAGCTGCGGCAGGCCGCCTGATAGCCCCAAGCCGAAGGTGCAGGGCCAAAATAACAGCCACCAGCCAATGGGCCGGTCAAAACGTGCCAAGGCCGCATAAGGCCGCGCCCGAGCTGGTAACAGGCGCATCAGGCCGGTCAGTTCCGCATCGGGCACCAGCGAGGCTATATTTGACTGATCTGTCATGCTAACCGCCCTTATGCCCGCAATTCCCGCCTGGCCACCCCAATCCACACCGCGCCTCTTTATCGAGGATCGTTTAAGCGATGGCGCCCTTATCCGGCTAGAGGGCGGGCAAGCGCATTATCTGCTGAACGTTCTGCGCGTAAAGCCCGGCTCACCCTTGAAACTCTGCGACAATCAGACAGGCGAATGGCTGGCCGAAGTGGCCGACACGGCCAAGCGCGATCTGCACGTGCGGGTGACGGCTCTGTTGCGCCCGCGGGAATCAGTGCCCGATGTCTGGCTGCTCGCTGCACCTGTCAAAAAAGCCCGGCTCGATATGGTGGTGGAAAAGGCCTGCGAATTGGGCGTTGGGCTTTACCAGCCTGTGATTACGCGGCGGACAATTGTTGAGCGGATGAATATGGATCGGCTGCGCACGCAAATGGTGGAGGCGGCCGAACAATGCGGCCGCACTGCGCTGCCTGAGATTGCCGAGGCGGTGAAGCTGACCCAGTTGCTCAAAACTTGGCCCGCAGACCGCACATTGTATTTTGCGGATGAAGAAGGCGGTGTGCCGCTGGCAGAGGTTGCCAAGCCGGGTCCAGCAGCGTTGCTCGTCGGGCCGGAGGGCGGCTTTGATGCGGACGAACGCGCCGCGATTAAAGCGCTGCCACAGGCGGTGGGCGTCTCGCTTGGCCCGCGCATTTTGCGCGCGGAAACAGCGGCAATTGCGGGGCTGTCAATTTGGATGGCCGTTGCGGGGGATTGGCAGGCTGGGGTTTAAATTGCGCCTCTGCTGAACATGGGCGCTTTTGGTTTCCGCCGTTTGGGCTCCGGCTCAAGGCCGCAGTACAGCAATTTGGGCCTTCCCGGTACTCCGGCCTTGAGCCGGAGCCCAGCTTCGCCTGACCTTTCAGCCCAACAAATAATCCGAGACATAGGCATTCGTCTTGCGCTCATGCCCAAAGGTCGACATCGGCCCATGGCCGGGCACAAAGGCGGTGTCATTGCCCAATGGCCACAGCTTTTGCGTGATTGAATCAATCAGCTGTTGGTGGTTGCCGCGCGGAAAATCCGTCCGGCCAATGGATCCCTGAAACAGCACATCGCCGACCACCGCAAAGTTTGAGGGTGCATGGTAAAAGACGACATGGCCCGGCGTGTGGCCGGGGCAATGAATGACGTCCAACGTCAATTTGCCAATGGTGACAGTGTCCCCATCTTTCAGCCAGCGATCCGGCTCAAACGTCTTGGCGTCCATCCCCCATTTGCGGCCATCATCATCCAGCTGCGAAATCCAGAAGCGATCTTCTTCATGCGGGCCTTCAATCGGCACGCCCAATTCCTTGGCGAGAAGGCCTGTCTGCCCGCAATGATCGAGATGCCCATGCGTGACGAGCAGCTTTTCAATCGTCACGCCCTGTTTGGCCGCCGCCGCCTTCAGCAGCGGCAAATCTCCACCCGGATCGGTAAAAGCGCCCTGCATCGTCTCGGTGCACCAAATGAGGCAACAATTTTGCTGCAACGGCGTCACGGGGATGATGGCGGCCTGAAGCGGTGGTTTGCTGGTCATAACAGAGTCTTTGCGTTTGCCAGTAGGACTAGTCCAGCAGATTTCGATAGCTGGGGTCATCCCGCCCATTAATGCTGAGCAGATCGCCATCGCGCATCGCGCGGATGGGGCCATTATAGCGGCGGTCTGCGCCCGCGATGACGAGGCCCGTCATTGCTTTGGGCACGCTTGGTACAAGATGCGTAAAGGCCAGCATCTTGGCGCCCGCTGCGCTTGCGACCTCACCCGCTTCTTCTGGGCTGGCGTGATAGCTTTGAATATCGCGGAAAACTTTCGCGCGATTGGGCTGGCCGTGGCGCGCTGCTGCCTCTGCCATGGCCTGCACCATCGTGCGGTTGAGCACTTCATGGACCAGCACATCGGTGCCTTTTGCCATTTTGGCGAGCGTCTCAGATTTGGCGGTATCTCCGCTGATCGTCACGCTCTTGCCCTGCCAATCGAGCCGATAGCCAAAAGCGGGCTTCACGGGATCATGCGGAACAGCGAAAGCCGTGATGCGAATGCCATCTTGGTCATAGACCACGCCCGGCGCAATCACGGTGCCCGCAAAGCCAAAGCCTGAGGGCGGTACGGCCGTGGCCCCGTGATGCGCCATGCGGAATGTGCTGTCTGGGCCATAGGCCTGGGTGAGCCCCTGGGCGATTTGGTCAGTCCCAGCAGGGCCAAAAAGCGGCAGCGGTGTCGCCGCACTTGCCCCCGCCCAGCGCTGGAGCGCGAGCGGCCCGAGCCCCTCAAAATGGTCACTATGCAAATGCGTGAGATAAACGCCGGCAATTTTGCCCAAGGGCAGGCCCATGAGAGAGAGTGTTTCTCCAGCCCCTTCGCCTGCGTCAAAAATGAACAGCTTGCCGTCCACCCAAATGGCCGTGCAGGCCGAGGCCCGATCGCGGCTGGGCAAGGGAGACCCTGTGCCACAAAAGCCAACATGAATGTCTTTGGGGTCAAGGCTGGCAACAACATCGCGGCCAATGGCTTGGTCCACTGCGCGGTCAAAGGCCCGCTGGAGCAGCACGTCTCGATTGGCAAATATCAGGCCGCCAATCAACGCAGCGCCGGAGAGAAAGATCGGGATCCGGCGGTTGCGTTTGGTCATATCGTAAAGCTCTCCCCACAGCCGCATGTGCCTTTGGCATTTGGGTTGTTGAAAACAAACCCTGCGGTGAAGTCATCTTCCTGCCAGTCCATGGTCGAGCCGACAAGATATAAAACCGACGCGCCATCAATGAAGAACAATCCGCCCGGCGTTTCGATTTTCTCATCAAAGCTATTGGCTTCGCTGACATAATCAACCGAATAGGCAAGGCCGGAACAGCCCCGGCGTGGGGTAGAGAGCTTGACGCCAATTGCCCCTTCTGGCGCTTGGCGCATGAGATGGGCAACGCGCGCTTCGGCAGCGGGTGTCAGGATGACGGCAGCGGGGCGGGCGCGGGCTTTTGTTTCGGTTGTCATAGCATTCCCAACTCCAAACGCGCCTCGTCCGACATGGAGTCGGGCGACCATGGCGGGTCCCACACCAGATGCACTTCGCAATCGCCCACGCCGGGCACAGAGCCAACACGCAACTCCACTTCGCCCGGCATGGATTCGGCCACTGGGCAGTGCGGGGTGGTCAGCGTCATGGTCACATGGACATGGCTGTCGTTGATTTCGACATTGTAGATCAGGCCGAGGTCATAAATATTCACCGGAATTTCCGGGTCATAAATGTCCTTCAGCGCCGCTATGACAGCGTCGTACAAGTCGCCGCCCGGCTCTGTCGCGGGGACGGCGGCAGGCTTTTGGCTTAAAAAGCCATCGAGATAATCTTTCTTGCGCTCCAGCTTTTCGCCGGCGCTTTCCACGTCTTCCACGCGCGCCTTGGGCGGCGATGGGACGCTATCGACTTCTTCGATCCGGATTTCCTTGCTCATCCGAAGATCCTCTTCACCCGTTCCAAACCGCGCACCAGCGCGGTCACATCATCCAAATCATTATAGAGGCCAAAGCTGGCACGTGCAGTGGCGGGCACGCCCAGATGGTCCATTAGCGGCTGCGCACAATGATGCCCGGCGCGGATCGCCACGCCTTCTTCATCCAATATCGTGCCGACATCATGCGGATGCACGCCTTCGACAGCAAAGGAAATAATCCCGGCAGAGTTTGTCGGGCCAAAGAGGCGGATCGAGTTGATATGGCTCATAGCCTCGCGGGCTGCTGTGACCAATTTGGCCTCATGCGCGTGGATGACATCCAGACCGATAGCATCCACATAATCGATGGCCGCGTGCAGCGCGATGGCTTCGGCAATGGCAGGCGTTCCCGCTTCAAAGCGCGCGGGTGGCGGGGCGTAGCTTGTCCTGTCAAACGTGACGCGATCAATCATTGCGCCGCCGCCTTGCCAGGGGGGCATCGCCTCCAGCAGCTCTGCCTTGCCCCAAAGAACGCCAATGCCCGTTGGGCCATAGAGTTTGTGCGCGGAAAAGACGTAAAAATCACAGCCCAATTCTGCGACATTAACAGGCATATGCGGCACCGCCTGACAGCCATCGAGCAACAATTTTGCGCCCACATTGTGCGCCAGCTTTGCCGCCCGCTTGGCATCAAGCACGGAGCCCAACACGTTAGAGACATGGGCGAGCGCCACCAATTTGTGCCGGGGCGTCAGCAGGGCTTCTGCCGCATCAAGATCAATCTCGCCCTCTGCGGTCAGCGGGCAGACGTCAATTTCAATGCCCATCCGGTCACGCAGCAACTGCCATGGCACAATGTTGGAATGGTGCTCCAGTTGCGACAGGAGAATGCGGTCGCCCGCTTTCAGCAAGCCGCCCCAGCTATGGGCGACCAAGTTAATTGCCTCAGTCGCGCCCCGCACAAACATAATTTCATTTTGGCTGGGCGCCCCAATGAACCGCGCAACGCGCTGGCGGGCCGCTTCAAAGGCCAAGGTCATATGGGCAGACCGGGCATAGACGCCGCGATGCACTGTCGCATAATCCTGCCCCAGCGCGCGCGCCATGGCTTCAATCACCACGCGCGGCTTTTGCGCCGTTGCCGCAGTGTCGAGATAATGCCAGCCCTCAACGCCGGGAAAGTCTGCGCGATAAGATGTCACGCCAGCGCCTCCAACTGAGCGAGCGCTAGCGCCTGAAGCGTCTCTTGGTCGGCCGCGCCTTCGAAGACTTCGGCAATAAAGGCTTGCAGCAAAAGCGTCTTCGCCTCTGCCGGGGTCAGCCCGCGCGATTGCAGGTAGAACATCGCCATGGCATCCAACTCACCAATGGCGCAGCCATGCGCGCATTTCACATCATCGGCATAGATTTCGAGTTCGGGCTTGGCATTGGCAGTCGCTGTCCGGTCGAGCAGCATGGCTTTGACCGATTGTTCGCTATCGGTGTGTTGCGCGCCACGCGCAACGGCGACCTTGCCCAGATAGGTGCCCGTGGCTTGGTTCGCGAGGACGGAGCGGACAATTTGTCGGCTGGTTGCATCGGGGGCAGCGTGTGTCACCGTCGTGATGATTTCCAGCGTCTGCTTGGCGCCGCCAATTTGCGCTGCGCCAAGTGTGAAATCGGCGCCTTCCTCCAGCGTGACGTTGAGCTCAATCCGCCCGTAATCCCCGCCAAAGTTGAGGAAGTGGAGGCTAGCAACAGAGTTGGCGCCAAGGTGGAGTTCAATCTGTTGGATGCCACCTTTATCCTGCACAATTGTCCGGGCAAATTTGCCCCCGTCTGCGACCTGAATCTGCTCAGGCGCGGGCAGCGGCCATGCCCGCGCAACGGCGTCCAAATCCGCGTAGCGCCAGGCCTCATCACGACGGGTTGGCAGGGCTGTCATCGCGCCGCACCGTCATGCTGAACTTGGTTCAGCATCCAAGAACACGACGCATAAGGACCTGCGACGGCAGAGATCATGGACCCTGAAACACGTTCAGGGTGACGCATGATGTTGGATCGGGTGGGCAGGGCTGTCACGCAGCAAGCTCCCGATAGCCTTCACGCTCGAGTTCCAGCGCAAGCTCTGGCCCGCCGGAGCGGACAATTTTGCCATCGGCCAACA
>JBEDNE010000181.1:0-5179 GCA_041170745.1 Pseudomonadota bacterium
GATTTTGTCGCCGGGCATAGTCTGGGCGAATATAGTGCCTTGTGCGCGGCAGGTGCGCTCGATTTGGCGACCACAGCCAAGCTGCTGAAACTGCGTGGCCAGGCCATGCAGGCGGCAACGCCCGTTGGAACAGGGGCTATGGCCGCGTTATTGGGTGCGGATATTGAGAAAGCACAGGCGCTGGCCGATGCTGCCGCGCAAGGCGAGGTTTGCACCGTTGCCAATGATAATGACCCCAGCCAGGTTGTCATTTCCGGCCATAAGGCCGCGATTGAACGCGCGGTAGAGCTGGTCAAAGACCATGGGATTAAGCGCGGCGTGCTATTGCCCGTTTCTGCGCCTTTCCATTGCCCGCTGATGCAGCCTGCCGCTGACGCCATGGCTGAGGCTCTTGCTGGCGCGGCTCTCTCTGCCCCCTTGGTGCCCGTCTATGCGAACGTGACGGCCGCGCCTGTGGCCGATGCCGACACCATCAAGCGCCTGTTGGTGGAGCAAGTGACCGGACGCGTCCGCTGGCGCGAAACCGTGATCGCCATGTTTGCAGCTGGCGTGACGGACTATGTCGAATTTGGCGGCAAAGTGCTGGCCCCCATGGTCAAGCGCTCGGCGCCGGATGCCACGGCCAACAGCATCCTCACCATGGACGACATCGAAACGCTGATCAAAAGCCTCTAACGCAAGCAGGAATTGGAGAGACTTATGTTTAACCTCACCGGAATGACGGCTTTGGTCACAGGCGCGTCGGGCGGCATTGGGTCTGCCATTGCCAAGGCGTTGGTAGATCAAGGCGCAAAAGTGGCACTATCAGGCACGCGCGAAGAGGCATTGAAGGCTGTTGCTGCTGAAATTGGCGGCGATACCGTTATCCTTCCGTGCAATCTGGGCGATGCAGAGGCGGTTGAGGCGCTGATCCCGGCGGCGCTAGACGCGTTGGGCGGCCAGATTGATATTTTGGTGAACAACGCAGGCGTCACCCGCGATGGCCTTATCCTGCGGATGAAGGATGAGGATTGGGCGGATGTGATCCGCATTAATCTGGAAGCCGCCTTCCGCCTGTGTCGCGCCGCGGCCAAGCCGATGATGAAAGCGCGCTTTGGCCGGATCATCTCGGTGACCAGCGTGGTGGGCGTCACCGGCAATCCCGGCCAAGCGAATTATGCCGCCTCAAAAGCTGGCATTATCGGCATGTCGAAAAGCTTGGCGCAAGAGCTGGCCAGCCGCGGCGTGACAGTTAACTGCATTGCCCCGGGCTTTATCGCGTCTGCGATGACCGATGTTCTGCCTGAGGCGCAAAAAGAGGCCCTGAATGCCCGTATTCCCGCCGGCCATATGGGCGCAGGCGCAGATATTGCGGCAGCCGCCGTTTATCTGGCCAGCCGTGAGGCAGGCTATGTGACCGGCCAGACGCTGCACGTAAATGGCGGAATGGCCATGATCTGAGCCATTTGGCAGGGGGTGGCACTGTGCTTCATCAACAGGGAATACGCCCTGCCCCCACCATAAGGCTTGCATCGCCCATAAGGGCCTATTAGGGCTTTAATTCGAATATTGCTCACACATGAACGAGAAGGGTTATCCATGAGCGACACCGCCGACCGCGTTAAGAAGATCGTCGTCGAGCACCTCGGCGTCGAGGCCGACAAGGTGACGAATGATGCCAGCTTCATCGACGATCTGGGTGCGGACAGCCTCGACATCGTCGAGCTGGTCATGGCGTTCGAAGAAGAATTCGGCGTCGAAATTCCGGACGATGCTGCGGAAAAGATTTCGACCGTCAAGGACGCGATTTCCTATATCGACAGCCACAAGGGCTGATTTCAGGGCAATCTGCCTTGAACGAATCGTAGTTATCGAAGACGGTTTCCGGCGACGTCGGAAGCCGTTTTTGATTCTGGAGCACTGGAGACGCATATGCGCCGCGTAGTTGTGACTGGCCTGGGCCTTGTGACCCCGCTGGGTGGTGATGTTGAGACGACTTGGACCAATTTGCTGACCAGCAAATCTGGCGCCGGCAAAATCACGCGCTTTGATGCGACGGATCAGAAATGCCACATTGCGTGCGAGGTAAAACCCAAGGATCATCCATGGGGCTTTGACGCTGACAAGCGCGTGGATCACAAAATCCAGCGTCAGGTCGATCCGTTCATTGTCTATGGCATTGATGCTGCAGGCCAAGCGCTCGAAGATGCTGGCCTTGCGGACATGGATGATGATCTGAAGATGCGCACGGGCTGCTCGATTGGCTCGGGCATTGGCGGCTTGCCGGGCATTGAGAGCGAGTCGATCGTTCTCCATGAAAAAGGGCCGGGCCGCGTCTCGCCGCACTTTGTGCATGGCCGCCTCATCAACCTGATTTCGGGCCAAGTTTCGATCAAATATGGCCTGATGGGTCCCAATCACGCTGTGGTCACGGCTTGCTCCACGGGCGCGCACTCGATTGGCGATGCCGCGCGGATGATTAAAGATGGCGATGCCGACATCATGCTGGCGGGCGGCGCTGAAAGCACAATCAATCCGCTGGGCGTTGCCGGTTTTGCGCAGGCACGGGCGCTCAATTGCAGCTTTAACGATCGGCCTGAACAGGCGAGCCGCCCCTATGACAAAGACCGTGATGGCTTTGTGATGGGCGAAGGCGCCGGCGTGGTTGTTCTGGAAGAATATGAGCACGCCAAGGCGCGCGGGGCCAAAATTTATGCGGAAGTCGTGGGTTATGGCCTGTCGGGCGATGCCTATCACGTCACAGCGCCGCACCCCGAAGGCAAGGGTGCGGAACTTGCGATGCGCATGGCGCTGCGCAAGGCGGGGCTTTCAGCAGGCGATATTGATTATGTGAACGCGCATGGCACCTCGACCATGGCGGACACGATTGAACTGGGCGCAGTCAAGCGTGTGCTGGGCGATGATCTGGGCGGGGCGTCGATGAGCAGCACCAAATCTGCCATTGGCCATTTGCTGGGTGGTGCAGGCGCTGTGGAAGCGATTTTCTGCATCCTGGCGATCCGGGATCAGATTGTGCCGCCAACGCTTAATCTCGACAATCCAGACGAAGGCACCGAAGGCGTTGATCTGGTGCCCCATGTCGCCAAGAAGCGGTCAGTAAAGGCCGTGCTGAACAACAGCTTTGGCTTTGGTGGGACCAATGCCAGCTTGGTGATGAAGGCGGTTTAAGCTATGCGCCGGCGCGGCAGCCTGTTTGTGCTGGTTGCCGCCGTTGCGGCGTTGCTTTGGCTATTTGCCAGCTGGTCTTTGCCCGGGCCGGGGCCGCGCGATCAGGACTTTGTTGTGCCCCGCGGCGCCAGCCTTAGCAGTGTTGCTGACCAGTTGGAAACGGCAGGGGCCATCCGCAGCGCGACTTTGTTCCGGCTTAGGGCACAAATCTTGGGTGGCGCGGCGCCAGTAAAGGCAGGGCATTTTGTGCTGCCCAAAGGCGCCAGCGAACGCACCCTCCTGGATATTCTTCAGGGCGGTAAGGTGCTGCGGCGCTTTGTTACCATTCCCGAGGGTATGGCCTCTATTCTCGTCTATGAGCGGTTAATGGCCACGCCGGGGCTGGAAGGGGACATCCCCGTGCCGGCTGAAGGCTCTATTCTGCCCGATACCTATGAGGTGGGCGTTGGCGAAAGCCGGGCCGCAGTCGTCGCCCGGATGCAAGCGGCGATGAACGCCACGCTGGAAGAGCTTTGGGCCAAAAGGTCGCCCGCCACTTTTGTAAAAACGCCGCAAGAGGCAGTTATTCTTGCTGCTATTGTGGAGAAGGAAACCGGCAAGGCTGAGGAGCGGCGCCTGATTGCCGGGCTGTATACCAACCGGCTGCGCATTGGCATGCGGCTGCAAGCCGACCCAACAGTCATTTACCCCGTCACCAAGGGCAAGCCTTTGGGGCGGCGCATTTTAAAGTCAGAACTTCGCGCGAAAAATGGCTATAATACCTATGCCATGGCTGGGCTGCCCATTGGGCCAATTACCAACCCGGGCCGCGCTTCAATTGAAGCGGTGCTAAACCCCGCCTCGACCAAAGATTTATTCTTTGTCGCTGATGGTACGGGCGGCCATGTGTTTGCCCAGACGCTGGCTGAACATAATGCCAATGTCGCGCGTTGGTATAAGCTGCGCCGCGAACGCGGTGAGATGTAGCTATTCGCCGACGGGGTGGACCATTTGGCCCGGGCCAGCTTTGGGCGGCTTCATCAAGAGGATCAGGGGCATGAACAGAATTAAGCCCCACATCATCAAGTGAAAATCATCAAGATAGGCAATCATTGCCGCCTGACGATTAACTTCCAAATCCACCATGCGCAGCGCGGATTCCCCCAGCACTTGATAGCGGTCTGCCGTTGCCGGATCGATCATAGCCATGGAGGATGAGGTCACATGGCTCGCCAAATCAGAATGGCTCGTCTGCATATTGCGCGCGAACATGGTCGACATAATGGAAATACCAACACTGCTGCCAATGCTGCGCACCAGATAGAGCAAGCTTGATCCATCGGTGCGATGCCGCATGGGCAAGGTGGCAAAGGCCAGCTGGTTCATCGGGATGAACACAAAGCCCATGCCAAAGCCTTGGAGCAGCCCTGTCCAGAACACATAGGTCCAGTCCATCATCAGACCCCATTGGGTCATCTGCCAAAGCGAGATGATGGTTATGACAAAGCCTGCGCCCACAATTTTGCGCGGATCCACTTTGCCCGCGAGGCGCGTTGCAATCATCATCGAGATCAAAATGCCAATGCCACGCGGCGCCAGCAGCATGCCCGTATCCACCACGGTATAGCCAAACAGGCTTTGCAACATGGGGGGCAATAGCGCAAAGACACCAAACATCATCACGCCAATCAGCACCATGAACAGCAAGGCAGTGGTAAAGTTTCGATCCGTGACCAGTTCCGTGTCGAACATGGGTTTTTTGGTGGTCGCTTGATGGACAAAAAAGATCCAGATGGCCGAAAGGGCGATGATCGCTTCAATGCGGATTTCCCAGCTTTGTAGCCAATCTTCATGCTGGCCACGATCAAGCAGCAATTGCAGCGTGGCCACGCCCAGCGCCAGCGCGGCAAAGCCCAGCCCGTCAAAATATCGTTTGTTGATTGGTCGGCCCGGAAGCAGCCACAAAAGGATCAGAACCGTTGGAATGCCAATGGGCAGATTGATGTAAAAGCACCATCGCCAATCATAGCTT
>JBEDNE010000182.1:0-13820 GCA_041170745.1 Pseudomonadota bacterium
CCATTGGCCATATCCCGCCCGATCAGGATTGTGCCAAGGCCGTCTATTTCCTGCTGTCTGACTATGCGAGCGAAGTGACGGGCGCGATGCTGGATGTGAACGGCGGCGATTGGGTGGCCGCATGACCGCGAATATCGCACAGGCTTGGCGCGATTATTGCGCGAAGCTGGCGGACGCGGGGGCAATTATCTTGGCAGACGATGTGCCCGATGATCCATTGATCCGGGCAGAAGGCTTTCGCTACCTTTCCCGGCTCAGCAAATTGGCGCTGGAACAATATGTGGAGGCCAGCGATCCTGATTTTCCCTTTTTCTATCAGTTAAGCCACGAAACCGGGAAAATTGGCGCGGACAATCCGGATAATGAATATTGGAACGCCTCAATCTCGGGCAGCAATGCGTATCGCATCACTGGCACGCGCGGATCGATGTTTTACTTTTCCATCGTCGCCAATGCGATGCGCTATCATATTGATGGCAGCGCCCATGCAACGGGCAGCCTGATGGATGGGGATATTCAATGGGGGCCCAATGGCGAGGTGGAAATTATTGCCAGCTGCACGCCGCCGACAGGCGCAGATGCGGGTAAAAATTGGCTTCGGCTAGAGCCCGATGCAAGTGTGATCATCATCCGGCAATCCGCCCTCAACCGCGACACAGAGCGCGGCGGGGAATTCCATATTGAATGCATTGACGGACCAGCCGTTCCAGCGCCGCTCGATGCCGCAAAGCTGGCACAGGGCCTTGGTGCGGCAGCGCAATTTGTGGGCGGTGTGGCGCAGACCTTTGCAGATTGGACACGCCTTTTTCGTCAAACGCCCAATTGCTTTCCCGATATTGATCAGGCGATGTTCCAAAAGGGCGGCGGCGCGAAGGATATTTATTACGCGCACGCCTATTGGCAGATCGCGCCCGATGAAGCCTGGGTGATCGATGTCACACCGCCAGACTGTTATTATTGGAATTTTCAGCTCGATAACTGGTGGATGGAAAGTCTGGACTATCGCTTTCGGCAGATCACAGTGAACAAGCATTCCGCCAAGGTCGATGCCAGCGGCGCCGTCCGGATCATCTGTGCCGCGCGCGACCCGGGCCTTAAGACCGGGGCCTATAATTGGATTGACACGTGCGGCCACCACGAAGGCACGGCATTATTGCGCTGGGCTGGGGCAAGCGCGCATCCTTTACCCGAGGCGCGCGTGGTAAACCTAAAAGATTTGGAGAGAGACAATGCTTGATTGGATGAAAGCGGCCAAAACCGTCGCGCAAGACGCTGTCATGGGCTTTAACCCCGATGCCGTGACGCGCAGCGAAACAGTGGCGATCAACGCGCCCGCCAGCATTGTGTGGCAGATTTTGACCGATCTGCCCCGCTATAATGAATGGAACCCCTTTTGCATTCGGGCTGTCTCCACGCTCGAAATGGGGGCGCCAGTTGAAATGACGCTTATCAACTACGCCACAGCAGGCGGGCCGACCGTGCTAAACCTAGAATATGTTTGCGGGTTTGAGCCTGAGCGGCTGCTGAGCTGGGAATTCCCCAATCTGGACTATTGGCCCTACCCCGCCCGGCGCGATCAAGTGATTGAAGCGACAGGCCCGGCCAGCTGCACCTATTACAGCACAGATGCCTTTTTGGGCGAAAACGGCATTCACGTGTTCCGCTTTGCCGGGCCATGGGTGAAACGCGCGTTTGACGATACAGCCCTGGCACTGAAAGCGCGGGCGGAGGCGCTGCACGCCGCCGCCTGACCGGCATAGCTCAGCGCATTTTGTAGCGGATGGGCAGGTGCTTAAGGCCGCCTGTGTGGTTGGTTTTCACCCATTCCACCGGGCCAGCAAGCTCCACGCTCTCCACGCGTTTGGCAATTTCGCGGAACAACGCTTCCACTTCCATTTCGGCCAAGATCCGGCCGAGGCAATGGTGCGCACCATAGCCAAAGGCAACATGGCGATTGGGCGTCCGATCGACGCGGAAGGCGTCTGGATCGTCAAAGGCGGCTTCATCGCGATTGCCGGATAAATACATAAGGCAGACGGACTCGCCCGCCTTCACCTCTTGGCCCGCCAGCACCGTATCCTTGGCTGCTGTCCGGAAGAAATGGCGTACCGGCGTTGCCCAGCGGAACATCTCCTGCGCCGCAGTGCCCACCAAGTCTGGATTGGCTTTCAGCTTTTCAAATTCCGCGGGGTTGCGCGCCAATTGCATCATGCCCACGCCAACTGATGAACTGGTGGTATCATGGCCGGCGGCCGCCAGCAGCATGCCGTAAGACAGCGTATCCATATCTGACAGCGGCTCACCATCCAGTGTCGCATTGGCGATGGTGGACATCAGGTCTTCGCGCGGATGTTGCCGCCGCTCCGCCACCACGCCCGCCAAATAGCCAAAAAACTGCATCGCAACTTCTTGGCCATGGTCGCCGCCGCTCTGCCGATCGGGGTCTTGCGCACCAAAGAGCGCTTGGGTCAGCTTCAGCACCAGCGGCGCGTCGCTATCAGGCAGGCCGAGGATCGAGGTGATCATGATGAGCGGATAGGGAACCGCAATCTCCTCAATAAAATCACATTCCCCACCCAATGCCGCGAGCTTATCAACATATTCAGTTGCCAACTGCGTCATGCGATCGCGCAGGCCATCGAGAAAACGGCCATTGAACCAGCTTTGCGTCAAACCGCGGAATTTGCGGTGATCGGGCTCATCCATATCGAGCAAGGTGCGCACCGGCCCCGTCCGCTTGCCCCATTGGGCAATAATGGCATCTTCTGCGTCGCTCGGGATCAAGGTCAGGCGCGGCTCAGCCAGCCACGTCTTATTGTCGCGTTCGACGGTGCGAATATCTTCATTGCGCAGAACCGCCCAAAAAGGCCGATAAGGCGCTTGTTCTATCCAGAGCAACGGGCCTTGCGCGCGCATCTGCTTCGCGCGACGTGCAACTTCGGCATCATCCAAATAGGCTTGCGGAGAAAAAATATCGATCTGGCTTGTCGGGCGCATCCAGGCTCCTCCTCTTTGATGGTTATTTCCATCCAACATACTTCAATTTGCCAAAGCCAATTGCGCCCACAACCCATTTTGGGCGATAGAGCCTCTTAGAAACGGGGAATATCATGGACGATAAGCAGTTGCGCGCGCATTTTGGCCATATCCACGCGCAGAATGTGGCCGCTCTGTCGCGACATCTCATCACCTGCCGTCGCTTTTTCGATGGGGATTTGGACCTGTTTTTGGTGCTGATGATTATTGGCGAGCGCACATTTTCTCGCCGCAACGCGCCAGACCTTAGCTTTGAACAATGGCAGACCGCCTCAGTTCGATCGGTCAAGCAAGAGGCAATCAACTTGCAGTCCATTGCTGATTATAGCGGCATTCCGCGCGAAACCGTCCGCCGCAAAGTGGAAATCTTGGTGCAGCGCGGCTGGGTGGTGCGCGATGGCCGCAAATATATTACCGCAACGGATAAGGCGCGAGACGAGTTAATGGCACTTACCGAAAGTGGCCTGCGTTATCTGGCAGAGCTACGCGAGAGTTTTACGCAATTGCCAGACGCCTAGCGTCCAAGTCTGCAGATCAACTCTCATAAGAAAAGGCCCAGCCTGCCGAGGGGGTGGCGGGCTGGGCCTTATTGTGACGGTGAAAAAGGCTTAGCTTAGAACTTGTAGCTGCCTTCAACACCAATCAAGCGCCGGGTGCCCGGCGTGATGAACGACCCGCCAAATTCAACAGCGGTGATGACTTCGTTCAGATAACGCTTGTTTGTCACGTTATTGGCAAAGATCGACAGGCCATAGCGGTCGCCCTGAATGCCAAGACGGACATTTGCCACGCCAAAGGATGCGCGACGGGCCACATCATATTTGCCATTCCCAACCACAGCCGGCAGCTGCAGCGCCGAAATCGGCAACAGGCCCGAGAACAAGGTCGGGATCGACTGGTTCTGCACAGTGTGGAACCAAGTCGGACCCGTCAGACGATAATCTGCACGCGCAAAAGCCTTGAGACCCGTCTTGATTGGCTTTTCCAGCTCAATCCCCGCATTCAGCGTATAATCCGCCGTGTAAGGCGATTTATTGCCAACGGTGTAGGGGCGCGAGGCATTTTCCTTGATCTCGCTGTCGGTGTAGTTGAACGAGCCGAACAGGCGGACACCACGCATCGGCTTAACCGAGGTTGTGGCTTCAATGCCCTTCAGGTCCACGCGGTCAATGTTCGACACAACGCGCAGCAGGCCAAAGCCGCCGACGAAGAATTCGAAGAACTGCATGTTGTGAACCTGCGTGTAATAGCCAGCGAGATCAAAAGTGACCTTGCCGTCAAGCAAATTGCCCTTCACGCCGCCTTCAAACGCGCTTGACCATTCTTTGTCATACTGGTCGTTGACCTTCACGTTGGCGCCAAAGGCCGACACGAAATTGTCGCGGATCAGCTGGGCCGAGCCTTGGTTGTTGAAGCCGCCCGACTTAAAGCCAATGCCCCAGTTCGCGTAGATATTGAGATCGCTGTTCGGCTTATAGCTGACAGTGACTTTCGGCTCGAACTGCTCAAAGCGCGCATTCTTATCCGTCAACTTGCCAAAAGCCTGACCCGGATTGATCGGGCCACCCGTGAAGGGATCCAGAGCCGTCGGCACCAGCGACGAAGACTTGCGATCTTCAATGTCATAGCGCAGCGCAATGCCAGCGTTAAACTTGTCGTTCGGCGTATACTCCAACGAGGCAAAAGCGGCATAAACGTCAGTCTTGAACTGGTCCGCCAACAACAGCGTGGTCGGGTTGGACGACGTTGGGTTGTTATAGAGCTGCTTGGTCACCCCAGCGCCCGTATCTGCCCCCAAGCTGACGCCGACCTTGCGCTTGATGTTGAGGTAATAGGCCCCAACCTGCCAATTTACGGCACCCGCATCCCCAATCAGGCGGATTTCGGCGCTGATGTCTTCCTGGTTGCGCAGCTGATATTGCGTGCCATCGCAGGTCGTGGGGCTGTATGGACCAAAGGTAGAACCATTGGCCGGTGCGAAGATGAAGGGCACCGGAATTTGCCCAATCGCGCCCGGCTGGTTGACGGGATAGCCCTTGAGTGCAGCCGTGCTTGCAAAGCAAGAATTGACTGACGACTGAACGCGCGGATCCTTCGCGCTAATGAAGCGCGCAAAATCAGCTGATGTGCCGTCTGCAACCAGATCCTGCTTCACGTCTGAATAGAGCGCCCAGGCGACCAATTTCAGCGAGTCTGACAATTCCTGATCCAGCTTGAGCGACAGATCGAAGCTCTTCTGGTCATTGGTCGGACGGATGTTGTTGTAGAATTTGAAGGGATGCTTGTTCACATCTTCATAAAAGGCCGGGTTAGCGGCTGCAAAGTTGGGAAGATGGAAGGCAGCATTGAACGGCAGCGAGGCACCACTGAACTTTGCATAGCGCGCCTTCATGTCAAGCTGCGTTGCGCTGCCCTGGCCATAGACCAAGCGGCCGTCCAAAGCCCAATTTTCCTTGTCATCAACTGTTTTGTCGTTGGTCAGGACATTGGTATAAAAACCATCGGTGCTTGCGGCGTAGCCTGACAGGACAAAGCCCAGATTTTCACCGAGCGGCCCTGCAATATGCGCCGTTGCTTCGAGCGAGTTATACTGGCCGTAAGAGGCCTTCATCGCGCCAGTCAGCACGTCGGTGGGCTTCAAAGTCTGCAAGACAATGGCACCCGCGGCGGCGTTGCGGCCATAAATGGCGCCCTGAGGGCCTTTCAGCATTTCCACTTGCTGCAACGTGCCCTGCGGCTGGTTCAATTGCGCCGTATTGGTCTTCAAAATGCCGTCAACGACAAGTGCGACTGAGCTTTCCGCATCACGCGCGCCGTTAATGCCGCGGATGTTGATCTGCGTATCGCCAGCTTCGGCCGTGCCCGTCACGATCGTGATGCCAGGTGTCAGCTTCACAAAATCTTCCGCCTTTACAGCGCCTGTGCGCTGCAGCGTATCCGTGGTCAGCACGGCGACGGACGCTGGAACATCCTGCAGTCGCTCATTCTGGCGACGAGCCGTCACGATGATGGCAGACTCATCGGCTGCATCAGCCTGAGGCTGCGCATCCTGAGCAAATGCCGGCGCGGTTACAAAGCCCAGTCCGCAGACCGTGCTTAAGAGAATCCATTGGGAACGACGCATCGATACCTCCCTGTTGTGGGCCATCCTTTATCTGGCGGCCTCCCTGTCCAAGCACCACGTGTTTTTTGCGCCCCCATGGCGATCGCGGCTTGATGGGTTAGGACATTATTGTATACAAATGTCTCAGGTCAAGTTTTTTGGAGTCAAAATGTCTCGCGCCTCTCACCGCGCTTATGAAACCATCCGCAGCATGATCCTCTCAGGGGAATTGCCAGCGGGCGGCCAACTGGCAGAGGAAGCTCTGGCAGAGCGGTGCGGCGTGTCCAGAACGCCCGTGCGAGATGCGCTGCGGCGGCTGGAATCCGACCTTTTGGTGACCCGGACCGACACACAACGCAGCTTTGTGGCAGACTGGTCATTGGATGATGTGGCCGATGCCTTTGAACTTCGCGCCATCTTGGAAGGTCGCGCAGCGAGACGCGCGGCTGAGCGGATGACTGAAGCCGCATTGGAGCGGATTCGCGCTGCGAATCTCCGCATTGCCGAAGCGATTCATCAGCCCGAACCAGATGTTTCTGGTTTTCTGGATGGCAATCGCGATTTTCATTCGGAAATCCTTGAAACGGCAGGTTCGCGGCGGCTTTCCGCGCTGCTCAGCACGCTTATTGAACAGCCGGTCGTCTGGCGCACAGCGCATCATTACAGCCGCGAAGCGCTGTTGCGGTCCCATAGCGAGCATGAAGAACTGATTGCCGCGTTTGCGCGGCGCGATGGCGCTTGGGCGGAAGCGATTATGGCCGGCCATATATTGCGCGCCTACCATGCCTATAGCGATGCGCATCGCGGGCTGGCCCAACTCGATTCCAGTCGGGGGGTAAACTAAAGAATGTATTCAAATTTCATCGAGATCGTTGAGGTCGCCCCCCGCGACGGACTGCAAAACGAAAAAACCCTGATTTCGACGACCGATAAACTCGGTTTGATTGAGCGGGCGATTGCAGCGGGCGCGCGACGCCTTGAAGTGACCAGTTTCGTCAACCCCAAAGCCGTTCCGCAAATGGCCGATGCCGAAGCCGTGTGTGCTGGCCTGCCGGTCCGCGACGATGTGACCTATATTGGTCTTGTCATGAACGCCCGAGGCGCAGCCCGCGCCCTTGAAACAGGCAGAATTGACCAATTGGGCGCCGTTGCGGTTGCCACAGATCAATTCGCCATGGCCAATCAGGGCCAGACGAGCGACGGGTCTGTCGCGGCTGCAAAAGACATCATCGCGATGGCACAGGCCGCAGGAAAGACGGCGCAAGTCACCATTGGCGCCGCCTTTGGCTGCCCCTTTGAAGGGGAAGTGTCGGAAGAGCGCGTTGTTGCCATGGCACAAGCCATTGCCGAAGCTGGTCCAATAGAAATCGGGCTGGCAGACACCATTGGCGTGGCGAACCCGGCGCATGTCGCCTCGCTGATCGGCAAGATCAGGGCCGCTCTCCCTGATATGCCGGTGCGGGTTCATTTCCATAACACGCGAGGAACTGGTCTTGCCAATCTTTGGTCGGCCATTTTGGCAGGCGCCAGCGTCGCAGATTGCGCAATTGGCGGGCTTGGCGGCTGCCCCTTTGCGCCGGGTGCCGCGGGCAACATTTCAACGGAAGATGTAATCTACATGCTGGATCGTGCGGGCATCAGCACGGGCATGGATCTTACACAACTTATCGCAGCCAATCATTGGTTGGCTGATGTCATGCAACGCTCCCTGCCGGGGATGGTGGCAAAAGCGCCGCCGTTTCCAAAGCAGGCATAATCGGAGGATAGAGGACCTATGGGGTATCGGCTCGGCGTGGACGTTGGGGGGACATTTACCGACCTCCTTCTGTTCAACACAGAAACGGGTGCATTTTGGCGGCACAAGACGCCTTCCACCCCGCATGACAGCTCTGAAGGCATTTTGAACGGCGTGACGGCCATTTGCGCGCAAGCCGGGATCAAGGCTGGGGAGATTGACTATTTCCTCCACGGCACAACGGTTGCAACCAACGCCGTGCTGGAAGGCAAAGGCGCAAAAGTCGGCCTGGTCACCACCGAAGGCTATCGCGACATCTTGCAGATCGCGCGCAGCTTTGTGCCGGGCGGGCTTGCCGCATGGATCATCTGGCCCAAGCCGCAGCCGCTCGCTGCGCTGGAAGACACAGTCACAGTCAAAGGCCGGATCAGCGCCGAAGGGGAAGAGCTTCGCCCGCTGGATGAGGCAGATGTCCGTGCGCAGCTGGGTATTTTGAAGCAAAATGGCGTTAAGGCTGTCACCGTCAGCCTGATCAACGCCTATACCAATGGCGCGCATGAAAAGCGCATTGGCGAAATTGCGGCGGAAATTCTGCCCGATGTACCCATTTCATTGAGCCACCTCGTCCTGCCGGAAATGCAGGAATATGAGCGGACCTTGACCACCGTTGCCAACGCATCGGTGCAGCCCGTGGTCGCCAAATATGTTTCCAACCTGCGCACGCGCTTGGCGGCTGAGGGGATGACCGGCAAATTGTCGCTTCTGCGCTCAGACGGTGGGTTGATGAGCGCCCAAAAGGCGGAAGAGCATCCGGTGAACATCCTGATGTCTGGCCCGGCAGGCGGCGTCACCGGCGCAATCTGGGTTGGCCGCAATGCGGGCATTAAGAACATTCTGACGCTGGATGTTGGCGGCACATCTACGGACGTCGCCCTGATTGAAAACCTTGAACCGCGCCGCCAGCGCACCACAGAAGTCGGCCATTTGTCGGTCCGCGCTTCGGCACTGGATGTGAAAACGGTTGGTGCGGGCGGCGGCTCGATCGCTTATGTGCCAGAATTGACGCGCGCACTGCGTGTTGGTCCGCAATCCGCAGGCGCGGTGCCCGGCCCGGTTGCTTATGGCAAGGGCGGCGAATTGCCGACGGTAACCGACGCCAATGTCGTTTTGGGCTATCTGCCTGAAAACCTTCTGGGTGGCACCTTCCAACTTGATCGCGAAGGGGCCAAGCGCGCCGTGCAGACGATTGCCGATGCCTTGGGCATTGACCTGATGGCAGCCGCACGCGGCATTATCGACATTGTGAACGAAAATATGTTCGGCGCGCTGCGCATGATTTCGGTGCAGCAAGGCTATGACCCGCGCGATTTCGCAGTGATGGGCTTTGGCGGCGCTGGCCCGCTGCACGTCAATGCCGTTGCGCGGTTGATGGGGGCATGGCCGGCGGTTTCGCCAGTCAGCCCGGGCGTGCTCTGCGCGTTGGGCGATGCCACCACGCGGATGCGGACGGAAACGGCCCGCTCTTGGTCGCGCTTGGCGCAAGATACCAAGCCCGAAGATCTCGTGGCGGTTCTCGATGAGATGGCAACCCAAGTGAAGGGTGAGCTTCTGTCTGACGGCGTGCCTGACGCTGAAATTACAACTGCCTTTGAAGTCGATGTCCGTTATGCGGGCCAAGCCTTTGAAGTGCCGTTGACAATCACGGCGGCAGATTTGGCGAAGGACGGAATTGCCGGCGTGCTCGCCCGCTTTGATGAAGAGCATAAGCGCCTCTTCACCTTCAACATGGATACGCCACACGAAATTGTGAACCTGCGTGCCGTTGCCTTGGGTCGGGCGCTTGATCTACCTGCCGCGCCTCTGGAACAAGGCAATGGCGATCCCTCTGCCGCCAAAATCCGCGACCATAAGCTGTGGATGGACGGGCGCGAGCAGGATGCCGTCATTTATGATCGCGCCAAACTGCGCGCGGGGGACATTATCCCCGGTCCCGCCATTGTTTGCGAAATGGACTCCACGACGCTGATCGAAAGCGGCTGCGTCGCCACTGTCGACGCGGTCGGCAACATCCTCATCAATCTGGCCTGAAAGGACGAGACTCATGGCTGCTACAATCGTCCAAACGAATAATACGCCGTTCAACAAGGTCGCCATTGACCCGGTGACCCTCGACATCATTGAAAATGCGCTGCGCAATGCGCGTGTGGAAATGGATGCCACGCTTGTGCGCACCGCCATGTCCCCCGGCATTCGCGAACAGGGCGACGCTTTCCCGCTGATTGCCGACCATACAGGCAAGATGATTGTCGGCCAGTTCGGCAGCTTCATTGGCGGCTTCCTCAATAATTATGAGGGCACGCTGGAAGATGGGGACATGATCTTCCTGTCTGACCCCTATTCCGTTGATGGCGCCGTAAGCCACTCAAACGACTGGCTGGTTTTGCTTCCTGTGTTCAAAGATGGCCGTCTGATTGCCTATACTTCGATGTTCGGCCACCAATCCGACATCGGCGGCAAGGTTGTGGGCTCCATGCCGATCAATGCGCGCTCCATTTATGAAGAAGGCGTCCGCATTCCGCCCGTAAAGATCTGGAAAAAGGGCGAGTATAATGACGATCTGATGAAGCTCGTCATGCACCAAACGCGTAAGCCCGATTGGTGCGCGGCAGATCTGAACGCGCTGATTGCCTCGTGCCGTGTGGCCGCGCGCCGCGTCATTGAAATGGCAGAGCGTTTTGGTGACGATGTCTATGTCTCTGCCACGCAAGAGCTGCTGGCGCGTAACCACCGCGCGATGAAGACGCTGCTGGCGCAAGCTGTCAGCGAAGAGCCGGTAAGCTTTGAAGATTATATCTGCGACGATGGCATGGGCTATGGCCCCTACAAGATCAAATGCACGATGTGGCGCGATGGCGATAAGGTGATCCTCGATTTTGACGGCACCGATCCGCAATCCTCGGCGTCGATCAACTTCTTCCTGAACGAAAATATGTTCAAGATGTTCTTCGGCATTTACATGATCATGGTCTTTGACCCGCAGATCCTGTTCAATGATGGCTTCTATGATCTGATTGATGTTCGTATTCCTGAAGGCTCGTTGCTGAAACCGAAATTCCCGGCAGCGCTTTCTGGCCGCACCCATGCTCTGGGCCGGATTTTCGACATTCTGGGCGGGCTGCTCGGCCAGAAGACGCCGGAATTCCTGAACGCCGCGGGCTTCTCATCCTCGCCGCACCTCTTCTATTCGGGTAATGATGCACGTCCCGGCAAGGGCAATGCATGGTTCCAGCTTTTCCAAATTGGCTTTGGCGGCATTCCGGGCCGCCCGCTGGGAGACGGGCCGGATGGCCACTCACTCTGGCCGGGCTTTACCAATGTGCCCAATGAGTTTCTGGAACGTTATTTCCCGATGGTCATTGAACGCTATTCAACCGAGCCGGATTCCGGCGGCGCAGGCCTGCATCGCGGCGGCAATGGCATTCACATGACCTATCGCTTCCTCAGCCCCGGCACCATTTCGATCCATGATGATCGCTGGTTTGTACCGCCTTGGGGCGTGAATGGTGGCGAGCCAGGCAAGCGTGCCCGCAAAATTCTGGAACGCGCTGATGGCACGCAGGTCATCATTGGCAACAAGGTCGAAGATATTGAGGTGGAGACCGATGATCGCCTCCACTTCATCACATGGGGTGGTGGTGGCTGGGGCGATCCGCTGGAGCGCGATCCCGCCCTTGTCGCAAAGGAAATCGCCCAAGGGCTGGTCACAGCAGAAGGCGCCAGCGCCTATGGCGTGGTCATCGCAGCCGATGGCACCGTGGATACGGCCGCGACCGAAACCTTGCGGACCCAAATGCGCAGCGCGCGCGGTGACGCCAAGCTGTTCGACTTTGGCCCCGATATCGAAACATTACGCGCCAATTGCGAAGGCGAGACGGGCCTGAAAGCCCCGGTCCAGCCGCAATGGGCGCATCTGGCCATTGCGGCCGAGTAAAGAGGATTATGATGACTGCAGAAAATCCGGGCGCTCTTGCCGGTATTCGTGTTGTGGAACTGGGCCAGCTGATTGCAGGCCCATTCTGCGGCCAATTGCTGGGCGATATGGGCGCGGAAATCATCAAGGTGGAACCGCCTCAGGTCGATGGCCGCGGCGGTGGTGATCCCATGCGGGATTGGGGCCATGGCGAGGAAAAGCTGTGGTGGGAAGTCGTTGCCCGCAACAAGAAGTCAGTCTCGGCCAATTTGCGCATTCCAGAAGGCCAAGAGATTGTTCGCAAACTTGCGGCCAAAGCTGATATTCTCATTGAGAATTTCAAGCCGGGCACATTGGAAAAATGGGGCCTTTCGCCCGAACAGCTTCACGCGATCAACCCTCGGCTGATCATTGTGCGTGTCTCGGGCTATGGCCAAACTGGCCCCTATTCCGAACGCGCCGGCTTTGGCGGGATTGGCGAAGCCATGGGCGGCTGGCGCTACATTGTCGGCGACCCAGATCGTCCGCCGAGCCGCATGGGCGTGTCCATTGGGGACTCGCTGGCGGCAACCTATGGCTGCTTGGGCGCTCTGGCGGCACTCCATGCGCGCGAGCGTACCGGCAAGGGCCAAGTTGTCGACAGCGCTTTATATGAAGCCGTGCTGCAGGTCATGGAAAGCCTGGTTCCAGAATATATCGTCTCGGGCCATATCCGGAAACGCTCCGGCTCAATTCTCGAAGGCATTTCGCCATCCAATGTCTATCCGGCAAAAGATGGGGAATATCTGATTGGTGCAAACCAGAATGCGGTGTTCGCACGGCTCTGTCAGGCCATGGGCCGGCCAGAACTCGCCACATCCGAACGCTATGCAACACACGTTGCGCGTGGCCGCAATCTGCGTGAACTTGACGAGATTATTGCCGATTGGACGCGCACCAAGACAGTCGCCGAACTCGAAGCGCTGATGATTGAATATAGCGTTCCCGCTGGCAAGATTTATCGTGCGCCTGAGATGTTGGAAGATCCGCACTTTGCTGCGCGGCAATCGCTGGTCGATGTCGATACGCCACGCTGGGGCACAATCAAGATGCAGAACGCCTTCCCGCGCCTGTCGGATACGCCCAGCACCATCCGCTCCCCCGCGCCTGTCGAAATCGGCCAACATAATGCCGAGATTTATGGCGCGCTTTTGGGTATGGATGCGGATGAAATGGACCGTCTGAAGGCAGCCAACGCAATATGAGCCAAGATCTTGCCGAAAACTACGCAGGTGCCTTTTCCGGGCACCTGCAGCCCGGCAAGAAGGCCGCTCTGCTCATCGTTGATGTTGTGCAGGCCTATGTCCTGTCCGGATCCCCACTATATCTAGGCGGGGAAGACGCGCTTGCGTCGAATGAACGGCTCTATGCCGCTGCAAAAGCAGCTGGCGCCCCCATCATTTTCACAAATGTGGAATATCAGGCCGATGGCGCGGATGGGGGCTATTTCTTCCGCAAGGTCCCGGCGCTCAAATCCTTTGTAAAGGGATCGCCGCTTGGTGCTTTTCCGCCTTCGCTCCAGCCCAGCGGGCAGGATATCGTGGTGACAAAGCAATATGCCTCTGCCTTTTTTGGGACAACAATTGCGTCGACGCTGCATAGCATGGGGGTCGATACCGTTGTGATCACGGGCTTTTCTACCTCAGGCTGTGTCCGGGCAACCGCGCTTGACGCGTTGCAGAACGGCTTCATCCCGCTGGTCGCCCGCGACGCCTGTGCCGATCGACACCAAGCCCCACATGAGGCCAATTTGTTCGATCTTCAGGCCAAATATGCCGAGGTCATTGGCGAGGCAGATGCCTGCGCCATCCTCTCGCGGTAAACTCCAGCCTAAAACGCAAAAAAGCTCCCCAAAGGGAGCCTTATGTCTCAGGTGATTTTTGAGATTTGGTTGGTTGCGGGAGTAGGATTTGAACCTACGACCTTCAGGTTATGAG
>JBEDNE010000183.1:0-8658 GCA_041170745.1 Pseudomonadota bacterium
ACGGGGAGGGCTGCCCCGCTGCGTCATGCTGAACTTGGTTCAGCATCACATAGCACCCCTGTGCTCCGGCCCCCGAGCCGGAGCCTAGATACCCAGCACACATTCCTCTGCGATTTTTGCCGCTTCCCCTAGGCTCCGGGTCAAGCCCGGAGCACGCGATGGCTTGCATCGCAGCTATCCCACAGGCATGGCAGGGCGATGACGATCCGTTCGCTTTTCGTGACGCCCTTTTATGAAGGGCAGTTGGAGGATCCGGCCCTTATCGAAGAGCTGGAGCAGAGCTGCTATGCCTTGGCCGAAGATGATGTGGCGGGGCAGAATTGGTCCAAAGACCATGGCTATAAGGGCTATACATCCTACGCCTCACTCAATGATCTGCCGATCCGCGACCCTGCTTTTGAGGATTTGAAGCGCGCGCTGGACAAGCACGTACGGGCTTTTGCCAAGGCGTGTCATTTTGATCTGGGGCGTAAGCCCAAGCTGGACAGTCTTTGGGTCAACATCCTAAAGCCCGGCGGCACGCATTCGGGCCATATCCACCCGCACAGCATTATTTCTGGCACCTGTTATATCGCCGTCCCCAAAGGCTCTGGCGCGTTGAAGCTGGAAGACCCACGGCTGGCGCGGATGATGGCGGCCCCGGCCCGCGTGGCGGATGCGCCTGAAGAGTTTCAACCCTTTATCTATGCCGAACCCAAGCCCGGCACGATTTTCCTTTGGGAAAGCTGGCTGACGCACGAGGTGGTCCCCAGCAAAGCGAAAACAGATCGTATCTCGATTAGCTTCAATTACCGCTGAGGATGCGGTAAGCCTGTGCGCATGACACAGACTTATGACGCAGAGCTGAAGCTTTTCATCAATGGCAGTTGGCGCACGGGCGAAGGCCGCGACGCCCATGCCGTGCTCAACCCCGCCACTGGCAATGCCATTGCTGAGCTGCCGCTGGCCAGCGCTGCGGATCTGGATGAGGCGCTGGACGCCTCGGCCAAGGGCTTTGCCGCATGGCGCGAGATGGATGTCGAGGCGCGCGGGGCGATCTTCCACAAGGCGGCCAGCCTGATCCGGGAGCGGACGGAGGCAATTGCGCTCTTACTGACAACGGAACAAGGCAAGCCGCTGGTCGAAGCGCGTGGCGAAGTTGCCTCATCCGCTGCGCTGTTCGATTATTATGCCGAAGAGGCCAAGCGGGCCTATGGCCGCGTGCTGGTGCGCCCCAGTGGCCAGCGATCAATTGTCATCAAACAACCCGTTGGCCCAACGGCGACCTTCACGCCGTGGAACTTCCCGGTCTATCTGATGTCCAAGAAGCTGGCTGCCGCGCTGGCGGCGGGGTGCTCCGTCATCGCCAAGCCGCCGGAAGAAACGCCGGGCTGCACCTCTGCCTTGATGCGCTGCCTGAGTGATGCGGGCGTGCCGGCCAATGTCGCGCAACTCGTTTATGGCGTGCCCGATAGCGTCAGCCGCCATTTGATTGGCTCCCCCATTATCCGCAAGATCAGCTTCACGGGCTCTATCCCCGTGGGCAAGCATTTGATGCGGCTGGCAGCGGATGGGGTGAAGCGGATCACGATGGAATTGGGCGGCCATGCCCCCGTTCTCATCTTTGATGATTGTGATCTCGAAAAGACGCTCGACATGGTCGTGCCACAGAAATTCCGCAATGCCGGCCAAGTCTGCGTGTCGCCCACGCGCTTTTACGTGCAGCGCGGCATTTATGATCGCTTTGTAGACGGCTTTGCCAAGCGGACCGAACAGGTGGTTGTGGGCAATGGCTTGGATGCGGACACGAAAATGGGCCCGCTGGCCAATGCGCGCCGCCCCGACGCGATTGATGCACTTGTGGAAGATGCGCGGGCCAAGGGCGCCCGCGTCCTGACGGGTGGTGCGCGCGGCAATCAGGGCTATTTCTATCAGCCCACCGTGCTGGCTGATGTGCCACTGGAGGCCAATGTCATGTCGAACGAGCCCTTTGGCCCCGTTGCCCTGATGCGGCCCTTTGACAGCTTTGACGAGGCGATCGACCAAGCCAACCGCCTGCCTTATGGCCTCGCCGCCTTTGCCTTTACCGAAAATGGCCGACAGGCCAATTTGCTGGGCGATGCGCTGGAAAGCGGGATGGTAGGCATTAACAGCTTTGGCATTTCCGTGCCCGATGCGCCCTTTGGCGGAGTGAAGGAATCGGGCTTTGGCAGCGAAGGCGGGCCGGAAGGCTTGGACAGCTATCTCGTGACCAAAGCGATCCACCAAGCGTGAGCCGGGGCGGCCCTGTGCGCCGGATGCTGTGGCAGGCGCTGGGCCTTGCCTCCGTCGCGCTGGGTGTAATTGGGGCTTTTCTGCCAATCCTTCCAACAGTGCCATTCTTGATCCTTGCCGCCTTTGCTTTTTCACGCAGCAACCCGGCTTGGGAGGCAAAGCTGCTCAATCACCCGCGCTATGGGGCTTCCCTGCGCGCGTGGCGGGAAAAGGGGATTATCAGCCGCACAGGCAAACAGGCCGCAACAGGGGCCTTTGCGCTGAGCATTCTCCTCGGCTTAATCTTTCTCTCGCTGCCTTGGTCGCTCATCGCCCCTCTCGTGGCGCTCCTCTGCCTGAGTTGGATTTGGACACGGCCAGAGGCGTGAGCCTTTTCTCCTGAAACAGCCTCGCCTAAGGACAGGGCATGACACAGACACAGTTGCGCACAGGCGGCCAAATTTTGGTGGACCAGTTGGTGATCCAAGGCGTTGATCGCCTGTTCTCCGTGCCGGGCGAGAGTTTTCTCGCGGTGCTCGATGCGCTGCATGATCGGCCCGAAATTCAAAATATCGTTTGCCGACAAGAAGGTGGCGTGACTTTCATGGCGTGCGCGGATGGTGCCCTGACCGGGCGGCCGGGCATTGCCTTTGTGACGCGCGGGCCGGGGGCAACCAATGCCGCCATTGGCGTGCATGTCGCGATGCAAGACTCACAGCCGATGATCCTGTTCATTGGCGATGTGGATCGGGGAATGAAGGACCGCGAAGGGTTTCAGGAGGTTGATTTTACCGCCATGTTCACGCCGCTGGCCAAATGGGCCGTGCGGATTGATGCGGCGGCGCGCATCCCTGAATATATTGCCCGTGCCTTTACAGTTGCGATGTCGGGTCGCCCCGGCCCCGTCGTCATTGCCTTGCCCGAAGATATGTTGTGCGAGCTTGCGGAAACACTCGACCGGCCTCGCGTTGAACGCATTGCCCAAGCGCCAGAGCCGCAACAGATGGCGGCGCTGGCCGCGCACCTGACAGCCGCGAAACAGCCGGTCGCCATAATTGGGGGCGCGGGCTGGACGCCCGAGGCGGCACAGGCGATGCAGGACTTTGCGGAAAGCTGGGGCATTCCCGTGGCCTCGGCCTTTCGCCGTCAGGATGCCATGGCGAATGACTCCGCCGTGTGGGCGGGCAATTTGGGCTATGGCCCCAACCCCAAGCTGGTCGCGCGGATCAAATCGGCAGACCTAGTGCTGGCGATTGGCGCACGATTGGGCGAAGCGACGACCGATGGCTATACGCTGATCACCCCGGACCATCCGGGCCAGACGCTGATCCATATTCACCCCGACCCCAATGAGCTGAACCGCGTGTATCGGGCAGACCTTGCGATCTGTGCGGATATGACGCGCTTTACTGAGGCGGCAGCGGCCCTGCCCGCGCCTGCCGCGCCCTTGCCCAAAGGTGCTGAGGCGCATCAAGACTGGATTGCGTGGAACACCCCTGCCCCCTTTGAAACCAAGCTGGACCTTGGCCAGTGCGTCGCGGCGATGCGCGACGTGCTGCCTGCGGATACGGTTATCTGCAATGGTGCGGGCAATTTCTCTGGCTGGTGGCATCGCTATTGGCCCTATGGCGGGCCGGGGACGCAATTGGCGCCAACAGCGGGTGCGATGGGCTATGGCCCGCCTGCTGCTGTTGCTGCTGCCCTGCGCTGCCCCGACAAGATGGTCGTCGCGCTGGCAGGCGATGGCGATTTCATGATGAATGGTCAGGAACTCGCCACCGCGATGCAATATCAGTGCAATATGCTGGTGCTGGTGGTGGACAATGGCGTGTACGGCACGATCCGTATGCATCAGGAGCGCGAATATCCAACGCGCGTCTCGGGCACGGGGCTGTTCAACCCAGATTTTGCCGCTCTGGCGCGCGCCTATGGCGGCTGGGCGGCAACAGTGGACACCACCGATCAATTTGCCCCCGCGCTGGCCGAGGCCATGGGGCAAAAGGGCCTGCGTCTGCTGCACCTGAAAACGGAGGCAGAGCGGATTAGTGTGGGGACGACGATTTCAGCATTAAGAGCGCGGTAACCCTGCCATATATTCCGGCGCGGGCCGGAGCCGAGGGCCGGGGGTACGCGTTTGGGATGGTTCTACCGCGTCCCTCTGGGCTCCGGCCTGCGCCGGAGCACAATGAGGGGCGCAAAGACGCAGAGTCCCGACCACCTACTCCGGGCTTGACCCGGAGCCCAGACACCCACGCACTGCGCCAAGCTGGACTCCGGCCTGCGCCGGAATACGATAAGGAGCGCAGATAGGGTGGGTGCGCGGTTCAGGGTGACAGGTCCACACACCGTCATGCTGAACTTGGTTCAGCATCCATTAGCGCCAAAGCCGAAAAATCTGCACGGACAGTGATCATAGATCCTGAAACAAGTTCAGGATGACGTTGGACATGATAGTCGCGCAAAGACGCAAAGACGCAAAGGCGCAGAGTCCCGATCACCTACTCCGGGCTTGACCCGGAGCCCAGACACCCACGCACTGCGCCAAGCTGGACTCCGGCCTGCGCCGGAATACATTGAGGAGCGCAGATAGGAGCCCGACGGCCTTTAATCCCCCGCGCGTTTGGCGGTGGTCATGCTTTCGCGGGTGACGGGATAGCCGAGACCTTCGGGGATGCAGAGGAAGACAGTCTCCCCGTCCTTTTCCACCCATGGCGTCACGGTTTCTACGGGCACCGTCTCGGCATGGGCGCGGGCTTCGTCAAAACTGTTGAACAGCGCCAGCCGCTCCAGATTGCGGTGCGTGGGGAAGATGACGTGGACATCGCCCCGCAAGGCCGCCTCGATTGTGGCTTGTGCGCTATCCCAAAAGGTGCGGACATTTTCCGTCGCATCGACAATGGCTTCGGGCAGATCATCAGGCGCGCGGGCAATGTAAAAGCGCGTGTCAAAGACGCGCGTTTCCTTAAAATTCGGCCGCCAGCGGGCAAAGGGGATCAGCGCCTCCAAATCTAGGGCCAAATCCGCCGCATCAAGAAGCGCACTGAATTTTTCCCGCGCGTGGAGCGCCTGACGTGCCTCTTCCAGCCAGCCTGCGGGCGGCGGCGACGCCAGACCTATTGGCACGCCGCTTTCTTCAATTGTCTCGCGAATGGCGGCAATGCGGGCCGCCGCACATTCTGCCTCAATATGCGCGTGGCGGCTGGCGAGATAATGGTCATCTGCATCGACACGCCCGCCGGGAAACACAATTGCGCCCCCAGCAAACACCATGCCCTTGGACCGTTCCACCAGCAGCAATTCAGGCGGACCATCGGCGCGTTCCCGAAACAGGACCAAAGTGGCCGCTGGGATTGCGGGAATGGTTTCTCCGGGCTCTGCCATATCAATATTCACCGCCGCACCACTCCCTTTATCCGCAATCGCTTGATATGCCTGTCTTGAACCAGCCAGCGCCAGCGGGCAAGCCGGAAGCGCACGCAAGGGAGAGACGAGAGCGATGGACATCATCCCCATGCTGGGCATTGCCGCAAGCCTAAGCCTTTTGGCCGGATGGCGGCTGTATCTGTGCGTGTTTGCCACGGGCCTTGCCCTGCACTTTGGGATGATTGAGGCGCCACGCCATGTGGCGGGCCTGCAGATTTTGGCGCATCCTTGGGTGCTTGGGATGGCGGGCCTTGGCCTTATGCTCGAATTTTTGGCCGATAAAGTTGCCTGGCTCGATTCGATTTGGGATGTGGTGCACGCCCTTGTCCGGCCAATTGGTGGCGCGCTGTTGGCGCTGGCCGTGATCGACCCCGCGCACCCCGTGGGGCAAATCCTTGCTCTGTTGCTGGGCGGCAGCGGGGCGTTTTTAAGCCATAGCGCCAAGGCCGGGACACGCGCGATTATCAATGCCAGCCCAGAGCCATTCAGCAATATGGCTGTTTCCATCGGCGAAGATGTGATTTCAGCCGGGCTGGCAGTACTGATTTTGTACGCCCCCATGACAGCCGAGCTGGTGGCCGCCAGCCTTTTGCTGGGTGCGGTGCTGTTGCTGGGCGCCACCCGGCGGATGCTGAACCAGATGTTCACGCCGCCCCAGCCAAAGCGGGGCGGCTGAACGCGTTTAGACGCGCATTGGCATCAAGACATAAAGCGCGGCGGACTTATCATTCTCGCGGATCAAGGTTGGCGCAGCGGCATCGGCCAGATGCACTTCCACGCTATCGCTTTCGACCTGGCTCAAAATGTCCATCAAATAGCGCGCGTTAAAGCCAATTTCGAACGCATCTGACGAATAGCTGCCGGGAACTTCTTCGGCCGCCGTGCCATTTTCTGGCGAGGTGACAGACAAGGTGATCCGATCTGGCTCCAACGCCATTTTAACGGCGCGAGTCTTGTCCGATGCAATGGTCGACACGCGGTCAACACCGGCCATGAAGCTTTTGGGATCAATCCGCAGCAGCTTATCATTCCCAGTGGGGATGACGCGGCTATAATCTGGGAAGGTCCCGTCAATCAGCTTAGACGTCAGGACAGCCGTGCCCAAGCCAAAGCGGATCTTGGTGGCCGAGAGCGACACTTCCACTGTGCCTTCCACTTCATCAAGCAGCTTGCGCAGCTCACCCACGCATTTGCGCGGCACAATGATGTCGGGCATGCCTTCAGCGCCTTCGGGGCGCGGAATGGTGACGCGCGCAAGGCGGTGACCATCGGTGGCCGCGGCCTTCAGCACGGGCTGACCATCATCGGCCACATGGAAGAAGATGCCATTAAGGTAATAGCGCGTTTCTTCCGTCGAAATCGCAAAGCGCGTTTTATCAATAATCTGGCGCAGCGCAGCAGCGGGCAGTTCAAACCGGGTCGGCAGATCGCCCTCAGCAATCATCGGGAAATCATCGCGCGGCAGCGTGTTGAGGCTGTAGCGCGAGCGCGCGGCCACAACCTGCATCTTGCCATCGGCTGCTGTCAGCGAGACTTGCGTACCTTCGGGCAGCTTGCGGACAATATCAAACAGCGTGTGCGCCGACACTGTCGTCGCGCCGGGAACGTCAACACTGACGGCTTCGAGCGACTCATTAATCTGCAAATCCAGATCCGTCGCCATCAGGCGGATGGTGCCATCTGCTGTGGCTTCCAACAGGACATTCGACAAAATGGGGATTGTGTTGCGACGCTCCACGACCGACTGGACGTGGCCGAGGCTCCTCAACAGATTTGCGCGTTCGATCGTCGCCTTCATTCAAACCCCCGAAAATCGTCTACTGGCCGCATGGGAGTCGGCCTTATCAATAATCTAGGGTCATGAACAAGATTGACGGGCACGGCAACCCCCGCCTTTCGCTTGCACTAGCAATAAATTGTGGGAAAAGCGGGCTATGAACATTAAAGGTCGCATCTTCATCGCTCGCCATGGCGAGACAGTCTTCAACTTTGCCAAACGGATGCAGGGCGATAAGCTCGACACGCCGTTGACCCGCAAGGGATTCGCACAAGCCGAAGCCATGGGCGCCGCGCTGGCAGATTGGCTCAAGCCGGGGGAACATCTGCAGCTCTGGTCGTCCCCTTCGGGCCGGGCCTTGCAGACTTTGGCCGTTGTCGCGGAACATATTGGCCATGATTGGCACCAAACCACGCATGAGCCGCGCCTTTACGAAATCAACGTGGGGGATTGGGCGGGGCGCAGCTATGCCGATATCATGGCCGAGATTGGCCCGATTATGGACCCAGACACCGGGTTGTTCAGCGTACGCCCGCCCAAGGGGGAATGGTATGATGATATTGCCACGCGGCTGACACACTGGCTGGAAGAAACGGCGCATATCACGCACGACCGGCTGGTGATTATGCACGGCATGTCGAGCCGGGTGCTGCGCGGCCTTCTGCTTGATTTGCCTGTGACGGACCCGTGGAAAGCCCCCATTGCCCCCAGCCTGCCGCAAGGGACAATGGTCATGATTGAAAATGGCGCAGAACATATTGTCCGCCAAGGCGGCGGCGGCCATCTGGCCTAACCTCATGCGCGGGCTGGCAGTGTGTCTGGCGCTGTTAGGGCTGGCAGTGTGTCTGGCGCTGTTAGGGCTGGCGGCCAGCCCGGCACTTGCGCGCCAGCCGCTGGGGATGTTTGGCAATTGGGGCAGCTTTCGCGATACCCAGCCGCTGCGCTGCTTTGCGATTGCAACGCCCGTTGAGCCGGGGACAGGCAAATGGCGGGGCTTTGCCGCCATTTCCCATTGGCCGGACAAAAATATTCGCGGCCAAATCCATTTTCGGCTGAGCCGCCAACGCCAGCCCGGCGCCGATGTTCTGTTAAGCGTGGGGGATCGGCGCTGGCGGCTGATGGCGGGCGATTATGACGCCTGGGGGCCAAGCCCCCGTCATGACGCCTTCATTGTCGCCAAAATCCGCGCCGCAC
The DNA here is from genome assembly GCA_041170745.1 of Pseudomonadota bacterium. Lineage (GTDB taxonomy): Bacteria > Pseudomonadota > Alphaproteobacteria > Sphingomonadales > Sphingomonadaceae > Aquisediminimonas. Next base: position 8,627 of record JBEDNE010000183.1, read on the forward strand.
GCAGCATGAGCATCTCAACAGTTGACGTAAAT
>JBEDNE010000184.1:0-3803 GCA_041170745.1 Pseudomonadota bacterium
GAAGAAGTTGACCTCGACTTTACCGATGATGCGCTGACGGCAGTCGCCAAGCGCGCGATTGAACGCAAGACAGGCGCGCGCGGCCTGCGGTCTATTTTGGAAGGCATTTTGCTCGACACCATGTTCGATTTGCCGTCGATGGACGATGTCGATCAGGTGATGATTGACAAGGATGTCGTGGCGGGCACCAAAGAGCCTGTCCGCGTCTATGCAAAAAAGGCCAAGGAAGTGACAGGCGACGCCGCCTGACCGCTTAGCGTGCCGATATTTTGGTTCAGGAAAAAGGGTCTGGCCTAGCCGGGCCCTTTTTTCATGTGCTAGTCTTCCTCAAAATTAAGGGAGAGCGTCGATGAGCGTCCATGATTTTACAGTGAAAAAGCCCGACGGCAGCGTGCAGAAATTGTCTGACTTTGCAGGCGGGCCAATCCTGATTGTGAACACCGCGTCGAAATGCGGTTTTACACCGCAATATAAGGGGCTTGAGGCGCTGCACCGCAAATATGCCGATAAAGGCCTGACGATCCTTGGCTTTCCCTGCAATCAATTTGGGGCGCAAGAGCCGGGCGATGCAGAGGAGATCAAGTCTTTCTGCTCGCTCAATTATGACGTTACCTTTCCGCTCATGGCAAAAGTAGAGGTGAATGGCGACGGCGCCGATCCGCTGTTTACGCACCTTAAGTCAGAAAAGCCGGGTCTGTTGGGCACTAAGGGCATTAAGTGGAATTTCACGAAGTTCCTCATTGATAAATCAGGCAAGGTCGTCGGTCGCTATGCCCCGACGGATAAGCCTGAGAGCTTGGAAGCAGATATTCAAAAGCTGCTCTAGCGGCCTCGATCCGTCCGGGGTCGAGACTCTGCTTGCTCGCGGGGCGGGAAGCCTCTATAAGGCTTGTGTCTTCTCGACATCGTAACACGTGTTGGGGTCGGAACCGGCAGGTTCCGGCAGCACAGGCGCGTTGCATAGAGTGTTTTTGGAACCGGAGATTCGATGGCGGATATCGCCGCATTGACTGCGCTGATTGAGCCCGAGGTGAATGCCTTGGGGCTAACGCTTGTGCGCGTGAAGATGTTTGGCGGCACATCGGACCCGACGCTGCAAGTTATGGCCGAGCGCCCGGATACCCGCCAGCTGGTGATTGAAGATTGTGCTGAGCTTTCGCGCCGCATTTCCGATCTGCTGGATACAGTGGATCCCATTGAAGAAGCGTATCGGCTCGCAGTCAGTTCGCCTGGCATTGATCGACCCTTAACGCGGCTGTCGGATTATACCGATTGGCATGGGTTTGACGCGCGGCTTCGGCTGGCGGAGCCGGTTGACGGCCGCAAGCAAGTTGATGGCCGCATCAGCGGCGTTGAAGGCGATGTGATTGTGATGATTACCGCCAAGACGCGCGATACGGTGCGTGTTCCTTTTTCGTCGATTGGGACGGCAAAGCTGCTGCTGACCGACGCTCTCATTAAAGCCACCACCCCGCTCTCGACGGACGGAGCGGATATCATTTCTGTGGAAAGGTAAGACCATGTCCAACGCCATCTCTGCCAACAAGGCTGAGCTTCTTGCGATTGCGGACGCAGTTGCCCGCGAAAAGCTGATCGATAAGGCAATCGTGCTCGAAGCGATGGAAGACGCCATTCAGCGCGCCGCGCGTGCGCGTTATGGTGCTGAAAATGACATCCGTGCCAAGATCGACCCGAATTCGGGCGATATGCGCCTGTGGCGTGTTGTTGAAGTGGTGGAAGAAGTTGATGATTACTTCAAGCAGGTGAGCTTGAAAGATGGTCAAAAGCTTCAGCCGGGTGCCGCGCTGGGCGACTTCATTGTTGATCCGCTGCCCCCCATTGAATTTGGCCGCATTGCAGCCCAAGCCGCGAAGCAGGTGATCTTCCAAAAGGTCCGCGATGCTGAGCGTGAGCGTCAATATGAAGAGTTTAAGGATCGCGCCGGCGAAATCATCACGGGTGTCGTGAAGCGCGTTGAATTTGGCCATGTTGTGGTCGATTTGGGTCGTGCTGAAGGCGTCATCCGCCGGGACCAGCAAATCCCGCGCGAAGTGCTGCGCATTAATGATCGCGTTCGCGCGCTGATCCTCAATGTCCGTCGCGAAAATCGCGGCCCGCAGATTTTCCTCAGCCGTGCGCATCCAGACTTTATGAAGAAGCTCTTCGCGCAAGAAGTGCCGGAAATTTATGATGGCGTGATTGAAATCAAAGCCTGCGCCCGTGATCCGGGAAGCCGTGCGAAAATTGGTGTGATCAGCCATGATGGCTCGATTGATCCCGTCGGCGCGTGCGTCGGCATGAAGGGCAGCCGCGTTCAGGCGGTTGTGCAAGAATTGCAGGGCGAAAAGATCGACATCATTCCATGGTCCACGGACATGGCCACCTTTGTCGTCAACGCGCTGCAGCCTGCAACCGTCAGCCGCGTGCTGATTGATGAAGAAGAAGAGCGGATTGAAGTTGTCGTTCCGGACGATCAGCTGAGCCTCGCCATTGGCCGTCGTGGTCAGAATGTGCGTCTCGCCTCGATCCTGACGGCGTCGGCGATTGACATCATGACCGAGACGGACTCGAGCGAGAAGCGTCAGCGCGAGTTCATCGAAAAGTCGGAGATGTTCCAGCAAGAGCTGGATGTTGATGAAACCTTGGCGCAGCTGCTGGTGGCTGAAGGCTTTGGGGCCATGGAAGAAGTGGCCTATGTAAGCACGGAAGAATTGGCCACGATTGAAGGCTTGGACGAAGAGATTGCCGCCGAGCTGCAAAGCCGTGCGCAAGAAGCTTTGGATCGCCGGGAAGCAACCGCGCGTGACGAGCGCCAGGCCTTGGGTGTGGAAGATGCACTGGCAGAGCTGCCGCATCTGACTGAAGCCATGTTGGTGACGTTGGGTAAGGCCGGCATCAAGACGCTGGACGATCTGGCCGATCTGGCAACCGACGAATTGGTCGAGCGTAAGCGCCGCGACGATCGCCGGGGGCGGACAGCAGGCGAAGCGCCCAAGGGCGGTGTGCTGGCGGATTATGGCCTGAGCGAAGAGCAGGGCAATGAAATCATCATGGCGGCCCGTGCCCACTGGTTCGCCGACGAGGAGACCGCCGATGCGGGACCCTCAGCATGACCCAGAACGTCGCTGCATAATTACCGGCGAACGGGGTCCGAAATCGGGCCTCATTCGTCTTGCTTTGGGTCCGGATGGCCAAGTGGCTCCGGACGTGCGCGGTCGTGCGCCCGGACGCGGTGCATGGATAGGCGTGGACCGCCCAACGCTGGAGACGGCCCAGGAAAAGGGCCAGTTGAAGGCGGGGTTGGCCCGCGCGTTTAAGACGGCGAAGCTGGATATTCCTGATGATTTGCCCGCTCGCGTGGAGCAGGCATTGGCCCGCACCGCGCTGGACCGTTTGGGGTTGGAAGCGCGCGCCGGCACATTGCTGACAGGATCAGACCGGATTGAAGAGGCGGCTCGGGCTGGCAAAGTCTGGCTGCTGATGCACGCGGATGATGCGGGCGCCGATGGCAACCGCAAGCTTGATCAAGCGTGGCGCGTGGGCCGGGATGCAGAAGGCAGCGGCCTTGCGGGGTTGGTTATTTGCGCTGGACGCGCTATACTCAGCCAAGCCTTGGGCCGCGAAAACGTCGTCCACATTGCTGTGACCGATCGGCAAGCTGCCGGTCGTGTTGGGCAAACCGTAGACCGCTGGCACCATTTTATAGGACGCCAAACACTCGATGGCCTTGCGCAAGTTGCGCCCTGGGTCCACGGGAGCGCGGCGCATATTGACACTGAAGGACCTGGATTAAGCGAATGAGC
>JBEDNE010000185.1:0-6527 GCA_041170745.1 Pseudomonadota bacterium
GTCAACAGCCCAGAGCGCGGGCAAGGGGCTGTCCACAGATAAAAGGGAATCTGCAAACAATGACAGACGCTTTGGTAACGGTTTTTGGCGGTGGCGGTTTTGTGGGTCGCTATGTGGTTGAAGCGCTTTTGCGGCGTGGTGCGCGTGTGCGCATTGCAGAACGCAGCCCGAAAAACGCTTATTATCTCAAGGCGCAGGCGAATCTGGGGCAGATTACTTATGTGCCAGCAGATATTACCCAGCCTGAAACGCTGACGGCGGCGATTGCTGGCGCAGATGCCGTTATCAATTTGGTAGGCAGTTTTGTGGATATGCAGCGTCTGCATGTTGAAGGCGCCCAAAATATTGCCGAAGCGGCGGCGCGCGCGGGCGTGAAGAGCCTGGTGCATATGTCTGCCATTGGGGCAGATGCGCAGAGCAAGTCGGCCTATGGGCGGACCAAGGGGGAGGGCGAAGCCGCTGTCCGCAAGGCTTTTCCCAAGGCAGTCATTGTCCGCCCGTCGATTGTTTTTGGGCGGGAAGATGCCTTTATCAATCGGTTTGCCGCGTTGATCCGCGCGCTGCCAATTGTGCCCGTCATTGGCGGCAAGACACGCTTCCAGCCTGTTTTTGCAGGCGATGTCGGCCATGCTGTGGCGGCACTGGTTGCTGATCCGGCAGCCCATGGCGGCAAAACCTATGAGCTGGGTGGCCCGCAGATTTTGTCGATGCGCCAGATGAATGAATGGATTGCAACGCAAACCGGCCGGTCACCTATTTTCATTGATGTGCCTGATGTTGCGGCGGCAACTTTGGCCACTTTGACAGGCTGGCTGCCGGGCGCGCCCATCACGCGCGATCAATGGATCATGCTGCAGTCAGACAATATTGTGTCTGCCAAGGCGCGTGGCCTTGCAGCGCTGGGAGTTAAGGCAACCCCGCTGGATGCCGTTGCGCGCGGCTGGTTGCTGATTTATCGTCGTCATGGTCGCTTTGGGGCTGCTGCATGAATGTGCTGTTAACTGTCATCCTCTTGGGTATTGTTGAGGGGCTGACAGAATTTATTCCTGTCTCCTCCACGGGCCATTTGGTGCTGGCGGGGGAATTGCTGGGCTTTAAAGACGGCTCTGGCGGTGCCTTTGATGTCATCATCCAGCTGGGCGCCATTCTGGCCGTGATTGTGCTCTACTGGCGGCGCTTTTGGGATGTGGCACTGGGGCTGTTTTCGTGGCAGCAAGGGCCAGTTCGCTTTACCCGCAACATCTTGCTGGGCTTTTTGCCGTCAGCAGCCGTCGGTGCGCTTGCCTATTCGGCCATTAAGGCCATGCTTGAAACGCCCGAAATTGTGGCCTGGGCGCTGATTTTGGGCGGTGTTGCCATTCTTGTCATTGAACGCTTTGCGCGCGACAGCCACACCGAAAATGTGGAAGCGATGAGCTGGCAGACCGCGCTGACCATTGGGGTTATTCAATGCCTCTCGATGATCCCCGGGGTAAGCCGCTCTGGCGCCACCATCATGGGCGCCCGCGCGCTGGGGATTGAGCGGAAAACTGCGGCGGAATTTAGCTTTTTTGTGGCTGTGCCCACGATGATGGGGGCGACTGCGCTTGCGCTTTATAAAGAAGGGGCGGCCCTTGCCGCGCAGGATGTTACCAATATTGCCATTGGCTTTGCCGTGTCCTTCATTGTGGCGCTGCTGGTGATTAAGGGCTTTCTTGCCATTGTGACGCGCTATGGTTTTGCGCCCTTTGCATGGTATCGCATTGTTGCGGGCACTGTCGCGCTGGTCTGGCTGCAGCAAATCGGTTGAGGTGCAGCCCCGCTGACTAGCCGCCCAGCGCCTTTTGTCGGCGCCGTTGGACGGACGATCCAATGCCCATCGCCTCGCGATATTTGGCGACAGTCCGGCGAGCCAGGTCAAAACCTTGGGCCTTGAGTAAATCCACCAGCGTGTCGTCAGACAGGATCGCTTTCGGGTCTTCCGCCTGAATCAGCGTGCGAATGGCGCTTTTCACGGCTTCAGCAGAAATCGCGTCTCCCCCATCTGCGGCCGCAATGCTGCTGGTAAAGAAATATTTCAGCTCGAAAACGCCCCGGTCGCAGGCGAGATATTTGTTCGACGTCACCCGGCTGACGGTCGATTCATGCATGGCAATAACATCGGCAATTTGACGCAAGGTGAGGGGCTTTAACTGGCTGACACCATGGCGAAAAAAGCCATCTTGCTGGCGCACCAGCTCCGTTGCGACTTTCAATATTGTCCGCTGCCGCTGGTCGAGTGTCTTGATCAGCCAATTGGCCGATGTCAGGCACTCATTGAGCCAGGCTCGGCTCTTTTTGTCGTCGCTGCTGGTCAGCAATTCGGCGTAATAGCTGCGGTTGACGAGCAGCCGGGGCAGGCTCGCACTGTTGATTTCAACAGCCCATCCCGCGCCGCGCCGCGATACGAAAACATCCGGCGTCAGGCTTTGGCTGGGCTCCCCGCCAAATCGCAGGCCCGGCTTTGGGGTGTAGCTGCGCAGTTCGCGGATCATATCGGCCAAGTCCTCGTCATCGACACCGCAAATCCGCTTGAGTTGGGGCAGGCGGCCTAGGGCGAGTAAATCCAGATTGTCCAGCAGCCGGGCCATGGCCGGATCATATCGATTGGCTTCCTTGGCTTGCAGCGCGATGCATTCCGCAAGTGATCGTGCGCCCACGCCTGTGGGGTCAAAGCTCTGGATGTGCTGAAGAACTGCCTCACACGCCGCCTGTGTAACGCCCAATTGCTGAGCAATGTCGGCCAAAGGCATCAAGAGATAACCTGACTCGTCAATTTGGGCGATGATATGCCCGGCAATCATCAAATCTGCCCCAGACAAACTGGCCCCGGCCTGTTGCATCAAATATGTGTGAAGCGACAGGCCAGCGGCGGCAAAATTCTCAAAATCTGGCCCATCCTCGTCAAAGCTGGCCGAGGCGCCGGTCATGCCTAAGGCCCCATCCAGCCCCGGTCCGCCGTCAGCAGCGCTATCGTGATGAAATGTCTCATGGGCATAATCGACATCTAAGGGGCCATCGCGATCGGGCCCAGTATCGGCCTCGATGAGCCGTTCGGTCGTAACCGGATCATCCCCATCATCACCTGACAGGTCAGCCCAGTCGTCATCTGCGCTGTCCTGCGCGGGCACGTCAGGGCTATCGCGCTCTGCATCCAGAAGCGGATTTCGTTCAACTTCTTCGGCAATAAAGGCTTCGATTTCGAGGTTGGACAGCGCAAGCAGTTTAATGGCCTGCTGCAGTTGCGGCGTCATCACCAGCGACTGGCTCTGCCGCAAATCCAGGCGAGGGCCAAGCGCCATGGCTATAGGCTAAAGCCCTCGCCAAGATAGAGGCGACGGACATTCTCATCCGCGACCAAATCTGCAGGGCTGCCAGCAAACAACACGCGGCCATCGTAAATGATGCAGGCGCGATCCACGATGTCCAAGGTTTCACGGACATTATGGTCCGTGATGAGAACGCCAATTTGGCGTTTCTTCAACTGCTTCACCAAATCGCGAATGTCCGCGATGGAAATGGGGTCAATGCCGGCAAACGGCTCATCGAGCAGCATGATTGATGGGTCTGCGGCCAGCGCGCGGGCAATTTCACAGCGCCGGCGTTCCCCGCCGGAAAGCGCCATGGCCGGCGCGCTGCGCAGTCGGGTCAGGCCAAATTCTTCGAGCAGGGTTTCCAGCCGGGTGGCGCGCGCATCCTTATCCGGCTCGGCCAGCTCCAGCACCGCCATGATGTTCTGTTCGACGGTCAGCCCCCGAAAAATCGAAGTTTCCTGAGGCAGATAGCCCAGCCCCAAAATGGCGCGCCGATACATAGGCAGGCCCGTAATATCTTGCCCATCCAGCTCAATCCGGCCGGAATCGGGCTTTACCAACCCCATGATTGAGTAAAAACACGTGGTCTTGCCGGCGCCATTGGGGCCAAGCAGGCCCACCACTTCGCCCCGACCCACAGCCAGCGAGACATCCGTTAACACAGTGCGCTTGTCATAGGATTTCGCAATGGACACCACAGACAGCCCGCCCAAAGGGGCGGGGCTGGCGCTTTCTGCGCGATCAAGGACGGCGGCTTTGCTCATAGTCGTTCCTGCTGGGTTTATGCGCTGAAAGTAAATCAGGCATAAATATCGGCGTCATTTGGCAAGATTATTGCATAGCAGGTGCCAAAGGCAACTGCGGCGTGCCCAAGACGCGCCGAATTTCGTCCATTTTCAGATAAGCTGATTTATTTCTTGGTGTTGGCAACCGTGAAGCGGCCCGTAACGCGCCCGGAATTGCCCGTGCCCGGCGCGCTGCGGCCATCCACTGTGGCCCGGCCCGTATCCAGGTCAATCACCATGCGACCACCCTGAACGCGGTTATTGCCCTGCGTCAGTTCAACACCCCCCACCAGCGTGATGATCCGGCGGTTAAGATCATATACCGCAAAATCACCACGGGCCGTTTCACTGGGACTTTTGACAGACACACCACCAGACGCATCAAGCCGTTCAATCGTCACGCCGCCATCCGCGCGTGCATAGGCAACTGTGAGGCGGCTGGCCGTGAGCGTAAGATTGGATTGGCGAACAACAACATTGCCCGAAAAGACGGCGCGATCGGCCCTGTCCTGCACCTCAATACGGTCGGCCTCTACATCCACGGGGGATTTGGCATCATGGCCTTTCAGCGCTTGCCCAATGGCAGGCACGGTGCACACAAGGGCAAGGCCGATAAGAAGGGGGGCGTAACGCATGGGCGCTATCTGGCCTGCTGCTGCACGATATGCAAGCGGGCGCGGCCCTTTAGCGTGACTGTACGTGCAGAAAGGTCTGCCTCCAGCCGATCTGCATTGAAGGTGCCCAGTGGCAGTTTGCCTGCCACAGGCCCCGCACTGCCCAACCGCCGAGACTTGAGGCCCAAGGCCACATCATTGGCTTCAACGCGATAGCCATCGGCCGTTTGAAAGATCAGGGGCCCATCCACGCGCACAATTTCGCGGTCCATATCATATCGACCCGCATTGGCAGTCAATGTGGCTGGGCCTTCTGCCATCTCGAGTTGGCCGACAAGGTTATTCATCCGGACAATGGGTTCTTGCGAGCTGCGTTGCACCGCCGAGCCGGCCCGAATTTCAAACGGGCGGCCCTTGCTGTCTTCTCCGCGATAGGTGGCGGCTGTCACGCGCAGGCGCTCTTGCGCCATCGACACATTGTCCTTTGCCAGCATGAAGCTGACATCCCCATTGGGGCTCGCAATTGGCGCGAACACCAAGAAAAGGCCCAAAACCCCAATGCCAGCGGGCAAAATGCGGCGCAGTATGTGCAGCACTTCATCATGGCTGCCGCCGGGCCGCGCCCAAAACTGGCGTGCCGACCGATCAAGAAGGGCTTTTTCCGACATGGTTAGATATGTGCAAAAATATCGACTTCGGGCCAGCCTGCAAGGTCCAGCCGCGCCCGATGGGGCAAAAAGTCAAAACAGGCCTGGGCCAGTGCCATGCGGCCTTCGCGTTCCAATCGCGGGTCCAAAATCTCTTTCACGCGGTGCAGATAGCGGACATCAGAGGCGGCATATTCCTTTTGCGCATCACTCAGCACAGGGGCGCCCCAGTCTGAGGATTGCTGCTGCTTCGACAGTTCAACCCCCAGCGTTTCGCGGACAAGGTCTTTCAGGCCATGGCGGTCAGTATAGGTGCGCACCAGCCGCGAGGCCGTTTTGGTGCAATAAACCGGTTCTGCCATCACGTTCAGATAGGCCATAATCGAAGCCAGATCGAAGCGTGCGAAATGATAGAGCTTCAGCCGATTGGGGTCAGCAAGAACGGCCTTCAAATTCGGGGCAGCAAAGGACGAGCCGGGGGCGAAACGCACCAAATGCTCATCCCCGCGCCCATCTGAAATCTGGACAAGGCACAACCGATCCCGACCGGGCAACAGACCCATTGTCTCTGTATCCACGGCCACGGGCCCATCCCCCAGCGCGTCCGCCGGCAAATCTTCTTCATGAAGGTAGATGGCCATGTCTGTCTCCGGTTGCCGTGGCTCGGGCGCAGAATCACTTGCGCGCTGCCCAATCGGGCTGAGTCTTGGTTAGATTAAAAAACCCCTTTGCACCGCCCGGCGGCTGCCCGCAAGCGTATGTGAACAGCATAAAAAGCCGAATGTGCGAAAAAGCTATCGGAACTTTGCATTGTGGGTTATAGTCGGACCGGCGCGTACTGTATTTTGCGTCAAATTTCCGTCGCTCTCGTCCTGCGGCCGGAGTTAGTTTGATCTGGGCGAACACGATTACGAAGAAAGTTTTTTGACGGATGGGTTTTGATCGAGGGCGGCGCGGTGAGCGTGGTGGTCGCGGCTTTGATAAGCGCGATGGTGGTTTTGACGGCGGTTTTGACGGCGGCTTTGGCGGTGGTGATCGCTTTGGCGGTGGTGGAAATCGCTTTGGCGGTGGCGGCGATCGTTTCGGCGGTGGCGGTGATCGCTTCGGCGGCGGTGGTGACCGCTTTGGCGGCGGCGGTGGCGGCGGTTT
>JBEDNE010000186.1:0-5956 GCA_041170745.1 Pseudomonadota bacterium
GATTCAGCCTCCAGTCGCTGCAACAAACTCAACGCCGCTTCAGGGCTTTCCACCCCGATCCACCCCACCGCGCGATCCAGAATATCAGGCACAAGCCGCAAGCTGGCTGCAGTTACAACGCCCAATGTGCCCTCTGCTGCCACCAGCAGCTGAGTCAGGTCATAGCCCCGATTATCTTTTTTAAGCGCTGCCAAACCCTCATAAAGCTGCCCGTCAGGCAACACGGCTTCGACCCCCAGAACCAGCTTGCGCATGGTGCCAAAGCGCAGGACCTGCGTGCCGCCCGCATTGGTTGACACCAGCCCTCCAATTGTGGCCAATCCGCGCGCGCCCAGTGTGAGTGGAAAGCGCCGGCCTTGCGCGCGCGCCGCATCATGCAAATTGGCTAAAATCACGCCTGCCTCGGCAACAACGATATTGGCTTGCGCATCGAGACTGCGAATAGCGTTCATCCGCCGTGTCGATAGGATGATCGCACCTCCCTGCGCATCGGGCGTTGCCCCACCCACCATAGAGCTATTGCCGCCTTGGGGAACAATCGGAATGTGATGCTCAGCCGCAAGGCGCATCACGGCCTGCACCTCGGCCACTGAGCCGGGCGACACCAAAGCAGCCGCCTTGCCCGTATAGAGCGCGCGCCAATCTGTGAGCCAGGGAGCAATATCCTGCGCGTCGGTGGTAAAGCCCTTGGGGCCCAGTATTTGGGAGAGCGTCTCAGCAACACGAGGGTCAAGCATCTTCATCTCCGCAGGCGGGGGCGTCGGTTAGGCCATTGCCATGCAATTCATCATCTGTTCAACCGCAGAACGACAGATGCGTACGAATCATGGGCCAAAAACGAATGATTATTTTGGGGATTGCTGTTGCAGCTGCACTGCCAGGGGCTTCAGCTCTGGCGAGCAGCGTGCGTGACGCCCCCGTTGCTGGCCCAGACGTCGCGCAAATGGTGATCGAACGTCGCGTGGTTATCCGCGTGACGCCACATCAAGCCCGCGAACGCCCACGCATGAGTTTTCGGGAATGGCGCGAAAAATCGGCGCCGAAATGTTTTCCGATCAACGCGCTTGCCGGCATTTTGATTAGCAAGCCCGATAGTATCGATATGGTTTTACGCGGCGGCCAGTTGGTGCGTGCGCGATTGGAGCGCGGCTGCCCCTCAATTGATTTTTACTCGGGCTTTTATTTGCAACCAACCCGCGACGGGCGGTTATGCGCCCATAGAGACATGATCCATTCGCGCACAGGCGGGGCCTGTGAGATTGAGAAATTCCGAACTTTGGCCCCTCCTCGCCCCTAGCTTGTGCCGGGTCGGCATGGCTTTCGCTTGACTTTTGTGGCGGTTGCGCCAAGGCCCACCAAGTCAGCGCACATTGCGCTTAATTTCATTTCCGGACCTTTTATTGCATGAGCTTTGCCGATCTCGGCCTTTCCGATGAATTGCTCCGCGCTGTTACGGAAGCCGGCTATGATGAGCCGACGCCAGTACAGAACCAGGCCATCCCCAGCGTCTTAATGATGCGCGACCTGATCGCCATTGCCCAAACCGGCACTGGCAAGACAGCCGCCTTTGTTTTGCCGATGATTGATATTCTGGGTGAGGGCCGCACACGGGCGCTGATGCCCCGTTCTCTCATTCTAGAACCCACGCGCGAATTGGCCGCGCAGGTGGCCGAGAATTTTGAGAAATACGGCAAATATCACAAGCTCTCTATGGCGCTGCTGATTGGCGGCGTCCAAATGGGCGATCAGGTGAAGGCGTTGGAAAAGGGCGTCGACGTTCTCATTGCGACGCCAGGCCGCCTGATGGATCTGTTTGAGCGCGGCAAGATTTTGCTCACAGGGTGCAATCTGCTGGTGATTGATGAGGCAGACCGCATGCTCGATATGGGGTTCATCCCGGATATTGAGAATATCTGCACCAAATTGCCCACCAACCGGCAGACGCTTTTGTTTTCGGCCACAATGCCACCGCCAATTAAAAAACTGGCGGATCGGTTCTTGTCGAACCCCAAGACCATTGAAGTCGCGCGACCCGCCACAACCAACACCAATATTGCGCAATTCTTGGTAGAAACCGAGCAGCGCAAAAAGCGGGAAACACTGCGCAACATTATTCAGGCAGAAGATGTCCATACGGCGATTATCTTTTGCAACCGCAAGACAACCGTGCGTGAACTGGCAACCAGCCTCAAGCGCCATCGCTTTAAAGCCGGGGAAATCCACGGCGATATGGATCAACCATCCCGCCTGCGGGAGCTTGAGCGGTTCAAATCTGGCGACATCAACTTACTTGTGGCGTCTGATGTCGCGGCGCGTGGGCTGGACGTCAAAGGCGTGAGCCACGTCTTTAACTTCGATGCGCCTTGGCACCCGGATGATTATGTCCACCGCATTGGCCGCACGGGTCGCGGCGGGGCCTCTGGCCGCGCCTTTACGCTCGTGACGAAAGAAGATGCCGAAGCCATTGAGAATATCGAGAAGCTGACAGGCCTGAAGATTGAGCGACTATCGTCGCAAGGGGGCGCAGCAGACACTGGACCCGAGCAGGAGAGCCCCCCTGCAGCCACTAAAGCGCCCCGCACAAAGCCCGCAGCCAAGCCGCGTGCAGCCAAGGTGCCAGAGACGAAAGCCACGCCTGCCCCAGCACCCTCAGCACCGCCGAAGCCCAAGGCAACGCCGGACCATGGGGATGATGGATGGAATGGGCCTGTTCCGGACTTTCTGGCACGCGGCTTTAACTAAGCCAGCCCCGCCCGGCGCGCATCTGCGCCCGACCCTTGCCTGCTTTAGCTATTGCGAAAGGCCCAGCGCAACAGGGTGTATCCAAAAGGACGCTGGGCTTTGTTGGCCCGGGCTTGACCTATGGACAGTAAAGATGGACGCGGCCTGAGCGGTGCGGGGGCAAAGCCAAATCTTAAAGCAAGTGCGGTCATGCCGAAGCGTATGCCATCCATAGACTGCAACCGCATGACATTGGCATGACAGACGCGTGACAAAGGCTTGGGCGGGAGGGAAATCCCCTCCCCGCCTATCTTAGCCCAGGATAGTCTCAATCTGGCTGGTCACAACATCAATGGCAGCCATGCCATCGACTTTCTTCAGCAAATGGCGGCCTTCATAAATTGGCAAAATCGGTGCAGTCTTGGCCCGATATTCCGCCATGCGCGTGCGAACAGTTTCTTCATTATCGTCTAGGCGACGCTTAAACTCTGTCGAGCCGCAAGCGTCGCACACGCCAGATTGTTTCGGCTGTTTGAAGGTGTCGTGATAGCCTGCGCCACATTTGCCGCAGGTGAAACGACCGGTGATCCGTTCCACCAGTGCTTCTTCATCAACGGCCAGCTCGATAACATGATCGAGCTTGCGTCCACGTGCGGCTAAAATTGCATCAAGCGACTCTGCCTGGGCAGCGGTACGTGGATAGCCATCAAAAATGACGCCCGTATCAGGCGAGAGCTTATCCAAAGCCTCACCAATAATGCCAGAGACAATCTCATCGGAAACCAGCTCGCCAGCTTCCATGATTGCTTTGGCCTTAAGGCCAACGGGCGTGCCATCTTTCACGGCTGCCCGCAGCATATCGCCGGTAGACAATTGCACCATGCCACGCTCGTCTTGCAAACGGCTGGCTTGCGTTCCTTTACCCGCGCCCGGCGGGCCTAGCAGAATGATGTTCAACGCCGTGCTCCCCCCTTGAGCTTCGCCTTCTTGATCAGATCGCCATATTGGTGGGCCAACATATGGCTCTGGATCTGCGTAACCGTGTCCATCGTCACGTTCACGACAATCAGCAGGCTGGTGCCGCCAATGGCCACAAAGCCTAAGCTAGAGAACATAAACTCTGGCACGAGGCAGACGAGGGTCAAATACGCCGCCCCAACAACTGTGATGCGCGTCAGAACATAATCGAGATAGGTCTCGGTGTTCTTGCCCGGGCGGATGCCAGGAATGAACCCGCCATAGCGCTTCAAATTATCTGCAGTTTCTTCTGGGTTGAACACAACGGCCGTGTAGAAAAAGCAGAAGAAGATAATGCCCAGCGCATACAGCGCCATATAAAGTGGGGAGCCATGCTGCAGGGCGTTGGTCACGCCCAGCACAAAATCCCCCATTTTGCTATCCTGCGTGGCATCTTGCCCGGCAAATTGCACCAGCGTCAGCGGCATCAACAGAAGCGACGAGGCAAAGATCGGCGGGATGACGCCGGCAGTGTTAATCTTTAGCGGCAGAAAGCTCTTATCTGCCTGCATCATGCCCCGCTGCGTCTGACGCTTGGGATATTGGATCAAAACACGGCGCTGCGCGCGCTCCATGAAACAAATAAAGGCAATCAGGGCGATCACGGCCACACCAATGCCCAAAACCATCAGCGGCTGCATGGTGCCGGTACGGCCACCTTCAAATACCTGCGCCAAAGTTTGCGGCAACGTTGAGACAATGCCCGCCATGATGATCAGCGAAATGCCATTGCCAATGCCACGACTGGTGATCTGTTCGCCCAGCCACATCAAGAACATGGTCCCGCCCAAAAGCGCGGTCACGCACGCCACGCGAAACAGCGGGCCGGGCTCTACAACGGCAGACAGCCCTTGTGTCGCGCCCCAGCTTTCCAGCCCCACTGCAATGAAATAGCCTTGCACAATCGTCAAAACGACCGTGCCATAGCGCGTATATTGGTTCAGCTTCTGGCGCCCGCTTTCGCCCTCTTTCTTCAACGCAGCGAGTGTCGGCGACAGCGATGTGCCCAACTGCACAACAATCGACGCCGTGATATACGGCATCACACCCAGTGCGATGAGGCTCATCCGCTCCAGCGATCCACCAGAGAACATGTTAAAGAAATCAAGCACCCCGCCTTTGGTGGTGTTGAACAGCGCTTCGAGCGCCTTAGGGTCGATCCCCGGAAGCGGCACATGGCTCAGCAGTCGGAAAACAACCAACGCCCCAAGCGTAAACCAGATCCGATTCTTGAGCTCGGTCGCCTGCGAAAAGCGGGAAAGATTAAGACCGGCCATCTGTTCGGCGGAACTTGCCATGGATATCGACACCCTTGAAATAAGAACGGCGGGTCAGCCCCAAGGGACAGCCCGCCGATCCATATAAAGATTCTTCAGCTATTGTCTAAGCCCTGAGCAAGTTTTCCTCAGGCTTTTGCCTTCGCCTTGGTCGTGCCCTTCTTGGCAGCGGCCTTTTCAGCAGCCGGAACAACGTGAATCACGTCCACGGAGCCACCAGCCTTCTCAACTGCAGCCTTTGCCGCCGCCGAAGCGCCAGCAACACGCAGATTAATCTTGGCCGTAATGGCACCCTTGGCGAGAATACGGACGCCGTCCTTGCCGCCGCGGGCAACGCCAGCCGCCTTGAGTGCGTTATGATCAATAACGCCCTTCGTATCGAGCTTCTTGGCATCAACCAGCTTCTGGATCGCGCCGAGGTTCACCTCAGCATAATCCTTGGCGAAAATATTGTTAAAGCCACGCTTCGGCAGGCGCATGTGCAGCGGCATCTGACCGCCTTCAAAGCCTGCGATCGAAACGCCTTCACGGCTCTTCTGACCCTTTTGGCCACGACCACCGGTCTTGCCCTTGCCAGAACCGATGCCGCGTCCAACGCGCATACGGCCCTTACGGGCGCCAGGATTATCACGAATTTCATTGAGTTTCATTGTGCTGCACTCGCTAAAAAGTGCGGGCCACAGCCCGCACGGGTGTCGCTTAAGCCCTGGGATGATGCGCGCTTAACATCCCGGATCCCGCTTTTAAGGGCGGGATGCCCGACGCCATTAGGCGTCGAGCACTTCCACCATGTGACGAACCTTCTTGATCATGCCACGCACAGCGGGCGTATCTTCCAGTTCAGACACACGATGCATCTTGTTGAGGCCCAGGCCGATCAGCGTTGCACGCTGATCTTGGGTCCGACGGATCGGCGAACCGACCTGCTTGATTTTGATCTT